>DASZFS010000334.1:0-32192 GCA_035939575.1 Vicinamibacterales bacterium | reverse complement strand
CGACTCGACGCCGACGAGCGCGCCGAGAATCCTCGCGCGCTTCATCGCGTCGAGGAATTCCGGATCCTCCGCCGCTTCCATCGTGATCTGCGTGTAGAACACCAGGTCGTCGGGCAGCTTGGCGAGCTGAGCCATCAGGTGGAACCGCTCCTCGCGGAGCGCCTGCAGCTCCTGCAATCGTCCGGGATCCGCCCGGCGGCGCGCCTGCGCCAGGTCGTCGAACGATACGGGATAGAAGTTGTCGTCGGCCAGCGCGATGAAGCGGAACCCGAGCCGTCGCAGCTCGACGATCTCCTGGACGACGCGATCGACGTGGCGCTGCCGCGGCTCCTGGCCATCCGTGCGCCAGACCGAGCAGAACGAGCAGTGCTTCGGACATCCGCGTACCGTCTGGACCGACGCCCACATGTACCGGTCGGCCGGCAGCAGGTCCCATCGCGCAGCGAGAAACTCGTCGCCGCTCACACGGCCGCCGTCGTACACGCGGCCCGGCCGGCCGGCCACGCAGTCCCTGACGACCGACGCCCACACGAGGTCGCCGTCGCCGCGCACAACGGCGTGCGCGCTGCCGTGCTCGTGCGCCTCCTCGGGAAAGAGCGTCGCGTGAATGCCGCCGAACACCACCCACGCACCCCGCTCGCGGGCCTGACGTCCGATTTCATAGCCGCGCCGCGCGTTGCCCGTGTGGATGCCGATGCCGACGACGTCGCCAGGCGCGATCGTCGAGGCGTCGAGCGGGTCCAGCGTCTCGTCGACCAGACGCGGGTCGCCCCACTCGGTGCCCGTGGCCGCGCCGAGGACATACAGCCACCGCGGTGTGATCACGGCCACCCCGAACGAGACGGAGCTCGGGTTGACGAGATGGACAGTCACGCTCACAGGCACCTCACGGAATCACAGGCAGAAGCGCCCCAACCAGCTCGCCGCGCGCCGCGATACTGTCAACTGAAGGACGATCGACAAGCGGGAGCTTGGCTCGGCTCCAGGCCACGGCGCCGGCCGCTACCTCGAGTTGCGCCGTGACGATGCACTTGTGCTCACCTTCGACGCGCGCGAGGCACCCGCGCAGGAGCTGCGCTGAGCGAAGACTCGACACGATCACGAACTCGAAGCTGTTCATCCCTGTCGGGAGACGCATGTGGATCCTTTCCAAGTGGGTGGGGGACCCAGGAGTGAACCGGTGTGGTCGAGATTCACCCGCACTACCCTCACGGAGTGCTTTGGTGAGGGCTGTAGCCAGAATGGCCGCAGAGGCTCAAGAAAGCGGGACGGCAGTAAGGATACTCGATCCTGGACCGGGCGGCGGCCCCGTCCAGGATCGAGTCATCAATTCCTACCAGCGAGGCTCTGATCGGCGGCGACGCGAGTCGCCACCGTCGAAGCCGCCCGAGTGGGCCGGCTTCGGGCGCGCTTCGTTGACGGCGAGACCACGGCCGCCGAGCTGAAATTCATTCAGCTCGGTAATCGCTTTCTGGGCCTCTTCGTCCGTGCTCATCTCGACGAACGCGAACCCACGCGCGCGACCAGTCGCCATGTCGCGCATCACCCGGACCGTTTCGACGGTTCCCGCGCGGCCAAAGAGCTCCTGCAGCTCTGCTTCACCGGTTTCGTAAGGAAGGTTTCCGACGTACAACTTTCGACCCATGCACTGACTCCTCTGTCGCGGATGCGACAATCGGCGCCGCGTTGCGGCGCGCATCTCCAGGAGGCCCGATCCGGACCTCAGGTGGATTTCGTCTCGTAGCCAAGCAGAACTAGAGGAGAAGCGAGTCAGCGGAGGCTCGTTACCCACAGGCGGCACAGCACGCGGCAAGATCCGACATGGGAGGATACCACGCCTGACAAGTTCGAGACCGCGACGGACGGTTCTGAGATCAGGTTCCAAAGTTGAACTCGGGAGCACCATTTTGTCATGTAGTGTCTTATATATAACCATCCGGTGTGCTTCATACGGAGAATTCGCTTAAACCTTGTGTGGCCTACTAGATAGCGGGTTGAGTCGCTTCGGCCCGTGCACCATTTTGAGACCGGCGCCGAACCCGGCCACGCTGGCGTTCACACCCGGTGTCGCTATGGAAGCCCTTTCACATCAGCGCTTTCCAGGTATCTCGTCTTGTCGAATGCGGCGCAGTGTCCAATAGGGAACATCTATTGCTGAGCAGCCTAGCCGATGGTCCGGTTTGCATCAACCTCGTGCCCTTCGAAGATGTAGGTGTCTGCAATGGATTTGAAGTCGTCCTCGACCGCCTCTCGTCCGGGTGGAGCCCTGGCTCATTTCAAGAAGGCGAACTTCGAGAAGGTCAATAAGGAGCTGTGGCTCATCCTGTCGATGTTCATCATCGCGCTGCTGCTCAACTTCGTAGTCGATTCCCAGCGCATGATGCTCTCCTTCTACACGCTGCCGACGCTCGGCTCGGCATATCTCTACGGCAGACGCCAGGCCACGCTGACGGCGTTCGCCAGCGTGCTGCTCGTGGCGCTGCTGACGGCCACCTCGCCGGGCATGCTCACGGGCCACGCGAACGCCGCATCGACCATGCCCACGTTGTCGACCTGGCTGGATCTGGCCGCGTGGGGCGGCATCCTCATCGTCACCGGCTACCTGATGGGGACGCTCTACGAGCACACGAACACGCAGCTGACCGAGCTGCGCGAAACCTACAATGGTGTGCTCATGCTGCTGCGGCATTTCATCTCGAAGGACGAGTACACCGAGCATCACTCGTATCGAGTGTCGGTGTACGCTGCCCGCATCGCTGCGCACCTGTCGCTCCCGTCGGCACGCATCGAGGACGTGCGCGCTGCGGGGCTGCTGCACGACATCGGGAAGCTCGAGGTGAGCCGTGAGCTGCTCTACAAGGCCGCGCGCTTCACCCGTGAAGAGTACGAGGAGATTCAGCGGCATGTGGAGAAGGGGGTGGCCGTGCTCGAGACGGTCGGTGGATCGCTGCGCCGCGTCATCCCGATCGTCCTCGCGCACCACGACAAGTTCAACGGGTCGGGCTATCACGCGACCAAAGGCGACGAGATTCCGCTCGAGGCGCGAATTATCTCGGTCGCGGACGTGTACGACTCGCTCACGAGCGACCGGCCGTACCGCAAGGCGATGTCGCCGTTCGACGCCAAGGACATCATCCTGAAGGGGACCGGCACCGATTTCGATCCGCAGGTGGTCGAGGCGTTCCTGGATGCGTTCCGCTTCGGCGAAATGGACGTCCGCACAGCGGTCGCGTAGTCAGGAGACCAAAGCGTCGTGGCCACACAGGAATCAACACGCCCGAGCGGGGACGTTTCGGTCATCCGTCCGCGTTTGAAGGTCGCGCAGTATCGCGCCGCCCGGAAGAGCCGCGCCGACCTGCCCTGGCTGTCGGCCGTGCGGCTACCGTGGGGCCTCGAGGTGCGCCTGCTCAACATCTCGACAACCGGGGTGCTCGTCGAGACCACCTCGAAGTTCGCGCCCGGCAGTGTGGCTGAATTCGAGCTCCGCAGCGCCGGCGATTCCGTGGTCGTGCCGGCGCGGTTCGTGCGGAGCGAGGTCGTGTCCGTCGATGGGCTCGGCGTGCGATACCGCGCCGCCGCCGTCTTCGAGCGCGAGTTGGACCTCGATGGGCCGAGACCGCCCGTTCGCTGGCAGCAGTCGTCGACACCCGGCGGCCTGGCCGACTGGCTGGTCGAGCTGTCGATGCTGCTCAATAGCCCCGATGTCAGTGGGGACGCGAGCAAGCTGCGCGAGCGGATGGAGTGCGGGCTACGCCGGCTGGTGTCGGCGAAGGATGTGCGGATCATCGATGTTGAGGACGTCGAGGACGTCGAGGACGTCGAGTCCAGGGAGCAGGCCGAGCTCGTCCCGCCGCCTGGCTGCAAATCGATCTACTTCTCCATGGGCGAGCCGGCGCCAGGCGAGTCGTCCACCGGCCAGCACACCGTGCTGCAGGTGACGTTCGGGCCGGACGACGCGCCGTCGGATGTCGATTTGAGAATGCTGCAGGCTGGCGCCGCGCTCGCTGCGGTCGTCATGCTCCTCAACAACAATAAGGACTGACACTGGCGGGTGGCTGGTGGCTGGTGGCTGGTTATTGGGTTGAGGGAGATGAGGCGGATGACAGCGACAGCAGATTGCCGTCGGGATCCTTGAACCACGCCACCCGGTCTCCCGAGGGCGCGGTCCAGACGCCCAGCGCGTCCTGCTCGAAGAACCCGAACCGCTCGAAGCGGACGCCTTTTTTCTGGAGGGCGGAGACAGTGCCCTCCAGATTGGCGACTTCCCACCCGAGGATCGTGAATGGCGCCGGCGTGAAGTCAGGTACCTTCGCGACCCGTATCATCACGCCCTTGGCATCGAGCACCATCGCGAAGCCGTCGTTCCCGACGAACCGCAATCCCAGTACGCCCTCGTAGAACGCCCGCGATCTCTCGAAATCGGCGGTCGGCACGAAGGCGACGACATCCGCCGCCCCCAGCATGCGATCTCCCCATCCCGACGCGCCTGGCGTCCGCGGCCCGCGCGCCGCTAGAAGCTGAGGCGCGCGCCGACTTGAAACGCGCGCGGCCCGCCGGATCCGAACGTCTGCCCCACGCGCTGGTTCGCCTTGCCGAAAGTCGCCGGCACGACGAGGTTGTAATTGAAATTGGTCAGGTTCGAGACGTTGAAGATGTTGAACACCTCACCGATCAGCCGAAGATCCGTCTTGGCGCCGAACGGAAGCGCGATGCTCTTCGACACCCGGACGTCCTGCGACGAGAACTTGTCGCCGAGCTGATAGTCAGCCGGCAGCGTGATCGCCGGGAACTTCTGGCCCGGTGAGATGCCGGCCTTGCCCGCCGGCGTCAGCGTGCCGGCATACGTGTTGTTGTACTGGTTGACCAGGTTCTGCAGGTCCTCCTTGCTGAGGAAGTCGGAGTAGCCCTGGCCGAGGATCTCGAGCAGCGGCGTGTAGCCACTGCTCGACACGTTGGTCCCCGTGTTGTCGAAGCCGTTGATGACGGGGGCAACGGGCGGGCGGCTCTGGAACGCCGACAGGAGCGACACCTGCACCTTCCACGGGAGCTCCACCATGCCGGCGACGGTCAGGTTGTGTCTGGGCAGATCCGGCCCATACGTCGCGAAGTAGTTGTTCAGGTTCTGAGTGACGTCCTGGATGGCCTTGTCGCTCTGCAGCGCATACGACACCGTGAACTGGTAGCGCTTGGAGAAGCGTTTGTCGAGCCGCACGAGCAGCGCCTTGTACACCGACGTGGCGCCGGGCCACCAGAAGTTGATGGGCCCGGACGAGCACTCCGCGCTGGGATCGTTGGCCTGCGCCGTTGTCGTGCAGGCCGGAATGACCGGGCCGCCGATGGCGTTGAAGCGGTTGTAGTCCACGCTGGCGCCGAAGAATCCGCCCGGTGTCTGGTGAAGCCCCTTTCGATAGACGACGTCAGCCTGGACAGACATCTCGTCGGTCAATTGCCGCTGAACACCGGCGTTGACGTGATTGGCCCTCGCCGTCGGAAAATCCTGCGGATACAGCGCGCCGAGCGCGTTCGCCTGCTTGGACAGGAGAATCTGCGGCGCGGTTCCTGTTCCCGGGTACTTCGCATCCTGCTGCGCGCGCAGGGCGGGCAGTTCCGCAAGGAACGTCCCGTAGTTGAGCGCGAGCGAGTTGAGGTACGCCGTGCTGAACGGCAGTCCCGTCAACGGGTTGGTCACGGCCGCGTTGCCGATGAACTGACGGCCGGATCCGCCGATCACCGCGCGCTCGCCAAGCCGCCACCAGCCCAGCTGTGTGTCGTAGAAAATCCCCGCGCCGCCGCGAATGACGGTTGGATGGACCGTTCCGAGCGACCAGGCAAAACCGGCAGCCGGCGCGAAGTTCTTGTACTGTTTCTGCGTCGGGCTCAGGTCGCTGCCGTAGATCGGCGCCAGGTACTGCGGCTTGGACAGGTCGTAGTTGAGCACGTTGGTCTCGTGCTCCCAGCCGAGGCCGTAGTTGAGCGTGAAGTTGGGCGTGACCTTCCAGCCATCCTGCGCGTAGAAGTGAAACCGGTCATTGCGGCGTGCGTTGTCCACGTTGTATGACGGCTGCGATTGATCGCCGATGCCAAGAACGAACGCGGCAACGGGCAGCTTCTTCAGATCGTTCAGGTTGTGAATCTGGCCGTCCGGCAGGCCGAACAGCCGCGGCAACACGGGGTTGATTGCCGCCAGGAATTCCGGCGACAGCAGGTACGCGCGCCCGGGGTCGAAGAACCCCCAATACCCGATCGCGTCCACGTGCTCCCACTCCCCGCCGAACTTCACCTGGTGCGCACCCTTCTGCCAGGTGACGTTGTCGGAGATGGGGATGCGGTGCAGATCCCGGCCCTGCGGCGAGTTGAAGTTGTTGCCCAGCTGAAAGTTGACGGAGTTGAGATAGAAGACCTCCGGCCCGCCGGCGCCGAGGCAGGTGCCGTTCGGGTCGCCGTTGCACGGGGACGGTATGTTGCGGTTGCGCCAGTACATGTGCGAGAAGCGGAAGTCGTTGACGAGCGAGCTCGTCAGGATGCTGGTGATGCCGACCAGCTGCTGGTCGACGTAGTTGGTGTTCGACACGAAGTTCGACGGGGCCACCGGCGTGCCGAACGGGCCGCTGTTCGTGTTGCCGTCGTGAGAGTAGCGCGCGAAGAGCGAGTGATTGTTGTTGAAGCGGTAGTCCACGCGCCCGCTCGCCTGCTTACCGACATACGGCGCAGGCGCCAGCGTGCCGAACGCGGCGACCGATGCCAGGTCCGGCTGTACGACATAGACGCCGTTCTGATCGGTGTATTCGTAGTTCGCAAAGAAATGGAACTTGTCCTTCTTGATCGGACCCCCGAACGAGGCGCCCGTCTGACCTCTGGAGAACGCCGGATCGTCGGTCAGCGAGTTCCGGGACAGGCTCGGGTAGGCCGAAATGTTGTGATCGCGGTAGTAGCCATACCCGACGCCGTGGAAATCGTTCGTGCCCGAGCGCGTGACGACGTTGATGGCGCCGAAAGCGGTGATGCCGGTCGACAGGTCGAAGTTCGCCGTCGAGATCTGGAACTCCTGCACGATTTCCTGCGAGAAGTTCTGTCCCGTCCCGCCCTCGACCGGATTGCGAACGTTGCCGCCATCCACCGTGATCGCGGTGTGCGACGACGGTGCGCCGAGGACCGAGACGTTGAACTGCGCGTTGAACTGCGCCGGGTTGCCGAGGGCCACCGTCACACCGGGCTGCAGCTGCGCCAGGTTCAGGAAGCTCCGGCCGTTCAGCGGCAGGTTCTCGATCTGCTGGCGGCCGACCAGGCCCTGCACCTTGTTCGATTCCAGATCGATCAGTGCCGCAGCGCCAGTGACCGTCACCGCTTCCGTCCGCGAGCTCAATTCCAGCGTGATCTTCACGCTCGTCGTGACGCCTGTGGCGACCACGACGGGGCTGACCGTGGGCTGAAAGCCGGCGGCCTCGATGAGGACGTCGTACGGCCCCGGCACCAGCGACGGCACCGAGAACGTGCCATCCGCGCCGGTTTGCAAGACGCGCGAAGCACCCGTGTCCTTATTGGTAATGGTGACCGTCGCGTGCGGCAGGACCGCGGCTACCTGATCGATGACGGTGCCGGCAATCGCGCCCGTGGGAACCTGGGCGCACACGAGTGCTGGTACCAGGGACAGCGAGACAACGAGCGAGAACTGGAAACCCCTTCGACGCATGTGCCCTCCTCACAGCCGTCCTGGTTCCGTTTTCGATTGTCCGACCGACCGGTCGGTAAGCATACACCTGTCCGCCTGACCGTCCAATCTGGTTATTGGGTTATCTGGCTATTTGGTTTATGGGGTTATTTGTCGGGCGATCCGCCCCCTGCCACGCGTGTACAATCCGTACGTGCCCTACCCGGAGTTCTTCGTGGCGCCCATGCGCCAGGAATTGACCGCCCTTGGCGTCCGCGAGCTGAGGACCCCTGAAGACGTCGACAGAACTGTAACCGGCACCGCCGGCATCCTGATGATCGTCGTCAACTCGGTCTGCGGTTGCGCTGCGGGGCGAGCGCGTCCCGCCGTGGCGCTGGCGCTCCGGCACGCCGTCCGGCCCGACGTCGTCGCCACCGTCTTCGCCGGCTTCGATGTCGAGGCGACCGACCGCGCGCGCCACTACTTCACCGGTTGCCGGCCGTCGTCACCATCGATCGCGCTGATGCGCAACGGCGCGCTCGTCTTCATGTTGGAGCGGCACCAGATCGAGAACCGTGATGCGCCGGAGATCGCCGCCGAGCTGACCCGGGCGTTCGACACGTTCTGCGCCGCCGCCTCGCCCGTCTGAGTTGCGTTGCGCGAAGGAGGGACCATGGAAAAGAGTGGGCTCGCCTGGCTGTTGTTCGTCATGTGCTGCGCTCTCGGCGTCGGAAGCGCGAGCGCAGCCCGGCAGTCGCCGTCCGCGGATCGCTACATCGGAACGTGGACCGGCACCTGGGACGGTTCGGGAACGGGCGCGTTCGAGCTGACGGTCGAGAAGAGCGGAAGCGGCGCGCCGGCTGGACGCGTGGCGGTGAAAACTGACGGCGGCGACTACACAGCCGATTTGAGAGCAGTGGCGTTCGACGGGCCGAAGATGACAGCGAAGTACGACTTCCCGCTCGATCCGAGCGCCGAGGTCACCGTCGCCGCGTCGTTCGAGGACCGCTCGGCCAAGGGCACCTGGTCGCTGCGCCCGAAGGGACAGGGACAGGACTCGGAGATCGCAGGCGGCACCTGGACGGTTACCAGGAAATAGACGGCGCTGTGGTAGGCTCCATCCTGAGCTGCGCCGCATGTCGTTCCTGATCCGAACGCTCGTCAACGCCGCCGCGCTGTGGGTGGCCACGCGCATCGTTCCTGGCGTCAGCTACTCGGGTGACATCGTCACATTCCTCGGCGTCGCGATCATCTTCGGCGTCATCAACGCTTTCATCCGTCCGGTCGCGAAAGTGTTGACGTTTCCCATCATCATCGTCACGCTCGGCATTTTTGCGCTGGTCGTCAACGGCCTCATGCTCTGGCTGACCAGCTCGATCTCCGAGACGCTTGGCCTCAGGTTCGTGGTGCGCGGTTTCTGGCCCGCGTTCTGGGGTGCGCTCGTCGTCAGTCTGGTGAGCACGGCGCTGTCACTGCTCGTCACCGATCGCTCGCGCTACGCACGGTGACGGGCGCGCGGGAGCCAGCGCCTCGTCGCGAAGACGACGGGCGAACCAGACCAGCGCGGCGACGTTGACGACCGCCACAATCACGCTGAGATCGATGCCGGTCATCATCCTCGGCACCGCCCAGCCCATCCCCAGTCCTGCCCCATAGATGTAGTTGATATTCAGCGCCACGATGCCGCTGACGAGCGCGAAGACGGGCCTCAACCGCGGCCGCAGCGCAGCCGCCAGCGCAAGGATCGGCACCTCGAACAACTGGTGGTGCTCGTGCATCCCGGGACTCAACACGAAGAACGCATGGACGGTGAATGCGCCAAGCGCGGCCGCCATCGCGAAGTCGCGAGATCGCCGCGCGAGCCACATCGCCCACAGCGTGGCGATGATGACCGCTGTCCGGCCAATGAGGCGGGGATCGGGGTAACCGAGCTCTCGAAACCGCGTGATGGCCAGCGGCCGGGGTACCAGCTGCAGGAATGCCCGCGGAAAGCCGAGCTCGGGAAGACCGAATCGGCTGCGCAACCACCAGTTGACAATCCAACCGATGTTGGCCGCGTATGCCGACATCGTGTCGCGCCGAACATCGAACGACCCGAACGCCAGCCACATGTTCGGAAGCGCACCGTTCAGGTAGTAAGGCAGTACCACCAGCCAGACGGTGGCGCAGCAGCTCGCGCCCGCGTACGCCAGCGCAGACAGGCCGCCGCTCTGCCACAGTGCGAGCGCGAACGCCGGGCCGATGAGAATGCCCTGTGGTTTGGTCGCGACTGCAATCCCGACCAGCACGCCGGCCCACCAGGGACGCCGGAAATGCGCAAGCAGCAGTCCTGCGATCGCAGGCAGGAAGTACAGCGGGTCGACGTAGCCGAGCATCTCCCCGCCGAAGATCGTCGCAGGGTTCAACCAATAGGCAAGCGCCGCCCAGCGGGCCGGCTCGTCTCGACCCGACAGGCGGCGGACCGACACGAAGAACAGCCAGGTCAACCCGGCGCTGGCGAGAAGAACGGGCAGCTTGACCGCGACGAGTAGCGCCAGCGTGTCGGGATACGAAGGAAACAGGGCCCGATAGATGCGCCCGACGACCGCATATTCGTAGAGGAAGAACGGCGGGTAGTCGACGGTCGACCACTGCTCGCCCCAGGTCACCACGCCGCGAATTGGGGGCGTCCCCCCGACGCCGTACATCCGCGTCACATGGCGCGAGGCGGCGTAGCTCCAAATCTTCCAGGTGATGACGTCGTCGTGCCCTGGCAGCGGCAGCGTGGCCAGTCGGATGGCCAATCCAAGAAGAAGGGCTCCGAGAAACCAGCGCTGGCGCCTCGATTCTTCGCCCCGCGCAAAAGTAATCAATTGACTTATATAAGACTTTAAGGTACTTTAAGGTATCTCAACCGACGGAATCCATACTCACGAAACGGTAACTACGAGTTAAGAGTTGCAGCCTGAACCTATGGTGCTCTGGAACGACGACGATCCCCCTCCCTGTCCCTGGTGCGGACAGGAACGCCCTCGCCAACTGTGCGTCCCAACCGATGCGGAGACCCGGTTTTTTGAATGCGTCCAGTGCAAACGCCAGTTTCTCGTGTCCTGGGCGCAGCTTACACCGAAGCCTGCTGAGTAGGCAGCCAAGACAGACCGAGCAGGCGGCCTGGACAGAAAGCGGTGCGCGATCGACAAAACTGTCTTCGATCCCGCCGCCGATCGCCTTGATTGCACAGAACTTAGCCCTGGCGTACGGCTTGCTCCGACCCTCTCGTGCCCAGCTCATTCACTCCGGGGAGCGGATGCCCCCGGATGCTCAAAGGTGTGCGCCTTGCCGCCTCCGCGCTCGCGGTGGCCGCTGCGACAACCGTGGTGGCGGGCACGTCGACCCTGGGCGGCCCGCTTCCCGGTCCCTTACCGCTATTTCCGCCGGATAACTGGTGGAACCTGGACATCTCGGCCGCGCCAGTCGATCCACGCTCCGCCGCGTTCATTTCTTTCATTGGATCGACGCGGGGCCTGCACCCCGATTTTGGCGGGAACGTTGATCCCAGCGATCCCACCAACCCCAACGTGTATGGTTTTCCGTACGCGGTCGTCGATTCCGCTGTGCCCAAGCTCGCTGTGCAGTTCGATGCATACGGGGACGAGAGCGACGGCGTCGACCACGCGACCGGGCTCTCGTTTCCTTTCTATCCGATTCCCAACGAGGCGACAACGCAGCCACACTGGGTGGAGGGCGGAGCACCGGGCAACGTCGATCTCCGGAGCAGCAGCGACCGTCATCTCCTCGTCGTCGACGGCGACCATCGCGGCCTGTACGAGTTGTACAACGTCTATTACGACGGCGCGCAGTGGCACGCCGGCTCCGGGGCGTTCTTCGACCTGACGGCCAACGGCCGCCGCCCGGATGGCTGGACATCCGCGGACGCCGCCGGTCTTGCGATGCTGCCCGGCCTCGTGCGTTATGACGAAGTGGCGGGCTCGGGTGAGATCCAGCACGCGTTCCGGATGACGGTGCGATCCACCAACGGGTACGTCTATCCCGCGTCGCATCGCGCAGGCTCGACAGCCGGGGCGCTGCCGATGGGCGCCAGGCTGCGGCTCAAAGCCGGCCGCTCGCTGGCAGGATTCCCGCCCGACGCCCAGAAGATCTTCCGCGCGATGCAGCGCTACGGCTTGATCGTCGCCGACAACGGCTCGGACATGTACATCAGCGGCACCTACGACACGCGCTGGAACAACGACGTGCTCAACCCGGCGTTCGGCGCGCTGACCGCCGCCGATTTCGACGTGGTCACGCTCGGGATCCAGGTCACGACGCCACCCAGGACGCCCACGAACATCCGGATCATCGGGGCGCGGCTGGCCGGTCTGTGGCCTATCTTTGGAATTTGATCCGTAACCGGGCGTCTCCAGTTATGATGGGGCCGCCCACGGGGTCGAGATCAGCCCATGCGTCGACTGTTGCTGCTCACCATGGCCGTCTCGTTGTCGGTGAGCGTGCTGCTGCGCGCTGCTGACGACCTCGTCCTGTCGCGGTTCGGCGACTATCTCGACTCTCTTCGATCCCAGGCCGGCATTCCGGGTTTGGCGGCGACCCTGGTCCGTCCGGGATTCGCGAACTGGGAAACGGCATTCGGACGTCAGGACCTCGAGCGCGCGATAGCCGCGCGGCCCGACACACCGTTCGAGCTCGACGGTACCAGCCAGCTGCTCACGGCTGGTCGGATTCTGCGCTGCGCCGAGGACGGACGCCTGTCGCTCGACGATGCCATCGGACAGTTTCCGCCGCCGAGCCCTGGAGACGCGGAGAATGTCGATCTCAGCGCCACGATCCGCCAGCTGCTCTCACACACATCGGCCGGACCCGACGGGTTGACCTTCTCGTATCGACCGGAGCGGCTCAAACCGCTCGCCTGGGTCATCGCGGCGTGTACCAACAGCACCTTCCGCGCGGCCACCGTGGATCTCCTCCAGCGCTTCGCTATGTTCGATTCGGTGCCAGGTCTTGATGTGTTGACGGCGACGACTCCCGCCGACGGCTTCGACGCCGCCACGATGAGTAATTTCGCGGCACTGCTCGACAGGCTGGCCAAGCCATACGCAATCGACTTGCACGGCGGGTCGACCCCCTCACAATACTCGGCTGTCTCGTTGACACCGGCCAGCGGTCTGATTTCGACCGTTCGGGACGTCGCCCGCTTCGACGCTTCTCTCCGCAAGGGTGTGCTGCTCACCGCCCAGACCCTCGCCGACGCCTGGACGCCGCCGCTCGATCGCAACGGTCAACGGCTCCCGCACGGCCTCGGCTGGTTCGTGCAGTCCTACAACGGCGAGCGCATCGTCTGGCAGTTCGGTGTCAGCGACAATGCCTCGTCGTCGATGATTATCACCATACCGGGGCGGGGCCTGACGCTGATGCTGCTCGCCAACAGCCAGGGCCTGGCGAGGCCGTTCCCGCTCGCAGCCGGCGACATCCTGGTGTCGCCGTTTGCGCGGCTCTTTCTTTCGGTCTTCGTCCGATGATGACCGGACGGGCGGCACGTCACGGGATCGGTCCGGGCCTCATCGCGGCCACGCTGTCGGTTGTAACGCTCGCGGCCGCGCCTGCTGCCGCCGCCGACAAGCAGATCCGCGCCTTGATCGGGTCGACCTTCGGGGGGAGCACGACCTTCCCCGACTTCGACCACGTTGCGGGCAAGTCGAACGTCGTCCTGGGCGTTTCCATGGTGACCCTCGGCGAGGTCTTCGGCGTCGACATCGATCTGGCGGATGCTCCGGGATATTTCGAGGGCGGCCAGCATCTGGTCCTCTCGAGCCGCGTCACGACCCTCACGGGCAACATCGTAGTCGCCGCGCCGCGGCGGCTCACGGAGTACGTGATGCGTCCCTACATTGTGGGGGGCGGCGGGCTGCTGCGCGTACACGAGGAGGATTACTTCGGCGCCTTCCTGGTGAACCGCGTCCTGCCGGCGTTCGACGCGGGCGCCGGCGTGCTGGCGTTCCTGAACAAGACGGTCGGCGTCACTCTGGAGGTACGACGGTTCCAGAGCTTCAGCCAACCGAGCAACGATCCTGGATTGACGTTGTCAGGCTCAGAGCGCCTGTCGTTCTGGCGCGCGGGCCTCGCGGTTTCGATCCGATACTGACAACATGCCCATGATGACTCGAACCCGCGCGCTCTGGGTGGTTCTCCTCCTGCTGCTTGCAGCGCAGCCTCTGCCTGCACAGGAGAGCCTACGCATCACGCCTTCGGTCCGTGACAACCAGGTTCTGGTATCTTTCGAGTTGAACGACGCGTACACGCCGGCCGTGCAGGAGGCCATCGCCAGCGGCCTGCGGACGACGTTCAGCTACGAGCTCGAGCTGCGAACGGTCGTGCCCGCCTGGGTAGACCGGACCATCGCCAAGACCGTTGTGGCCACCAGCGATCAGTACGACAATCTCACTCGACGGCACACGCTCACGCGCACGGTTGATGGCCGGACCGAAGACACAACGGTGACGGAAGACGAATCGGTCGTCAAGCTGTGGCTCACAAAGTGGACGCGCGTGCAGGTGTCGGACACCTCGAAGCTGGATCCCGCGCGAGACTACTACGTCCGCATCACCACCCGCGCCCGGCCGCTCGGCGGTTCGCTCCTCGGCCTCACCCGCAGCGTCAGCGGCTCGGCGAAGTTCACCTTCATTCCCTGAACGCTCTCGGGACTCGGGACTCGGTACCCGGTACTCGGTACTCGCGCGTATCTACGGCCGCACGATCTTGAAGTCAATCTCGCGCACGGCGATACCGAGGAGCCGCCGGTCCGCGCCTCCGGGCGCGCGCGCCAGGCGCGACGAGTGGACGACGACATCGTTGACACCGGCGCGCCAGGTGTCGTGCCCTACCACCCACTGGTAGGTTCCCCAACCGCGCGCGGCGGCTTGCGGTGGGAGAGATCGACCGTTGACGCTGAGTGCGATCGTCGCGCCCGGATCGGCGGACGGGTCGACGAGGGCCCGAACTGAGAGCTGAATGGACGCCGGCTGCGCAAGCGGCACAAGGACGTGGGCGTCCGGCGCCGCAGTCCAGCGAAATCCGCCGCCGGCATCCTGTTCGACCTGATGCCAGCCGTCGCCGAACAGCTCGTTGCGGAATTCATCGGCGATGACCCGCTCCAGCCCGTCGAGCGCTCCGGCAAGAACCGGAAAGTTGCCGAGGGTGACGGCGCAGATGCGCGCATCGGCCGCCGCCCCTTCAAGCAACGCAAAACCCGAGCGAGCGGTCGATCCGAGCACCAGATCCACGATCTCGCCGTCCGGCGTCCCGGGAGGACCGACGTCGATGCGCGTCCAGTGCGTCGCCCGCCCAGGCTGCCCGACCTCGTCTTTCGCATCGGCGTTCACGGCGATCGCAGCCGCGCTGTGATTGAACTGTCCATGGCGCGGGCGAAGGGGCACGTCGCTGCCAAGATACAGGCGCACGCGTGCGCGAGGAGGCACGTAGACCGCCAGGCCGCCTTCGGCAGCCGGGCGGCTGACGTCCGTCAACGTGGCGTCGACCCGGACGCATTCCCTGGCCGCCGCGACGCGATAGATCGGCTGCCACCGCCATTCGAACGGCACCTGGTAACCCATCACCGGCGCCGCCATTGTCTGATCGACTGCTTCGCCGCCGGCGTCGAGGCTCACGAGCGGCGCTGCGGAATCCGATGAGGACATTTCGTGACCGTTCACGGTGATCGTTGCGGCCGCCGGCCCGCACTCGACGACGACGTCCGCGCTCGCCGTGCGGCCGGTAGTGCCGACTGGCTGGCCCTTGCGAACCTCGACGCGGCCGATGCCGCCGATGGACTCGCTTGCACCGTGTCGCGCGCCGGCGACCCCGATGACGGCATAGCACTGTCCGCGATCGGGGGCAGGCGCCGACGCGCCGACAGCGGCGAATGGTGGCTGCCCGGGCGGGAGCGACGAGAGCATCGACTGTGCCACCGCGCCGGGCACCGCGCCGGCGACGAGCAGCCCGCGATCCAACGTCGCGAGGAAGTCGGGCAGCGGCCGATCCGGAAGCCGCAGCGGATCGAGACGGAAACCTTCTGCGCGCAGCTGGTCGGCCATCCGGGCGAACGCGTAGACCGCAGGGCGCTCAGCGACGAGCCGGTCGATCTCGTCAGGCGCGCCGTCGACAACAGGCAGCTCGGGCGTGTTGCGGACGAATCCGAAGACGCGCGTGGCGCCGAACTCACCGGGCACGACGAGCGTTGGACTCTTCGCGGCGATCGCCGGCTCGCTGAAGATCTTGTAGAGCACCATGTGCGAGACGTCGATCGTGTCGCCGACAATCGCCGTGTGCGCCGGCATCTGCTCGAGGAGCCGCGTGAACAGCCGCGCCTCGAATGACGGATGGCGCGCGTCGTTCGCCGAGAGGTTCGTGCCGGTCTGCCACAACAGCCAGATGGCAAGCGCCGCGCGCGCCAGCCATTCTGCGGATCGGCTCATGCGCCCGAACGCGTCAACCGCCATCGCGACCGCCACCCAGCCAAGCAGGAACACCGGAAGGAGAAAGACTTCGATGTCCGGCGGATAGTAGTTGAAGACAAACGTCATCATGCCGGCCGCGCCCAGCGCGGTGAGCAGGCCCACCGCGCGATCGCGCCGCCACAGGACGCCGATGCCCACGATCGCCAGGAGGCACCCCCATGGCCCCAGCTCCTGAACGAAGAACCGGCCGATGGTCGTCCAGCGGTCCCTGAACGCGTCCCACACGCTTCCGCGGAACAAGAGGTAGCCAAACTGCCGGCCCGATACGACCGACAGAAGTCCTGAGAGATCGGTCGCGCGAGCCTCGACGTATTCGGCCCCCTGTCGCGTGCGAATGACGATGTAGGCGTACAGCAGCAGCGGCGCGAGCGCGGCAGCCAGCGCGGTTGCCACCGTCTTCGGCGAGCGGAGCACCTTCGCATCGGTCAGGATCACGAACACCAGGATGGCCGGCGCGAACACGGCGACGTCGGTATGGTGGGCAAGATCCAGCCCGAACGAGAGCGCCGCGAGGTAGAGATACTTCACCCGGCGCGATTGTGCCCAGGCCACGAGGGCGACCAGCGAGCCGAGCAGGAGCGTCGTGTGCAGCGTGTAGACCTCCGGAATCGTGGCCTGAGACCAGAAGACGCGGCCCGCGGCTGCGGCGAGCGCCACGAGGAAAGCGACGAGCGGCGCGCAGCCGAGGAGTTGTACCAGCGCGGCCAGAAGCCCGATCGTCGCCGCGCCGCCGAGGGCCGACAGCAGGCTCAAACGGAACATCAGCGATCCGACAGGCAGCCAGGAAAACAGCCAACCGACCAGCATGTAGAGGGGATATCCGGGCGGATGCGGCACGCCGAGAATGCGGCCCATGTACCCGAACTTCGCGGAATCGATGCCGGCACCGCCGGCGATGTCACGCGCGGCCGTTGTCACGTACAGGGCAAACGCCGCCGCGCTCGCGCAAGCAGCGGGCACGAAGATCGCGCGGGTGGAGCCATGCTGCATCGCCGAGTGACGATAGCATGGGGTCGGCTCGGGCTCCGGCCTGACTTCGCCGAAGGTCCAACTTCTGACTTCTGACTTCTGACTTCTGACTTCTGACTTCTGACTTCTAACTTCTAGCAGCCTGCGCGTCAGTCGGCACGGAGATCCTCGTGCCCGCACTCGAAGCAGAACCACGCGATCTCTCCGTCGGGAACACTGCTGACGCCGGCGGTCGACGTGTCGCCTGCAGCGGCAGACGGAATGCGCACCGAGGCCCGCGTGCCGCAGCTTCGGCAGGTCCGGGCGTCGGCTTCCTCGAGCACCGCACTGAGCGCGGCGTAGGCCGTGTCCTTGGTGGTCATCGCTCCTGCAGCAACGCAAGAAGCCGGCCTGCACGGAACGCCGCACCGTTGCGCAGTGCGGCGACCGTGATTGTGCCAAAACGAGTTCTTGGATGTCCCGTTCTGCCGCTAGCCGCGCAACTGCTTGTTGAAGAAGTCGAGCGTCCGCTGCCAGGCAAGCTTCGCGGCAGCCTCGTCGTAGCGCGGCGTCGTGTCGTTGTGAAAGCCGTGCTGCGTGTTCTCGTAGACGTACGCGGAGTACGTCTTGTGGTTGGCCTTCAGCGCGGCCTCGAAGGCCGGCCAGCCCTGGTTGACCCCCTGGTCGTTGCCGGCGTAGTGCAGCAGCAGCGGTGCTTTGATCTTGGCCGTGTCTTCGGCGCTGACCTGCCGCCCGTAGAACGGCGCAGCGGCACCGAGATCCGGCATGCGGACCGCGAGCTGGTTGCAGATGCCTCCGCCAAAGCAGAAGCCGACGACGCCGATCTTGCCGGATGACTCGGGGTAGGCTTTGAGCCACTTCGCTGCGGAGACGAAGTCCTCGAACATCTTCGGCCCGTTCACTTCGCGAAACGCCGCGGCGCCCTTCTCGTCGTCGCCCGGGTACCCGCCGACCGAGGTGAGACCGTCGGGCGCGAGCGCGATGAAGTTGGCGAGCGCCAGGCGCCTCGCAACATCCTCGATGTAGGGGTTGAGGCCGCGGTTCTCGTGGACGACGAGCACGACGGGCAGTTTGCCGGCGGCCTTTGCCGGGCGTGCGAGATATCCCTTGATGCTCCCGTTGCCGTCGGGCGACGGCACCGTCACCCTTTCGGTCTTGATCCGGGCGTCGTCTTTGGGGACCTGTTGCGCCCAGGCATAGTTGGGCCGCAACGTCTCGAAGATCGCCGCCACGGTCAGTCCGCCCACAGCGAACTTACCGGCGCGATCGAAGAAATCGCGGCGGCTGATGTCGCCGTGCTGGTACTCGTGGAACAAGTCGAGCAGTTCCTGCGGGTAGTCGGACGCTTTCTTTCGTTCCATCGCGAGCTCCTTTGACTGTCTAGCTTTCGGCGGCGAATGGCCCGTACAATATTCGATATTCTATGGCTACTCCCTCTGCCTCCGTCGTGCCCTTCCGACGGGTGGCGTCCATCGAGTCGGCCGCCTCCACCCGGACGCCCGGGTCCATCTACGCGGTGCTCTTCGCGTCGACGTGCGTGATCGTCGGCGTGATGTGGGACATCTCGTGGCATCGCAGCATCGGCCGCGACACGTTCTGGACCCCTGCGCACCTGGCCATCTATCTCGGCGGTGTGCTTGCGGGTCTCACGAGCGGCTGGGTGGCGCTGCGAACGACCTTCGCCGGCACGCCGCAGGACCGCGGCGCCGCCGTGCGGTTCTGGGGCTTCCGCGCGCCCCTCGGCGCGTGGATCTGTATCTGGGGCGCGTTCGCGATGGTGACATCGGCGCCCTTCGATGACTGGTGGCACAACGCGTACGGGCTCGACGTGAAGATCATCAGCCCGCCGCACATGCTGCTCGCGGCCGGCATCGCGGCCATCCAGTGCGGTGCGATGATCATGGCGCTGGCGTCCCAGAACCGCGCCGTCGGCGATCGTCGCCGGCTCGGCCGGCTGTACCTGCTCGGCGCCGGCCTGCTCGTGCTGCTCGCGGCGACCATCTGCACGGAGTACTTGCAGCGCTGGGACATGCACCAGCCGCTCTTCTACGAAGTGACGGCCGGCGTCTTCGTCTTCTTCATGGTCAGCACGGCGCGCGCGTCCGTCGCACGGTGGCCGGCGACGACCGCGACGCTCGTCTATACCGGCGTGACGATGGTGATGGTCATCGTCCTGCCGCTGTTCGCCGCACGGCCGCTGCTCGGCCCGATCTACGTGCAGCTGGATCGCTTCATGCCGCCGGACTTTCCGCTGCTGCTCGTCGTGCCCGCCGTGTGCGTGGACGTCGCGATGCGCCGCCTGCACGGCCACGACTGGCGTCTGGCGGCCGTCATCGCCGCGCTGTTCGTCGTGACGTTTGCGGCCGTGCAGTGGCCGTTCGCCGATTTCCTGATGACACCCTGGGCGCGCAACTGGTTCTTCGCCAGCGACCGCATGCAGTACAGCATCGACCCGTCGATGCAGGCACGGTGGTATCAGCTGAATCCCCCGAACGGTATCGGCACCGGCTTTGGAATCGCGCTCATCCTCGCGTTCGCATCGGCACGGTGCGGGCTGTGGTGGGGCAACTGGATGTCGCGGGTGCAGCGGTGACGGCATGGCGCGCGCGGGCGGCCACGATCGCCCTCGCAGCGCTGTCGCTGGCGCATGTCGGCAGCCCTGATACCTTCTTCGTCGGCAAAGCCGGTCCGTACGATGTACGGGTCACCGTGCGGCTGCCCGGCGTCATTCCCGGCCGCGCCCAGGTGACGGTTCGCGTCGCAGACGCGACAGCGTCGAGCGGACACCGGGTCGCCGTGCAGGCCGGCCAATGGAATGTCGGCCTGAAGGGCGCGCCACCTCCGGAACCCGCAATGGCGGTCCCGGGCGACCCCACGCTCTTCGCCGCAGAGCTCTGGTTCATGACGCCGACATCGTACGAGCTGTCGGTCAACGTCAACGGCCCGTCCGGACCCGGGTCGGTCGTCATGCCGGTGATGGCACTCGCGACCGCGCAGCGGACGATGACTCCCGGGCTTGGCGCGGTGCTGGGTGCGCTCGCCGTTTTTCTCACGGTGGGGCTCCTGACGATCGTCGGCGCCGCGGTTCGCGAGAGCGTGCTGTCCCCCGGGCTGGAGCCGGACAGTCTCCGACGCCGGCGCGCGCGAATCGGCGTGGTCGCTGCAGCCGCGCTCGCAGCGCTGGCGCTCTGGGGCGGCAACGTCTGGTGGTCAGCGGAAGCGGCCAGCTACGGCGCGTCCGTGCTCTACCGGCCGTTCGCGTCGCAGGCGACGGTGACGTCGTCAGACGTCCGGGCCCCCGGAGAAATGTTCACGCTGGCGATTCGCGACCCACGCTGGACCGGGACTCCGGTCGCCGTGAGCCGCTATAACGCGTTGATGCCGGATCACGGAAAGCTGATGCATCTTTTCCTCGTGAGCGAAGCATCGCTCGGTGCGCTCGCTCACCTGCATCCCATCGCGCGCACGCCGGCGGCGCTCGACTTCGACGCCGTGCTGCCCCCGCTGCCCGCGGGGCGGTATCGCGTCTACGGTGACATCGTGCACGAGAGCGGCTACGCGCAGACGCTCGTCAGCGGCGTCGATCTGCCCGCGACCGGCCCCATCGCCGCGACGCCGTCCGACCCGGATGACTCCTGGTTTGCGGGTCTGGCCGCGCCGGAATCAGCCGAGCCGACGGTCGAGTTGAGCGACGGGTCGCGGCTGGTGTGGCGACGAGGAGAGCAGCCGCTCGCCAGAGGCGACGAACACCTGCTCGTGTTTTCCGTCCGCGACGCCGCCGGCGCGGCGTTGACCGTCGAGCCTTATATGGGTATGGCCGCCCACGTCGTGATTGCCAGCCAGAATGGAGCGGTGTTCGCGCACCTCCATCCGTCGGGGAGCGTGTCGATGGCGGCGCTGCGGAAGTTCGCGGGTGAGAGTGTCGACCCGCACGCCGGGCACGCAATGGAGCTGGCTGGCGACGTGGCGATCCCGTACGGATTCCCGCAGGCCGGCGCCTATCGGATGTGGACGCAGGTCAAACGCGGCGGTCGCGTGATGACCGGCGCGTTCGACGTCGCAGTGCGGTAACCCCTGTCAGTCGTGATGTGTCCGGCGCCTGTGATACATGCAGGAACATCAGCGATCTCACAACTCAAAACTCAAAACTCACGACTAATGATCTTCCATCCGGTGCCGTTCGGCCTCGATGTCCATGGCGACGTTGTCGCGCCTGGCGACTGCCGCTTCCTTGGTTCGTTTCTTGGTCGCCGCGGCGCGTGTCTTCTCTTCGGAGCTGACGGCAAAGATCGGTAGCAGCCGCTCCAGGTCCGCGCCGTGACACGCCGGGCACTGTGGTGCGGGATCTTGCGGCCTGACGAGCGCCTCGAACTCCCGCCCGCAGGCGCGGCACCGAAAATCGAACAGCGGCATGACCCACTCCTCGATCGAGAATAGCACGCAGAATCTGAGGATTTGGGGATTTGAGGATGTGAGGAAGTGGCGGCATCAGCGCTGCCCGGCGGGCGCCTCACTCAGGCGCCGGCCCGCGGTGATCAGCTCGACTGACGCCAGCTCGATCGAGCGCCTGATGGCTTCGTCCAACTGGGCGTCGCGGAAATCGGACGACGCGTTCGAGAAGCCACCGACGCCGCCAGCGCGCAGGAGCCCTGCACCGCCCAAGCCGACGTTCGTCCGGATAGCGGTCCCCATTCCGGTTGCCGTCGTCATGACCTCGCCGGACCGTGTGTCGACAAGCCTGACGGATATGGCAACCGCGAGTTCGGCTCTCTGTCGATGCATGCCTCCAAGAATCGGGAACCGGAATACACCACCTCCGAACGCCCGATTGCGGCGCTCCTCCGAGAATCGGGTGATCGTTCCAAGCAGCAGGTAGTCGACACCGGCCGACTCCGCCCCGGCGCGCACGGTCTCAAGCCGGTCGCGGCGGTCGGTGTCGCGGCGCTGATACTGCAGCCAATGTCCGTCGTAAACGCGAAACGCACCGGAGGCGACGAGGCGATCGAGCATGAGCTGCGCGGCCGTTTCCCCCAGCTGCGGCGGCGGCAACAGCCGCCCGGAGGGAGTCGCGTCGAAGTCCACGATCGCCACAATCGGTTTGGCGGAGTCGGCCGCCGTGGCTCGTGAGCTGACAACGAGGAGGGCGGCCAGTCCCGCCCCAACGTATCTGACCAATTGTCTTCGCATGTCTCCAGTCCTCCTTCTCTCAACTGGTAATGCGATAGGGCGCGCGCGGTCGGCTCACAACGTCGCGGCCATCCGGTAGACTTGGCCACCTGGAGGGTGGGATATGCGAGGCGGGTCAGTTCGCCGTGTCAGTCGGGCAGCGTCGGCGCCTGTGGTGGCTCTTGTAGCAGCGTCGGTCACATCGGTGGCCTTGGTGGTGTCGGGAGCGCGGGTCCTGGGCCAAGATGATCCCATCCGGATACTGGTCGACCGGTTGGCACTCGAGAAGTACAAGGGGACGATCAAGGGCCTCACGCAGTTCGGCGATCGCAGGCAGGGCACGGATCGCAATCGCGCCGCCGTCGACTGGATTGAGGCGCAGCTGAAGAGCTACGGTTGCACGCCGACCGAGCGCGTCAAGTACGTCTACGAGCCTCCGCCGCCCACTCCGCCGGCCGGCCGCGGACGCGGCAACACGACCGCCGCTCAAGGCGGAGGACGACTTCGCGGCTATCGCATCCCGACCGGCGTGAACACCGACCCGATGAAACAGCCCGACGAGAGGCTGCGTGCGCTCAACTCGCAGCCGACGACGCCGGGGCCGCGAGAAGAGGTGTTCTGCACCAAGGTCGGCACCACCCACCCCGACGAGATGTACATCGTGGGCGGCCACATGGACGGACACGGCTGGGGCGAGGCGGCGAACGACGATGGATCCGGGACCGCGCTCGTGATGGAGCTGGCGCGCGTCTTCAGCAGCCCTGACGTGCAGACCGAGCGGTCGATCCGATTCGCGCTCTGGAACAACGAGGAAACGGGTTTGAACGGGGCGCGGGCCTACGTCGACCAGCGAAAGGACTTGCAGGGCAAGGAGAACCCGCCGGGATCGGGCCGGTACCCGGAGCCGCGATGGCTCGGGATGATTCAGCACGACATGATGCTCTTCGATCACGGCATGCCGCTGCCCGATGGCACGATGCGCAAGGAGCAGCGGCTCGAGGCCGATGTCAACGTCGAGTTTCAGGTGAGCTCGAAGATGGCCGCGCAGTCGCAGGCGCTCGCGTGGCAATTGCAGGTGGCGAACGAGCAATACGCGGCCGACTTCCCCGCCGCCGTGGGCAGTCACATGACGAACACCGACTCGACGCCGTTCATGGATCTCGTGGCGGCCATCAGCGTGCGCGAGAACGAGCGCGGGACCCAGATCGGCGCCGGCTGGGATCCACAATGGCACCAGCCGACCGACGTCTTCGCCACCTACTCGGACGCAGACTTCCGTCTCGGCCTCAACGCCGCTCAGACGACGCTGTCGGCGGTCGCCAAGCTGACAGGCGCCGCGATCAAGACCGGCGCGACCATCAAAAAATAGGCGGAGGGATATCGATGAGACGTGCGGCTTGTGCTCTCGCGGTCGTCATCGCGGCCGCGACGTTTTCGACCACCGAAGCGCGGCAGGGTATCGCGCGCGCCGAGCCGGTCGACTACGCCACGATCGGCCGGATCCGGGACGAGGGCTTCTTGCGTTCGCAGGTGATGGATCACATCTTCTGGCTGACCGATGTGTACGGACCGCGGCTGACCGGCTCGCCCGCCATCCAGGAGGCCAGCGAGTGGGCGATGAAGAGGCTCAATGAATGGGGACTCTCGAATGTCCATCAGGAACGATGGAAGTTCGGAAAAGGCTGGTCGCTCGTCAGGTTCGACGCGAACCTGATCGAGCCGCAGGCGCAGCCGCTCATCGGCTATCCCCAGTCGTGGACGCCCGGCACCAAAGGCACCGTCATCGCCGACGTCGTGCGCGTCGACATCGCGAACGAGGCTGACTTCGCGAAATATCGCGGGAAGTTGTCGGGCAAGGTCGCGCTCACCCAGCCGGCGCGCCAGGTGCGAATGCTCGAAGGCCCGATCCTCCTCCGCATGGACGAGAAGTGGACCGCTGAAGCCGAGACGACCCCTGTTCCGCCCGCGCCGGCCGCCGGACGCGGCGCACAGAACGATCCGGCGTTCCGGCTGAAGCTTCAGGAGTTCCTGAAGGCGGAGGGTGTCGTGGCCACGTTTGATCGCGGCGGCAACAGCGACATGGCCGCTGGCGGGAGCGATCTGTCGTGGCAGCAGCAGCATCCTGACGGCGGCACGATCTTTCCCATCGGTGGGGGTTGGCGCGACGAAAACGCCGGCAAGGGCGTCCCCGGCGTGACGCTGGCGGTCGAACACTACAACCGGATGGTTCGGGTGCTCGAGCGGAACATTCCCGTCAAGGTCGAGCTGCGCATCGAGACGAAGTTCTACGACGAGACCGGCATGAACGGCTTCAACACCATCGCGGAGCTGCCGGGGACGGACCTGGCCTCGGAGGTCGTCCTCCTCGGCGCGCATTTCGATTCACATCCGTTCGCAACGGGCGCCACCGACAACGCCACCGGCAGCGCGGCGATGATGGAGGCGCTGCGGATCCTGAAAACGATCGGCGCGAAGCCGCGGCGGACGATTCGGGTCGCGCTCTGGGGCGGAGAGGAACAGGGGCTCCTCGGTTCGCGCGCGTACGTGCGCGAGCACGTCGCCGACGTTGAGACGATGGCGCTCAAGCCCGAGCATTCAAAGATCTCCGCGTACTTCAACTCGGACAACGGGACCGGCCGGGTGCGCGGGGTCTGGCTGCAGAGCAATATGGCCGCGCGCGCGATCTTCGAACAGTGGATGGCGCCGCTGAAGGACCTGGGCGTCACCATCCTCGGCCCGCGGTCGGTCACGGCGACCGATCACGTGTCGTTCGACGACGCAGGCATCCCGGCGTTTCAGTTCCTCGTGGATCGCCTCGAATACAACGCCAGGACGCATCATTCGAACATGGACACGTTCGACCGCGTGCAGCGCGACGACATGATCCAGCAGGCGACGGTCATCGCCGTGTTCGCCTATGACGCGGCGATGCGTGACGACAAGCTGCCGCGGAAAGCGCTGCCGGCGCCCCAGCACGGGCGTGGATCGTCACAGTAGCCGACGACCAATTCGACCGATCGCGCCGCCGATTCCGCCGGAGACTGCGGCCACGGCCATGAGGAGCGGAAAAAACGGGCTGAAGACGAGCCCGCGATTGACGAATTCACGCATGGTCCCGTAGCCGCTTCGGTGAAACGCCCGGATTCGATCGGGTTCGTAGCTCATTCGATCGATGAACAGGTTGTTGAGAACGGCGAAGGCGAGCCAGAGGATCGCGACGCTGATCAGGCCGGCCAGCGCGCCACGCGCCATCGCATGACCACGGGGGGCGGTGCCTGCGGCAAGGCAGCCAGACAGGGCCCAGACGGCCAGGAGACCGCCAACTGTCACGAAAAACCCAAGAGTGGCCTCGTGCTGGTTGTCGGGGAGCTGAAATACCAGGTCGTGCAGCATGAATGCGACCGCGGGAAGCGCGCCGACGACGACCGCCCGTCGATCAATCGCCGAAGCGGAATCTACTCTACCCACGCGATGAACTGTCCACCGCCCGCGTGGCGGTAGTCGACGATCAAGCCAGGGCCGTGCCGCGAGATTTCACCAAACGGGAGCTGGATCGGTTCGGGATCGAACTCCGTGTCGTCGAGGAAGGTCAGCTCGCCGAGCCACCGGAAGACGCCGTCGCGATGGGCGAACAGGCGGGCGAACCCGCACGGCGCGGTCAGATGCAGGAGGCGCGGGGCACGGCCGCGCGTGTCGAGGATGACCGTGTGAAACGCGTGGAGCGACGTCGCGCGCCGCGTCGAGTCATCGCCCGCCGCCGGTTCGACAACGTGCCGTGCGCCCATGTCGAGCAAAGGACGCTGCCCTGCGAATCGCGCGCGCAGTTGCGCGAACTCGGCCTCGGCCGCTTCCGGCGATACCAGCCGGCTCTCGTGGTGCTGTGAGAAGAACATGACCGCCGCGGGGACGCTCACCAGCAGAACGGCGCAGGCCACGATGGCGACGATCAGCGTTCGGCGCGAGATCTCGTCCGGCATCTATTTGTTCACTTGACCACGTGCACCGTCACGTCGATCTTCATGGTTTCGCCCGTGACGGGATCGGTGGCCACGATCGACTGTCCAGTCTCGCCGTCCTTCAGATTCAGAGAGAAGCTCGACGTGAAGGAGCGAATCAGCTGCGCGCTGTCGCCCGGCCGCGGCACGGTCGCCTCCAGGTGCTTCTGGTCGCCCTGAAAGACCGAACTGTGATTGACGGCCAGGTTGATCCGAAAGCGTCCGCCGTCCGCGGCCGTCGCCGTGCAATCCATATTGGTCCCGACGTCGTGGAAGCTCATCGTGGCGCCGTCCTTGCCGCCGCCGGCAATCGGCAGCGCCACGCCCATACGCAGCGTGACGCGGTTGTCGCGGTCCCCTGCGTTCACCAGCAGCGTGTACGGCATGCTCGCGAGCTTCCGGTCGCCGTCATAGCGCGACAACACCACCTGCACGCGGAGCGGCGTCACGGTCCCTGCGTTCGTGTCCTGTGCGTGGGCGGCCGAGACGCCGGCGATCACAAGCGACGCGACGAGAGTCGAAGCGGTGCCCCTCAAGATGACTCCTTCACGTTCTCCAGAACGGGTGGAACTGACGGGAATGGTGCGACGACGACCGGATCGATCTGAATAGGCGGCACCGTCAGCGTGTCCGGCGTCACTGCCGCGCCCGTGGTGACCGCATTGATGCTCCGGAGCATCGATACCGCGTCGGCCCGGCCCGCCTGCAGTGCCTCGACCAACCGGCCCACGGCGGCCCGCTCCTCGGCCGGCACCAGGACATCGTTCCCCGGGTACCCTGAGGACCCTGTGGACAGTGAGCCAGGCGAGCCCGGCGCCGGCGCGGGACGCCCCTGTGGGCTCTGTCCGCTCGTTTGACCGACGCGCGGCATTTCAAACAATGATCGCGTGACCGTCCGGCCCCGCGGAGGCTGCAGACCCAGGGGACGCTGCGGAGCCACGGGATGCTGCATGGAAGCCGCCGCCGACCCCGCGACACTCGCCACGGGTCGGACCGTTGGTGTGTCGCGCGCTCCGCGCTCGTACCCGACAATGAAGCTCGAGACAACCGCCATCGCCACCGCCGCCGCCGGAAGGCTCCAGCGCGAGAGCACCGATGGCCGGACGCGCTCAACATGCGCCCGAAGGCGCGGCACGAAGTCCGAAGCCGGCCGGGCGGCTCGAATCTCGTCGAGCGCGGCATTGATGTCCCCTTCTACAGCCTCGAGAGAGTCAGGGGAGTCGGACGCGCCCCGCTCACTCCGGGGGCCCCTGCCCCCCGGTCGGCCGTGGCGCCGGTTCAGATCAGGCATCGCAGCCGCTCCGCCAGCGTTCTCCGCGCCAGAAACAACCGCGATTTGACGGTGCCCTCGGGGATCGCGAGCAGCCGGGCAACATCGCGCGTGTCGTGCTCTTCGATCGCGGCCAGGACGACGACCTGGCGCAGCTTGTCGGGAAGATCCTCGATGGCCTGCCACACCTTCGCCGCGCGCTCGCGCGCTTGAGCGACGTCCTCCGTCGTGGCGGCGATCGGCGCAAGGACGACGGCCTGCTCCCGCGCGACCCGCCGCCGGTCCGCCCGCCAGCGATCAATGGCCAGCCGCCACGTCATGCGCGTGAGCCACGCGCGAAAACGCTCTCGATCCCGCAGCTGCCCAAAGCGCCTGAACGCGCGCGCGAAGGCGTCCTGCGCCACTTCCTCCGCGTCCTCTCGATTCCGGAGCACCCCATACGCGATGCTGAACGCCAGGCCGGACGAGTCACGGATCCGCGCCTCGAAATCGTGGTCGAGGCCCGGCTCGGCGGTCACGAGCGCGCCGGAAGTACCGGGCCAGCGGCCCACCCACTCATGCATTTCTGCTCCAGCTACAAGACGGCGCCGGCCCCATTCTGGTTCATCAGACGTATCCTGACGCATTTCCCGGTGGCTGGCCCGCCCGCGTCCGCCGTAGCTCGCAGGTCGGATGAGCGAGCGGAGGCGGATGGCTGGTTGCTGGCGGGCTGATGGCTGGTGGGCCGATATGAATCACGATCCGAGTGGTCGGACTACTCGCTCCGCAGTGCAAGCATCGGGTCGACTGTCGTCGCCCGCAGCGCGGGCCCCAGACATGCGAGCGTCCCGGCGATCACGAACGCGGCGGAAACGACGGCGAACGTCAGCGGGTCCGTCGGCCGCGTGTCGAACAGGTACGACGAGAGCGCGCGTGTCGCCGCCGCTGACGCGACGACGCCCACGAGCAGGCCCAGGCCGACGAGCACGAGGCCTTGCCCGACCACCATCTTCAGAACCGTGGCCCGGCTGGCGCCCAGCGCCATCCGCACGCCGAACTCCTGCGTTCGCTGGGACACCGATGTCGCAATCACGCCAGTGACCCCTGCCATCGTGACAATGAGCGCGAGCGCGGCAAACACCGTCAACAGGACCGCGGTCAGCTTCGGGGTCGCCAGGTAGCCGCTGCGGATGTCGTCCAGCGTCCTGACGTTCTGTACCGGCATGTTCGGATCGATGGCCCAGGCGGCATCACGAATGGCGCGCGCGGCCGCCGCCTCGTCGCCGTTCGTCCGCACCAGCGCCAACCCGCCGAGCCCGACGGTCGTCTGCCGGAGGGGTGTGTACACCTGCGCGACGACGTCCTGATCGAGGCCGAACTGTTTGATGTCGCCGACGATGCCGACGATGGTGGCCCATGTCGCGCCGCCGTCGAGCGAGATCCGCGAGCCAACCGGATTGGATGCGTCCCAGTACCTCGTCATCGTCTTGTTGATCACGACAACGTGCGGAGCGCTCTCGGCGTCCGCCTCGGAGAACGTCCGTCCGGAGATCAGCGGCACGCCGATGGTCTTGAAGAAGTCGCTGCTGACGATTCGCGCGTCGGCCGTCGGGCGCCGCTCGGGGTTGTCGTCGGCGCGGCCCTCGATCTGAAACGGCGCGTTGCCGGGCTGGCTGGCGCGCAGGGGCACGGCGTTCGTGACCGCCGCGGAGATGACGCCGGGCTGCGACTGCAGCCGCTCGATGAGTGGAAGGTAGAACCTCCGCTGCGTGTCCACGTTCGGGTACTTCGAGAAGTTCGTGAAGAGCTCCGCCGACATCACGCGGTCGCCGCGATAACCGGGGTCCACGCTCTGGAGCCGGTAGAAGCTGGCGAGCAGAAGCCCTGCGCCGATGAGCAGCACGACCGAAATCCCCACCTGACCGACGATGAGCGCGCCCTGGAGCCGGCGGCGCCCGACGCTTTCGCCGGAGCCCTTGCTGCCTTGCTTCATCGAGCTGACCAGATCGACTCTCGTCGCCAGCGCCGGCAGTATCCCGAAGACGAGGCCCGTGAGAACTGAGACGGCGACCGTGAACATCAGCACGCGCATGTCGATGGCAATTTCGCCGGTCCGCGCCGTGAATCGCCCGACGAAGCTCGTGAGCATCCCGGTCGCCCACGATGCGAACAACAGCCCGAATGTTCCGCCCGCGAGCGAGAGGAGCGTGCTTTCGGTGAGCAGCTGCCGCGCCAGGCGCCCTCGCCCTGCCCCGAGCGCCGCCCGCAGCGCGAATTCGCGATCGCGGCGCAGCAGCCGCGCGAGCGTGAGGTTCGCCACGTTGGCGCAGGCGATGAGCAGCACAAGGGCGGTGGTGCCGAGCAGAATCAGCAACATCGGGCGCGCGTCCCGGGTCATCTCCTCGCGCACGCCGAGGGTTGTCGCCGTGAACCCCGTGCCAGGGCGGTACGCGGCCCGGTCGTCGCCGACGAAGCGCTGGCAGAGTACGTCGACGTCGGCGGCGGCGCGGGCGCGCGCGATGCCCGGCTTCAACCGTCCGAAGACGTTGAGAATGGAGAAGACGCGGGCGTTCTGGTTGATCCGCGTCTCGGCGGCCGCCCTGAACGGGCAGGCGGACGTCGGCATGTAGACGTCGTTCTCCTGCGGGTAGAGCGGAACGTTAGGCAGCACGCCGACGACGGTGTGCGGCCGATCGTTCATCTGGAACACCTGCCCGACAATCGTGCGGTCTCCGCCGAACCGGCGCTGCCAGTAGGAATAGCTCACCACCAGCACGGCCGGCGCGCCGGGCCGATCGTCCTCGGGAACGAAGGATCGCCCGACAATCGGTTTGATGCCCAGGACGTCGAAGAAGTTCGGCGACACGACGCCGGTGTTCACACGGTCCGGCTCGCCGCGCTTCAGGAGGTCGAAGTTCATCTGATGGAACTCGACGAGGGCATCGAAGTCGGCCGTGGCCTGGTCGCGGTAGGTGAAGTACTCCTTGATGGAGACGCCGACGTCGGGGCGGCCGACATGCGGAGCCGATTGCCTGATCAGGACCAGACGGTCGCTGTCGGTGTAAGGCAGCGGCTTCAGCAGGACGCCGTAGATGACGCTGAAAATCGCCGTATTGGCGCCGATTCCCAGGCCGAGGGTCAAGATCGCGAGCAGGGCGAACGCGCGGTTCCTGGCGAGCGTCCGCACCGCAAAGCGCGCGTCGTTCCAGAGTTCATCGAGCATGGCGTAGCGGGCTCCTCTTGTCGTCATTCGACAGGAGCAACGTCAGTACCAGCGCCCGGTGCAATTTTGGCGGCAATTTCTCCCGTCCGGCCGCTGGGGTTCTGGAGAGTGCCCGATTTCGGAAGAGCGGTGTGCGGTGGCGGAGAGGTTCGAGCGGGCTGTTGAACGACGCAGCCTTCGGAAGTTAGAACGTACTTCTAAGTTCTGCGGGGTCCCCGGGGCCCCCGGGACCCTCTGGAGCTGCCGGGCTCCCCACTCCGGCGACCCTGGTTCGGGCGTTGGCTCCTGCCATGGACGGAACCGCCAGGGCGGTGCCACGGCTGCCGCCGGCCTGCATCAGGACGATGCTCAGGGGCGGGCGCGGGCCGCGAGTCGTAGTCGAAGTCGGGCATGGTGACGCGCGGAAGCCGCTTGTCGACCGCGCGCTCGATGCCGCGAAGGCTGCTTTCCTCGTCGGGCGACACGAACGTGAATGCCGAGCCGGTGCGCTCCGCCCGGCCGGTCCTGCCCACGCGGTGGATGTAATCGTCGGGCTGACCGGGCACGTCAAAGTTTATAACGTGGCCGAGCGCCGTGACATCGATGCCGCGGGCGGCGATGTCGGTGGCCACGAGAACCTGGTACTTGCCCGACTTGAAGCCAGCCAGCGCCTCGGTGCGCTGCGCCTGGGATCGGTTCCCGTGAATCCGCTCGACGCGGACGTTCTGCTCTCCGAGGTACTTCGACAGTCGATTGGCCCGGTGCTTCGTTCGCGTGAACACCAGCGCGTCGCGCACTTCCCCGCTGCGGACCAGCGCCAGCAGCAGCGCCGGCTTGAGGTGTTGCGGCACCGGGTAGACCGCGTGCGTGATGCCGACCGCCGGCGCGGCCTGGCGCTCGAGGTTGATCATGACCGGATCGTGCAGCATCTCGCGCGACAGCTCCGCGATCGCCGCGGGCATCGTGGCGCTGAAGAAGAGCGTCTGGCGCCGGCGCGGCACGTGGCGCAGCACGCGGCGGACGTCAGGGAGAAAGCCCATGTCGAGCATGCGATCCGCTTCGTCCAACACCAGGAATTCCAGGCCCGCCAGCTTCGCGTAGGGCGCGCGGAAATGATCGAGCAGCCGGCCCGGCGTGGCCACGATGACGTCGACGCCGCTGCGAAAGGCGTGCTCCTGCGGCCCCATCCCGACGCCGCCGAACACCGCCGCGGCAGTGAGCGGCGTGTGGGTCGCCACGCCGTTGAGGTCCTCGAGAATCTGGGCGGCGAGCTCGCGCGTCGGGGTAAGCACGAGCGCGCGGGTCGTGCCGCGCTTCTTGGCGAACAGCTTGTGGAGGATTGGCAGGAGGAATGCGACGGTCTTGCCGCTGCCCGTCATGGCGCACGCAAGCACATCGCGGCCCGCCATCGCGGGAGGAATCGCATCCGACTGAATCGGTGTCGGCCGGACGAAGC
>DASZFS010000333.1:0-20531 GCA_035939575.1 Vicinamibacterales bacterium | reverse complement strand
GCGGGCGCCTTCGGCGACGTGCTCAACAAGATGCAGAACAAGCTCGAGTTCGGCCTCAAGGTCCTCTGGGACCGCGACCAGGCCATTCGCGAGGTCGAAGGCGAGGACGACGACATCAGCCGGTTGAAGAAGGAGATCTCGGGGCAGAAAGGCCCGACCTACTTCGCGCGAATGCAGTACGGGCGGCTCATCGACACGGCGTTGCAGTCGAAATCCGAGCGCTACGTCGCCGATATCCTCGAGCAGCTCCGCGAGGTGTCGGTCGCCTCCCGCATCAACAAGCCAATCGGCGACAAGATGATCATGAACGCCGCTTTTCTCATCTCGCGCGATCACGAGCAGGCGTTCGACGCGAAGGTGAAGTCGATCGCCACCGGATTCGACAAGCTGACGTTCAAGTACACCGGTCCGTGGCCGCCCTACAATTTCGTGAACATCAGGCTGAAGCTCGAGAGAGCCTGAGATGTCATGTTCATTCTGGACACGCTTCTAGTCGGGTCGCTCCGGTTCGTCCTCGATAAAGTGGTCGCGGCCGCCGAGGCCGAGATGCAGGATGACACGGCGCTCCGCGAGCAGCTTCTCGAAGCGCAGATGCGCCTCGAGCTCGGTGAAATTTCCGATGACGAGTTCGCCGATCTCGAGCGCGACCTGCTCGCCCGCATCAGGGAGATCAAAGGCAGCCGGCAGGGCGCCATCTCGATGTCGCCGGACGACGAAGGGGCGGGCGTCGAGATCGAAAGCTGGAAGCCCGAACACTGACCGGCCCCCGGTTCATCTTCTACGCGGGTAAGGGCGGCGCGGGCAAGACCACGTGCGCCGCCGCGCGCGCGCTCCGCGAGGCGTGCGCCGCCGCGCGGACGCTCGTCGTCTCCACGGACCCCGCTCACTCCCTCGGCGACGCGCTTGGTGTCCGGCTGTCCGCAACGCCGCGGCGAGTCCGCCGATCGCTCGATGCCGTGGAGCTCAACGCCCCACGCGCATTCCGGCGCTGGATGGTGCGACACCGCGCGGCCCTGGCGGACGTGCTCGTGAACGGAACGTGGCTCGAGCGGAGCGACGTCGATGCCTTGCTCAACCTCCCGGTCCCTGGCGTCGACGAGCTGGTCGGCATCATCGAAATTGGTCGGCTCGCCGCGCGCGGATACGACGTTGTCGTCGTCGATACCGCGCCGACCGGCCATGCGCTCAGATTGATCGCAGCGCCGGAGACCGTGACGGCGGTCGCGGCCGCGTTGGACGGCCTCCAGGAGGAGCATCGGATCGTCCGCCGGCAGTTCGGTCGCGCGGGGCCGCCCGAAGCTGCGGATCGGATGATCGAGACGATTGCCGACGAGGCGGCGGAGATGTCGCGCTTGCTTCGACACCCGCACCGCACGACCTTCCACTGGGTTACCCTGCCCGAGATGCTCTCAGTCGCTGAGAGCGAAGACGGCATTCGCGCACTGGCGGACACCGGTATCAAGGTCCGTGAACTCGTTGTGAACCGGCTTCTGCCGGCAGGGGGCCGCTGCCCCCTCTGCGACCGGCGTCGGGCTGCCGAGCGTGAGGTGCTCGCCAAGATCGAACGGACCATCGGGCACGGACGGAAGATCCGAATCGTCGAAGCCGCGCGTCGCGAGCCACGCGGCGTGTCCGCGCTCTCGGCGCTCGCGGATCGCCAGACGCGGAAGAGGGCCGGACTCGACGCCCCGAACGTCAATTCGAGGGCCTCCAGGGCCTCCAAGGCTTCGAGGCCTGCAGAGGCCTGGCGTGTCTCCCGGGCGAAATCGGCGCCTGCGCTTCTCGAGCGCGTGGGAAGCGCGCGTCTCATCTTCGTCAGCGGGAAAGGCGGCGTCGGAAAGACGACGGTCGCCGCGTCGATTGCGCTGCGGCTGTCACAGGCGCGACCTGACGCCTCAGTCCTGCTGCTCTCGACCGACCCTGCGCACTCGCTCGGCGACGTGCTCAAGTCTGAGATCCGGAACGCGCCCGCGCGGGTGGTCGGTGGTCCGCCCAACCTGCTGGCGCGCGAGCTCGATTCCACGGAGGCCATGCGGCAGACGCGCGCCGACTTCCGGGATGCGTTGGAGGAAATCGCCGGCCCTGGGACGTTGCGCGTGGGCCCAGCCGTCGGGTGGCGCGCGAGCGCGGCGCGCTTGATGGAGCTCGCGCCGCCTGGCATCGACGAGCTGTTCGGTATGCTCTCGATTGTCGACGCAGCGGATCGACACGATCTCGTAGTCGTGGACTCCGCGCCCACCGGCCACGCGCTGCGTCTGCTGAACATGCCGGAAACGGCGCGAGAATGGCTCCGGGCATTGATTCGCGTGCTGTTGAAGTACCGGTCGCTCGTGCGTCCGGGCCGGTTTGCCGCCGATCTCGTCAACTCGTCGCGAACGGTGCGTGAGCTTCACCACCTGCTGGGCGACCGGTCGAAGACGCGTTTCGTTGTCGTCACACGCGCCGCGGCGGTGCCACGTGCGGAGACCGAACGTTTGCTGCGAACGTTGAGGTCGATGCGTCTGCCCGTCGGCGCCGTGATCGTGAACGCGCGCACGTTGTCTCCTGGCGTCTGCCGGTGGTGCCTTGCGGTGTCCGCCGATGAGGAACGCGAGTCGGCTGCCCTGGCCAGCCCGCGCGACTGCGCTATCATCCATGCACCGTTGACAGCGCCGCCGCCGCGGGGCGCGGCGGGGCTCGACCGCTGGGCGCGGACCTGGATCCGTTGACGCACCGGAGGATGATCTCGACCTACGTCTACTGTCTCGTCGCATCCCTGCGCGCGCCCCGCACCACCGGCGCGCCTGCGGGCCTGCCGGCCTTTGGCCCCGCGCGCGCCCTCGAGGTGGATCGGGGGCTGTTTGCGATCGTCGCCGACGCCCCGGCCAGGCAGTACGGCGAGGCCGCGATCAACAGGAAGCTGACGAGCCTCGACTGGTTGTCCCGCGCGGCAACGGCGCACAACGGCGTCGTGGAACATTTCATCGACGCCGACGCGCTCCTGCCGATCAAGCTCCTCACGCTGTTCGAGAACGATGCGCGCGCGTTGGAGCACTTGCGCGGCGAGCGGGCCCGACTCTCGTCGGCCGTCCGACGCGTCTCGAAACATCGCGAATGGGGCGTGCGCGTCCTGCTCGATCGCGACGCGGCGCTCGCCCATGCGGCAGGCCGCTCCAAACATATGAGCGCAGGCAGCGGCCGGACAGCCGGCGCGGCGTATCTCTCGCTCAAGAAGACCAGGCGTGATGCGTCGGTCAAGCTGGCGACCCACGCGCGCAAGACCGTCGCCTCTCTCTTCGAACGGCTGTCCGCTCACGCACGCCTCGCGCGGCGTCGCCCCGCGCGCGACATGCCGTCGCCAGCCGGCGCGCTGCTCCTCGACGCGGCATTTCTGGTTGCTCGGTCGCGGACCAGAGCGTTCCGATCCGTCGCGGCGAAGGAGGCGCGGGTGCTTGCCCCCTTTGGCTATGCCATGACGCTCACGGGGCCGTGGCCACCGTACACCTTTGCCCAGGAGTGAAATGCCGCGCCGCCACATGCCTGTCGCCAACCAGGTACTCGACCCGCCGGACTCAACAGTGCTGGACCTTCTCGACCGGCTGCTCGACAAAGGCGTGATGGCCAATGGCGACCTCACGATCGGCGTTGCCGGCGTGGACCTGATTTACGTCCGGTTGTCTGCGCTGCTGTGCGCCGCCGACCGCGTTCTGCCGGCTAAACGCGGAAGTCGGAAGCGCCGTTCGCGCAGATTTGGATCCGCACCTGGGAGCCAGCGGCGGCCGTGAAGTCCAAGCCGCGGAGGCCGCGAAGCCGGGCGGGAAGGCGGCGCCGGAATACACGGCCGGGCAAGAGGGGCCCCCTGAGTAAGCAACCCCGGGGGACCCGCCGCGCCATTGGCGCCGCGCCGGTCACCGCCGCCGAGCTCGCCGCGCTGCGCCGTGAGATCGATCGCCGGACAAAGACAATGCGCTGGAATCCCGAGGCGGACGATGTCCAGCGGTCCGTGGCGCAGTTGGTGCTCACGATCGTGGAGTTCCTGCGGCAGTTGATGGAGCGACAGGCCATTCGACGTATGGAACAGAAGACGCTGACGCGCAAGGAGGTCGAGGCGGTGGGTCGCGCGCTCATGCAGCTCGAGGAGACGATCCGCGAGATCGGGGCGAGGTTCGGGTTGTCGCCGTCGGATCTCAACCTCGATCTGGGCCCCCTAGGAAAGCTGATGTAGTCAGGCTCGATCGACCTCAACCAGCAGCTTCGACGCGGCGCGCGCGCCGATAGTGAGGCGCTGCCCCCGACCGCGCAGGAGCACCGCGTCCGCCGCCGTATCGCGGGCTTCGACCTCGACCGGCTCTCCAGGCTTCAGATGGTTGTTCTCGATGAAGCGCAGAAACGCCGGATCCTGATCAGTGATCCTCGTGACCCTCAGCGGCGTGTCCACAGGGCACGTCAGCAGGCTATCGAGATGTCGATGCGCGATGGCGCCATCGCGGCCCGGAATCGGATCGCCGTGTGGATCGTGCGTCGGGTGACCGAGCATCTCGTCGATGCGCTCGATGAGGCGCTCCGATACCACGTGCTCGAGCTGTTCGGCGTCGTCGTGCACTTCGTCCCACCTCATGCCCATCACCTGAACGAGGAACTGCTCGACGAGGCGATGGCGGCGAAGCACGAGGCCCGCGAGCCGCTCGCCGGCGGCCGACAGTCGTACGCCGCTGTATGGCTCGTACTCCGCCAGGCCCGATTCCGCGAGCGCCTTGACCATCGTCGTGGCCGTGCCCGGCGTCACGCCGAGCGACGCCGCGACCTGGCCCATCGGGACGAGGCGTGCGCCGTCGGTCAGCGCTGATTGGCCCTGATAGATCGCCTTCAGGTAGTTCTCGACCGTGCTCGACGGGAGCATTGAACGTATTATCCAACAATGGCTCCGGGGGCGCTTGCTGACAGCATTGCCACGCCAGACGGCAAGCGCCGCTACGTGCGATCGCTCTTTGCGACAATCGCGGACCGGTACGACTTCATCACTCGCGCGCTGTCGTACGGTCAGGACCGGCGCTGGAAGCGGCGCCTCGTCCGGATGGCATCAATCGCCCCCGGATCACGCGCCCTGGATCTCGCAACGGGCACCGGCGATATCGCAGTCGCATGCGCCAGTCGCGGCGCGCGGGTCATCGGCCTCGACATCACCAGGCGGATGATCGAACTGGCGCGTGAAAAGCATGTGGATACCGGGATCCAGTTTCTCGTCGGAGACATGCTCGCGCTGCCGTTTCCATCTGCCTCGTTCGACGTCGTGACGACCGGCTACGGGCTGCGAAACGTCCCAAACCTCGACCTGGCGCTTCGAGAAATCGAGCGGGTACTGAGGCCGGGCGGCCAGGTGCTGTCGCTCGACTTCAATCGCCCCTCGAACGGTCTGGTGCGTGCGGCGTACCTCTCGTACCTCGATATCGTCGGCGGCGCGCTTGGCTGGATCCTGCACCGGGACCCGGACACGTACCGCTACATCCCGGCCTCCATCCGTCAGTACCCCGGCGCCGAAGCGGTCGCCGGCATGATGCAGTCACGCGGGTTCTCGCGCACGCGGTACTATCCGGTCCTGGGCGGGCTGATGGCGATCCACCATGGCATTCGAGACTGATACGAGCAACTGGTCGGGGGAGGGACAGTTCACCCATCTGTTGCTCGAGCGCCTTCGCGACCTGATCGGCGTTCGCTTTGTACGGGTCGAGGACGCGCCGGCGACTCGATCCGAGGCCGACTATCAGTTCATGAGCAACGAGGTTTTCGTCGAGTTCGTGGTCACCCGCCGGGAGGAGCGATTCAGACGTCTGGGTCTTCTGCCGGCAACCCGGATCATCGCCGGGAAGGCCATGACCATGGCCGGCCTCGAAGCGGCCCTCACCGCCATGTCAGATGTCGGCGCTCCGGATTACGCCGATGCCGGGATGCTGCAGTACTTGCGGACCGAGCGGGTGATCCCCCCCTATCAGACCCGAGGGTACAAACTGGTCGAGCTGGTCCGTATCTACGAGGCCGGCGCCCCCCGTCATTCCTGAAATACACTAAAGAACCTGGTCTTGCGACCGAGAACTTAGATCGGTGAGCCTCGTACCATCCCTCCTGCAGGCCATCGTCCACGTGGATGGTGAAGCGCTGGTCATGCACGCCGGCGACAAGCCATACGTGGTCTCGCCAACGGGCCAGGTCGATCTGGCGACGCGCGGGCTCGCGCTCGACGCGGTCAACGGCATCGTCAATCAGCTTCTGCCTCCTGAGCTGCAGCGCGCGCTCGATGAGTTCGGCGCGGTCCAACACGAGCTGCCGCCTATTCCCGAGTTCCCCGGCGAGATGTTCACCATCGTCGCGGCGCGCGGCGGCGACGATGTGTGGGTTGAGATCCGCCGCCGGCGGACCACGGACGACGATCGCGTCCCGGAGGAGTTCTTTACGACGCCGGACGGCGCGGCCAGCGTGCAGCCCTATCCCGTATATGCATCGGCCGCATCGCCATCGCTGTCTCAATCGGCCGAGCCGCTTCCGGATTCGCTCGACGTGAGCGGAGTTGGATACGGGAAGGAGCGTGCGCCTCACTCTGCGGCACCTGCTCCGCGCGAGGCGCCGGCTGCGGGGCCCATCCCCCCCGAGGTCCAGTTCGGGAGTCCCTTCTCCCCAGCGGCTCCGCTGGCAGCGCTCAACGCCCGTCAAACAGCGGCCGAAGAGGCTATCGAAATCAACCTGGATTTTGACGTGCGCGAGGCTCCATCGCTCGCGTCCGCGTTCGAGTCCCAAGCAGCGATCGAGAAGAAGATTGAGGACGCGGTGACGGCTGCCGGCGTCGCGCCACCGTCTCTTCCCGTGGCGCCGCCTCCAGCCATCGTCCCGTCTCCAGTCGTCGCACCGTCACGCCCGGTTGTGACTCAGCCACCGACGGTCACGATGCCGGCCCATGCTCTGGTGCCGCCGCCCGTAGTGCCGCCGCCTCTGGCGCCACCCGTCGCAGCGTCGCCCGCGGCACCGGTCGTGGCGCCGCCGGTCGTGGCGCCGCCGGTCGTAGCGCCGCCGGTCGTGGCGTCGCCAGTCGTGGCGTCGTCTGCGGTGGCGTCACCTGTGGTGCCGTCGCCCGTCGCGCCGCCGCCGAGTCTGACTCCGGTCGCGCCGAGCCCCCGACCGTTGTCGGCGCCGCCGGTTGCGACCGCGCCACCGGCTGTAGCGACGGCCCGGGTGCCGCCCCCGTTGCCGGAGCGGATCCCCGCACCGCCCGTAGAAGTATCCGCGACTCAGCCCGCGGTGGTTCTGCCGCTCGCGCGAAACCCGATCCGCGCCGAACAGCCGCCGCCGGCCGTTGGCGATCCGACGATGTCAGGGCTGGATCGCCTCCTGCGCCTGTCCGCTGCGCGCGGCGCGTCGACGATGTACCTGTCCTCGGACTCGAAGCCGGGCGTGCGTGTCGACGGCGAATTGCAGACGCTCGAAGGCGAGCCGGTGCTGACCGCTCGCGACGTGGAATCGCTGCTCCTCACCTTGATGCCCGAGCGCAATCACGAGGCGCTGCGCACGGGCGCGGCCACTGAGTGGATTCTCGACATCGAGGACGTTGGCCGAGTGCGCTGCATGAGCTTCCGCGATCATCGCGGGCCGGGCGGCGTCTTCCGCCTGATGCCGACGCGGTCGGTGTCGGTGGACCAGCTCGGCCTCCCCCGCGCGGTACAGGACCTGGCGATCGAGCCGGAAGGGCTCGTCCTGGTAGCGGGCCCACGATCGAGTGGCAAACGCACGCTGATGTCGGCCTTCGTCGATCTCATCAACCGGACCCGACGTGATCACGTGATTACCATCGAGCGCGAGATCAACATCGTCCACGAGCGCGGCAGCTCGTTCGTCAGTCAGCGGGAAGTCCGCGGCAGCGACGAGGAGGTGCTCGCGGCGGCGCGCGCGGCGCTTCGAGAGGATCCCGACGTCCTGGTCATCGAGGATCTGAGAACGGCCGGCCTGGTGAACGTCGCGCTCGAAGCGTCGGCCTCCGGCCACCTCGTGGTCGGTGGATTCTCGGCGCATACGGCGACCGGAACGGTCGACCGGATCATCGACCTGTACGCGCCCGACAGCCGGCGTCAGGTGCAGTTCGCCTTGGCCGACAGCCTCCGAGGCGTCGTCGTGCAGGTGCTCCTGAAGAAAAACGGCGGCGGGCGCGTCGCCGCGCGCGAGGTGCTCCTCAACACGCCGGCGGTCTCGAGCGTCATCGCCGAAGGCAAGACGTCGCAGCTCCCCATGGCCATCGAAGGCGGCCGGCGGTGGGGCATGATGCCACTCAACGATGCGCTCGTCGGCCTCGTCCAGCAGGGAACCGTGGACGGGCGCGAGGCGTATCGCTACGCGAGCGATCGTCAGGGCCTGCTCGCCGCATTGAAGCACCAGGGCGTCGACACTTCGTTTGTCGAACGACTCGCGTAACCCTTCTCACCGCTCCACGAACGGCTCCAGCTCCTTCAGCAGGAACTCGAGCAGCTCGTCTTCCGTAATGAGCTCCGGATCGCCCGATGCCAGCACGCGTTCGACGTCGACAACGCGGCGCCCGCGGCTCCAGCTCACCCGCCCCATGACGCGAGGCAAGTCGCCCGCGGTGTCGAGTGAGATATCCACGAAATCCTCGGCGCTCTTGTCGGATGTCAGGCGAACGCTGGACGAAGGCGTGGATACGCTGAACGCGTAGTTTTCCGAGCGGAGCACGTTGACCACCTGCCGGATGAGAGGCACGGCGATGCGATTCAGAAAGCTGTCGAAGGCCCGCGTGGCGGCGTCAGTGCGCGCCCGGCGCTCGGCGGAATCGCGCTTGGCCCGCGCCATCGTGTCGTAGAGGCCCTTGCGGACCTTTGAGATTTCCATAGCCCCTAAATGACTCCTTGTTCCCGCAGGCGCGCGATGGCGTCACGGCCGAACCCGAGGTCGTGCCCGAGCACCGCGTCGGTGTGCTGGCCGAGCGATGGCGGTGGCGTCCTCACGGCGCCGGGCGTCGCGGACAACTTGATCGGGACGCCGAGGACCTCCAGTGATCCAATGGTTGGATGAATGACGGACGTGAGCATCTCTCGCGCCAGCACGTGCGGATCGTCGAAGAGCTCGCGGAGATCGCGGACTGATCCGCAGGGCACTCCCGCAGCCGTCAGCCGGTCGATCCAATGCTGCCGTGTCTCCGTCGCCAGCCGGGCCGCGATGAGGGGCCGGAGGTCGTCATAGCCTGTGACGCGCTCGCGGTTGGTGGCGAAACGGCCGCCGGTGTCGAGCCCCGCGGCGGCGCAGAACTTCGCCCACAGCGCGTCGTTCCCGACGGCCAGCACGAAGTCGCCGTCGGAGGCCGCAAATGTCTCGTACGGCACGATGCTCGGGTGCCGGTTGCCCAGCCGTGCGGGGACCCTTCCGCTCGCGAAGAAGTTGCCGGCTTGATATGTGAGCAGGGCGGCTACGGCGTCGAGCATGGCCACGTCGACCTCCTGCCCCTGTCCCGTCCGCTCGCGTGCGAAGAGCGCCACGCTGATGCCGTAGGCGGCGAACATGCCGGACACGATGTCGGCGATGGCTACGCCAAGCCGATAGGGCGGGCCATCAGGGGCGCCGGTGATGCTCATCAGCCCGCCTTCGGCCTGCATGACCGCGTCGTAGCCTGGCTCATCACGGCGCGGTCCAGTCTGTCCGAAGCCCGAGACCGAACAGTACACCAGCCGTGGATAGCGGGCGCTCAGCGATTGATAGTCGAGCCCTACTTTGCTGAGCGTGCCGGGGCGGAAGTTCTCCACGAGCACGTCGCACTTCGCGATGAGACGCTCTACGAGCGCCAGCCCCCCCGGATGCTTGAAGTCGACCGTGACGCTCTCCTTGTTCCGGTTGATGCTCAGGAAATAGGCGCTCTCGCCGTCGAGAAACGGCGGGCCCCATGCGCGGGTGTCATCACCTTTGCCGGGTTGTTCGATCTTGATCACCCGGGCGCCCATGTCCGCGAGCAGCATCGTGCAATAGGGCCCGGACAGCACCCGTGTCAGATCGAGAACGGTGATACCTTTTAGGGGCATAGGACAGTTGCTGGTTGCTGGAAATGGTCAAATGATTATCGTCTACGCCGGCAGTTCCTGACGCAGCTGCGAGCTGGTGAAGGAGTTTCTTTCACGAGAGCGCGTGCCATTCACTGCCTACAACGTCGATGAAGACGATCGCGCGTACGACGACCTCCTCGCGCGCGGCATTCGGACCGTGCCGGCGACGATCATCGGCGATCGCGTCTTGCTGGGCTACGACGCCGCCGCGCTCGCGGGCGCGGTCGCGGAGTGGCGCGCCACCGCTTCTGGCTCACTTCCCGGCCAATCGTGACCAGATCTGAGACGAGCCCGTAGGCGGTCTGCGTCAGGCCCGATCCACGCTGAATGATCGCAATGTCGCCGAGGAGGTCCGTGTGCAGAACGAGCGCGTTCTGCTGTCCTTCGACCTGCGCCAGCAGGTCGGTTTCCGGCAGCTCCGCAAGGCGGACCCGGCCGCGCACAGCTCCGCCCGATCGCTCCGCGGACGCCACGAGCTTCAACTTCCGCCCAACGGCACGGGCCGCGCGAATGCGCGGTCCAGCCGCCGCGGTCACTGATTCCCGCTCGATATCGTGAGGCGTGAGGCGCGCGTCAAGGAGGACGTTGGCGAGCGCCGCGGTCTTGGCGGCGGCATCCCATCCGTCAAGATCGAGGGAAGCATCGGCCTCCGCGATGCCGGCACGCTGCATCGCCGCGAGCGCGCCATCGAATGTCTCTCCCTGCTCGACCGCGGTCAGGATGTAGTTCGTTGTAGTGTTGACGACGCCTTCGAAGCCCGTGATCGTCGTTGCGGGGAGCGCCGCGCGTTGCAGGCTGAAGATCGGCACGCCGTCCATGACGGCGCTCTCGAACAGAAAAAAGCGGTTTGCGCTGGACGCGGCTGTTGCGAGCCTCCGGTAAGCAAACGCCGCCGGACCCTTGTTCGCCGTGACTACGTGCGCTCCGCCGGCAAGCGCAGCACGTACGTGGTCGACCGCCGGTCTCCCCCGCGCGATGTCGAGCGTCGTGGTCTCCACAACAACCAGGCGGCCCCCGCGCGCGGATGCGTTCATCCGTTCGAGCGACGTCCGTAGAAATCCAATCGTCGACCCAGCCGCCGGGCCGAGTGGTCCGCCCGACTCGACGAGTTCTGCGCGAACGACGGCATCGAGGCCGTTTGCATCGAACACACAGCCGAGCCTCCGCGTCGCGATGCCGACGACGCGTGTCTGGATATCGTGGTCGCGAGCCAGTCGCGGCCGGAGCTCTGCAAGGAGACGGACGAAGCGCCGCGCGACGTTGCCGAAGCCAATCAAGACGAGGTCGAGGGTCACGCCGCGATCTCGCGCAGCAGATCGTGCAGCCGGCTCAGGCCATCGCGCAGATGCGGTGGTGTATCGCCGTAGCCGATTCTCAGGTAACCGTCCATCCCGAAGTGATCCCCCGGAACGATGAGCACGCTTTTCTCATCGCGAAGGCGGTGGACGAGGGTCGTTGAGTTGATGTCGTGGTGATAGCGGACGTACACGATTGCTCCCGCGTCGGGCGGCGCGTAGCTGAACACACCTTTGTGGCCGTCGAGCCACTCCGCCATGATTGGATAGTTCTCGTTCAGAATCTGTCGCGTACGCGCCAGGATGCCGCGCCGGCGCGCCGGATCCATCGCGTGGCGCGCCAGGAAATCGCTCAACGCGCCGGGCGAGATGGTCGTGTAGTCGTGATACGACCATAACGCGGCGACCAATGACGGCGGGCCCACCACCCAGCCGATCCGCAGCCCCGGCAGTCCATATGCTTTCGACAAACCACTCGTGACGACAACGCGGTCGCTCCGGCCCCACATCGTGAGGGTCTCGCGCCCGTCGCGCTCGGCGCCGCGATAAATCTCGTCCGACAGGATCCACGCGCCGTGACGGCTCGCGATGGCGGCGACGCGGTCCAGGTCCGTGGCATCAAAGCGCGCGCCGGTCGGGTTGTTGGGGTTGCACAAGATGATGAGCTTGGTGCGCGCACAGACGAGGCGCTCGAGCTCCGCGGTGTCAACGCGCCATCCGGCGGCGCCGTGCGGGCGGACCAGCGGCCACTCGCGCACGACGCCACCGAAGGCGCGCGCGAGTCCCCACGTCTGCATGTAATTTGGCACCATGAACACGACTTCGTCGCCCGGCTCGACCAGGTTCCACGTCGCGATGTAGTTGGCCTCGGCGCCGCCATTGGTCACCTGCACATGCGCTCCCGTCGTGCCCGGGTACTGCGACGCGATGAGATCGCGCAGCGCAGGCGTGCCGTTCGACTGCGTATAGCGCAGGCCCTCCTGCATCAGTGCGTCGCGCGCTGCCTCCTCGTCCAGGAGCTCGCCGAGCCGGAGTGGATGCACTCCGCTCTCGGACAGGTTGACGTCCACGTGGTTCTCGTACGTGGACTGCATGCGCTCCATCGCAAACGGCTCGACTCTCATGACGTTCACTGTACCCCGTTGCTCGAGCGCGTCTCGGCGGCCGCGGCCGTCAGGTCCTGGACTATACTGGCGCGCTCAGGTGACGAGTGCTCCGGATCTGGCACGGATTCCCGCGGGCGACTTCCTGATGGGCGCCGCGGACGCGGAGGACGACCAGCGTCCGGTTCATCGTGTCTTCGTCAGCGAGTTTTTCATCGGCCGCCATCCCGTCACCAATGACGACTACGCGCGATTTGTTCGCGCGACGGGCTACCCTCCACCATCGATCCGGAGTCTTCCGCTCATCGCAAGCGGCGAGCGCGACTCGCTCTTCCGTGAGCTGGCCGCACCGTACGTGTGGGACGGCTCGCAGCCTCCGCCTGGCAAGAGCGGGCACCCGGTCGTTCTGGTCGGGTACGAAGATGCGCTCGCATATTGCGACTGGTGCACGGATGCGCTGGGCCGGCGTGCGCGTCTTCCAAGCGAGGCCGAGTGGGAGAAGGCGGCTCGCGGCGGCATGGAAGGATACCGCTATCCATGGGGCAACGACATCGATCCCTCGCAGGGCAACTATCTCGCCGACGCCGGATCGAAGCCTCGCCGCGGCACGCGCCCGACTGGCACTTACGAACCCAACGCATACGGCCTTTACGATGTCATCGGCAATGTCTGGGAATGGGTGTCGGACTGGTATGGGAGCGACTACTATGGACTTGGGGACTCGCGCGATCCGCGCGGCCCTTCGCATGGCCACATGCGGATCGTGCGCGGCGGCGCGTGGGTGAACGAGGAGGTCTCCATGCTGCGGTGCGCGTACCGGCACAAAGTGCCGCCCGACACTTACGCGTACAGCATTGGGTTCAGGATTGTATGCGCACCTTAGCTCTTCTCGTCGTCGTGGTCGTCGGTAGCGGCACGGACGTCGCCCGGGCGCAGGAGCCGCCGGTCGTTGTTGCCACCGGCGCTGCCATCGTCAGCCGGGCTCCGGACACCGCGTTCGTCTCGATTGCGGTTGAGACCCGCGCCAAGAGCCCTCGCGACGCGCAGCGGCAGAACGCAGATCTGATGGGCGTCGTCGTCAAGCGCCTGGCCGAGCTGTCAATAGCGGGCGACGCCCGCCGTACGACGGGCGTGCGGCTGGAGCAGGAATACGACAACGCGAACGGGCGCCGCGTCGCGCGCGACTTCCTGGCGCGCAACTCGCTCGAGGTGCGCGTGGACGACGTGGCCAGGGCGGGGGAGATCGCGGATGCGGTCGTGCAGGCCGGGGCGACCTCCATCGACGGCATCCGGTTCGATCTCAAGGATCGCGCCGCGGTCGAGCGCGAAGCGATCCGCCTGGCGGTCCTCGACGCCCGCGGGCGCGCTGAAGCGGCAGCCGCCGGCGCCGGGCGGGCGATCGATCGCATCTTGAAGATCGAAGACGGTGAGCGGTTCTCGATCCCCCGGCCGATGGTGGGGGCGATGCGCGTCGACTCCGCGACCGTCGTGGAGCCCGGGCTCATTGACGTCCGGGCGTCGGTGACGGTCACGGTATCGATGAAATGACGTCCTCCAGACCGGTCGCCCCGGCAAGATTGACGACGTTGACGACACTGACCCCAGCGGGCTACGAGACCGCACGGCGCACGCTGATGCGGCGCGACCCGATTCTGGGCGGCGCCATCAAGAAAATCGGCCCGTGCGGCATGGCGGGGCGTCAGCGCCGCGACCACCTGAGCGCGCTCGTCGGTTCGATCGTCAGCCAGCAGCTTTCGACAAAGGCTGCGGCCACGATCTTCGGCCGCTTCGTCGCGCTGTTTCCGGACGGGCACATCCCGGACGCGGCGGCGATCGACGCGATCGACGACCAGACATTACGACGCGTCGGGTTGAGCGGGCAGAAGGTCGGTTATCTGCGCGATCTGTCGATGCGGATCCGTGACGGCCGCCTGAAGCTCGACGAGCTCGAATTGCTGCCCGACGAGGCGGTCATCGAGCGGTTGACCGCTGTCAAGGGATTCGGCCGCTGGACCGCCGAAATGTTCCTGATGTTTCGGCTGCATCGCCCCGATGTGCTTCCAGCGGGCGACTTGGGAATCGTGAACGCCGTTCAGCGCTTGTACGGACTTCGAAAGCGCCCCGACGCGAAGCGGATTCTGAAGATCGGGGAGGCGTGGAAGCCGTATCGATCCGTCGCCTCCTGGTATCTCTGGCAAACGCTCAGAAACGAGCCTTTAGCCACAGCAAAACGTAGCCAGCCGCGATTGCGATCAAAGTCCCGCGCTCGCTGAAGAGCGTTTCACGCCAGGAATATGTGGTGGTTTCGGTTGCCGCGCGGCCGTCACGATCGGCACGAGCGAGCGCCGGCCACCACCGCGGCACCCGCCCCGCGTACTGGAGATACATGTCGCCGTAGCGGGACTGGAGCAGCTGCTCTTCCCACCTGACGATCAAGTGATATTCGGCGAGCAGCAGGAGCGCGACAATCGGCGCCGCCCAGATGAGATGGGCGGTCAGTGCGAGGCCCACCCAAAGAAGCATGTTTCCGATGTAGAGCGGATTGCGGACGAGGGCAAAAGGGCCGGTCATCACCAGCGGTCCGAGGCGGCCGCTCCGCGTACGAGAAATGACGCCGATGTGGTGGACCGACCACAGCCGGAGGATTTCACCGCCTGCGGTAAGGATCACGCCGGCGCCCGTGAGCGTCCAACTGAAAGGCGCCATCCCAACCCTGAGTAACAGAAGAGCTAACGCAACCGGGATCGGAAGCGCAGTTCGATGCCGGAACAGCCATCCGCCAAGTTTGGTAGAATCAGGACTGCTCTGGTCGGATATCCCCGATGTCGTCATCAAACGCATCCATTGTTGATCGCGCGCCCGGCTCGACTGTGCTCGACATGATTGGGCGAACGCCCCTTGTACGGCTTCAGCTGTTCGAGCGCGAAATTCCGCCCGGCGTCGAGCTGTACGCGAAAGCTGAGTGGCAAAACCCCGGAGGATCGGTCAAAGACCGCGCGGCGGCCCGCATGATTCTCGACGGGGAGGCGTCCGGCAAGCTGACCCCTGGCAAGACCATTCTCGACGCGACGTCCGGGAACACGGGTATTGCCTATGCGATGGTCGGTGCGGCGCGAGGTTACAAGGTCCTGCTCTGCGTCCCGGAAAACGCCAGCCCCGAACGCAAGCTGATCTTGCAAGCGCTTGGCGCGCAAATCGTGCTCACCAGCCCCCTCGAGAGCACCGATGGCGCCATACGCGAGGCGCGCCGTCTCTACGCTGCCGACCCCGATCGGTACTTCTATCCAGACCAGTACAACAACGACGCCAACTGGCGCGCCCACTACGACACGACCGCCGCAGAGATCATCGAGCAGACCAGCGGTCGGCTGACGCATTTCGTCGCGGGCCTCGGCACGAGCGGCACTTTCGTCGGGACCGGGCGTCGGCTCCGCGCGTTCAACCCGCTGATCAAGCTCATCTCGTTCCAGCCCGATTCGGCGTTCCACGGTCTCGAGGGGCTCAAGCACATGGAAACGGCGATCGTGCCGGGCATTTACGACCCCTCTCTCGCCGACGCGGACCTTCGCGTCTCCACGGAGCGCTCGTACCAGATGGTCCGCCGGCTCGCGCGCGAGATGGGATTGATGGCGGGCATCTCGTCCGGGGCGGCGGTCGCGGCCATGATCGACGTCGCGAAGGATCTGCAGCGCGGCGTGATCGTCACGGTCTTTCCGGACGGCGCGGAAAAATACCTGAATGAAGCGTTCTGGACGGCGGACGATGATGCCGAGTGAGCGGCGGCTGCGCGTCACCGTGGCGGTCGACGGCGCCATCCGGAGTCACGGGCAGGAAACGTATCCGCACGAGTGCTGTGGCGCGCTGATTGGCACGGGCACGCAGGTCGTGGATGTCGTCGCGCTCCCGAACACGACCGAGGAGGGGCCGCGCAGGCGGTTTCTCGTGCGCGCCTCGGACTACCGGCTCGCCGAGCGGCGCGCCGCCGAGATGGGCGCGGAGCTGCTCGGGTTCTATCACTCGCATCCGGACCATCCGGCGCGGCCCTCGCAGTACGATCTCGATCATGCGTGGCCGACGTTTGCGTACATCATCGTGGCCGTGGCCAACGGCACCGCCGCGGACATGACCGTGTGGTTTCTCAAAGACGATCGATCGAGCTTCGAAGAGGGCAGTCTTCAACATGGCGAAAATCCTCATCCCGACCCCACTCCGGCCATACACCGATAAACAGGACACCGTCGACGCGGCGGGGACGACCGTGGGCGAGCTGCTCGCGGATCTGACCCGCCGGCACGCGGGGCTCAAGGCGCATCTCTACAACGAGCACGGCAAGCTGCGCAGCTTCGTGAATGTTTACGTGAACGACGAGGACATCCGTTATCTGCAGAAAGAGCAGACGCCGGTCGCTGCGGCCGACACGGTCAGCATCATTCCGTCAGTCGCCGGCGGCGCCGAAACGGCGTCGGGCCCGTCCTCCGCGGGGGCTGTCGCAGAGAAGGGGCCGGGCCCCACGACGGACTCCACGCCGGGGGACGTGCGAGCGCTGACCAACGACGAGGTCAAACGCTACTCGCGGCATCTCATCATGCCGGAGGTCGGCGTCGACGGTCAGTTGAAACTCAAGGCCGCCAAAGTGCTATGCATCGGTGCGGGCGGGCTCGGTTCGCCGGTCGCGCTGTATCTCGCCGCGGCCGGCGTCGGGACCATCGGGATGGTGGATTTCGACGTCGTGGACTTCAGCAACTTGCAACGGCAGATCATTCACGGCACGCCGGACGTGGGGCGTCCAAAACTCGCGTCCGCCAAGGACCGCTTGAACGCGATCAATCCTGAAGTCGAGGTCATCACCCACGACCTGGCGTTGTCATCCGAGAACGCGCTCGAGCTCTTCAAGCCATACGACGTCATCGTCGACGGTACGGACAACTTTCCGACGCGATACCTCGTGAACGACGCGTGCGTGCTCCTCGGCAAGCCGAACGCGTACGGCAGTATTTTTCGCTTCGAGGGCCAGGCGTCGGTGTTCGCCACGAAAGAGGGTCCGTGCTATCGCTGCCTCTATCCCGAGCCGCCGCCGCCAGGGCTCGTGCCGAGCTGCGCCGAGGGCGGGGTGCTCGGCGTGTTGCCTGGGATCATCGGCGTGATTCAGGCCACCGAGGCCGTGAAGCTGATCATGGGGATCGGCGAGCCGCTTGTCGGTCGGTTCCTCATCTACGACGCGCTGCGCATGAAGTTCCGCGAATTGAAGCTGCGCAAGGATCCCGATTGCCCGGTTTGCGGATTGCATCCGACCATCACACACCTGATTGACTACGAGCAGTTCTGCGGCATTACACCCGTCAAACAGGAGCCTGTCACTGTGGATAGCACCAACAGGGCCACCGAGATCACGTCCGTCGAGTTGAAGCAGCGGCTGGACCGCGGCGACCGGCTGATGATCGTTGACGTCCGTGAACCCAACGAGTATCAGATCAACCGGATCGCAGGATCCACGCTCATCCCGCTGGGCGACGTCCCCAAGCGGTACGCGGAGCTTGACCCGGCCGAGGAGATCGTCGTTCAGTGCAAGTCGGGCGCCCGGAGCGCAAAGGCAGCGGATTTCCTTCGATCTGTCGGATATACGCGCGTTCTGAACCTCAAGGGCGGCATTCTGGACTGGATTGACAAGGTCGATCCGACCCAGCCGAAGTACTGAATGTGTTAAACTCGGACTTGGACGGTCGGATATCGAACGGCCATAAAGGCAATGCTGAGGCTCTCGAAGAAAGCTGACTACGCGCTCATGGCGATGAAGCATCTCGCGCTGGGCGGGGACCGGGGCCTTGCTGGCCCGGGCAGCTCGGCCGGCCTGGGGGGATCCTCAAGCGCCCGTGAAATCGCGGAGCTGTACGACATCCCGATCGAGCTGATGGCCAAAGTCCTCCAGCGGCTGGTTCGCCGCGGGCTCCTCGCGTCGCAGCAGGGCACGCGGGGCGGGTATCAGCTGGCGCGGACGCCGACGCAGATCTCCGTCGCCGACGTCATCCAGGCAATCGACGGTCCGGTCACCGTCACCGCATGCACCGGGGACGAAGGGCAGCAGTGCGAGCAGTTTGCCAAGTGTAACGTGCGCGACCCGCTGTGGCGGGTGCGCGAGCGCATCCTGAGCGCGCTGGGTGAGTGCACGATCGCGGAGCTCGCGGCGGATGTCCCGCCGCCGCCCGCGCCAAGGCCCGCGGTGTTGCACACGCATTTGTGAGACGGAGAAAACAGACGTGCCAAAACTTCCGATCTACATGGACTACCACGCGACGACGCCTGTGGACCCGCGCGTCGTGGAGGCCATGCTGCCGTATTTCACGACCGAGTTCGGCAACGCCGCCAGCCGCAACCACCCGTTTGGCTGGGCGGCCGAGGAGGCGGTGGACAAGGCGCGCAAGCAGATTGCCGACCTCATTGGCGCGAACGCCAAGGAAATCGTCTTCACGAGCGGCGCCACCGAGTCCGACAACCTCGCGATCAAAGGCACGGCCGAGATGTATCGCGAGAAGGGCAATCACATCATCACTGCCGTCACCGAGCACAAGGCGATCATCGACACGTGCAAGCGTCTCGAGAAAGAGGGCAGCCGCGTCACCTATCTGCCGGTGCAGAAGGACGGACGCATCAGCATCGATGAGCTGAAGGCCGCCATCAGCGACAAGACGATCCTCATCACCATCATGGCGGCCAACAACGAGATCGGCGTGATCCAGCCGATCGCGGAGATCGGCGCGCTCGCCAAGGAGAAGGGAATCCTCTTCCATACCGACGCGGTGCAGATCGTTGGCAAGGTTCCGTTCAACGTGAACGACCTGAAAGTCGACATGGCCTCGCTCAGCGCGCACAAGATGTACGGCCCGAAGGGCGTCGGTGCGCTGTACGTCCGGCGTCGCAATCCCCGCGTGCTGCTCGCGCCGATCATCGACGGCGGCGGCCACGAACGCGGCATGCGGTCGGGGACGTTGAACGTGCCGGGCATCGTCGGCTTCGGAAAGGCGGCGGAACTGTGCCGGCTGGAGATGGCGGCTGAGAGCGAGCGCCTGCGCGGGCTGCGCGACTACCTGAACGCGAAGCTGCACGCGCAGCTCGACGAGCTCTACATCAACGGATCGATGGAGCACCGGCTGCCGCACAACTTGAACATCAGCTTCGCATACGTCGAGGGGGAGTCCCTCCTGATGGGCATCAACGACGTTGCCGTCTCGTCGGGCTCGGCGTGCACGTCCGCCAGCCTCGAGCCGTCCTATGTGCTGAAGGCGCTCGGCGCCGGCGACGATCTCGCGCACTCGTCCATCCGATTCGGCCTGGGGCGCTGGACGACGAAGGAAGAAGTTGACTACGTCGCTGACAAGCTGACGTCGGTCGTGACGAAGCTCCGCGACATGTCACCGCTCTACGAGATGGCGAAGGAAGGAATCGATCTGTCCACGATGGTGTGGCAGACGGAGGGACACACGGAAATCTGAGGATCTGAAGATCTGAGGATTTGAGGATTTGATATGGCCTATTCAAATAAAGTGATTGATCACTACGAGAACCCGCGCAACGTCGGGTCGCTCCCCAAGGAAGATCCAAACGTCGGGACCGGTCTGGTTGGCGCGCCTGAATGCGGCGACGTCATGAAGCTGCAAGTGAAGGTGAATCCACAGACTGGGGTGATTGACGACGCGAAGTTCAAGACGTTCGGGTGTGGGTCGGCCATCGCCAGCTCGAGCCTCGCCACTGAGTGGCTGAAGGGCAAGACTGTGGACGAGGCACTCGCGATCAAGAACACGGACATCGTCAACGAGCTGAGCCTCCCGCCGGTGAAGATCCACTGTTCCGTGCTCGCCGAGGACGCGATCAAGGCGGCGATCTCCGACTACAAGAAGAAGCAGCGCACCGAGACGAAGGTTTCGGAGAAGGCCGCCCAGCCGTCGGCCTAACGGTCCAGCGGCTGGTTGCTGGTGGCTAGTGGTGGATGGTGGATAGCCGATGGCTGGTGGCGCGGTGGTGATGGCGATCGAGATTTCTGAAACCGCGGCGCAGAAGATCCGCGCGTTGATGGC
>DASZFS010000332.1:0-18086 GCA_035939575.1 Vicinamibacterales bacterium | reverse complement strand
CCCCCCACCACGAGTCTTCAGCCCATCTCATAGTCTCAGCCCATCTCATAGTCTTCAGCCCGCCCCAGAGTAGGATCATGTAGCGATCGGATGCGCGAGTAGCCGTGCACGCAGTGCTCACACCCGTTGGATCCTCCGGCGACGTGAATCCGTTCGTCGTCGTTGGCCGCGAGCTGCGCCGGCGCGGACATCGCGTGACGTTGATCGCGCCAGACGTCTTTGCCCACCTCGCGTCGAACGCGGACCTTGAGTTCGTGTCGGTGGGAAGCGCCGAGGAGTACGAGCGCGCCACGAACAACCCGGACCTCTGGAACCCGAGACGAGGCGTCGGGGTGGTCTTCAACGAGATCGCCCCGCGGCTGCGGCGTGCGTACGCAGCGCTTGAGCAAGTCTACGAGCCGGACCAGACGATGCTCGTCGGCCACTCGCTGTCGTTGTTCACGCGAGTGTTCGAGGAGACGCACCGCGTGCCGGCGGTCACGATACACCTCGCCCCAGGTGTCTTTCGATCGGACTTCCGGCAGCCGGCGTTGCCGTCCGGACCCGACATCTCCGGGTGGCCGCGCTGGGCCAGACGAATGCTGTGGTGGGCAGTCGATCGCCTCGCACTCGATCCGCTTATCGCGCCAGCCTTGAATGCGTGGCGCGCCGAGCTCGGATTGCCGCCCGTGTCCCGGGTGCTGCAGTCGTGGTTCCACTCGCCGCAGCGGGTGCTCGGGCTGTTCCCGGACTGGTTCGGAGACCCGCAGCCCGACTGGCCCCCGCAGGTTCGCTGTACAGGCTTCGTGTTGAGTGACGAGAAATGCGCGCCCGACGCCGAACCACCCGGCGCGCGGGCAAGCCTCGATCAGTACCTGGCAGGTGGTGAGGCGCCAGTCGTGTTCACGCCAGGCTCGGCAAACCGGCATGCCGCGCAATTCTTTCGCGCGGCGATCGACGCGACCGCCACGATCCGGCGCCGCGCGCTGCTGGTCACGAGCTATCGGGACCACCTGCCCTCGTCGCTGCCCGAGCATGCGCACCACGTGACGTACGCATCGTTTGCGACACTGTTCCCGCGAGTGGCAGCGGTCGTCCACCACGGTGGAATCGGCACGTCGGCCCAGGCACTCGCAGCCGGCGCGCCGCAGCTCGTGATGCCCATGGGCTTCGATCAGCCGGACAATGCACTGCGGCTCACCGCCCTCGGCGTGGCCGACACGATCCCGCCGGCCCGCTTCACGGCCGCGCGGGTCGGCACGGCGCTGGATCGGCTGCTGTCGGATAACAGTGTGTCAGCCGCATGCCGGCGCTGCCGCGAGCTGATCGAAGGCGTCCATGCCGTCGAGCGTGCGGGCGACCTGATCGAAGAACAGCACGACCAGTTCAGGCACCATTCAGCGAGCGAGACAGAACAGGGCTGAAGACTCATGGCGACATGAGTCTTCGGCCCCCCCGTCTCAGAGTCTTCAGCCCGTTTCTGGGAGGGGTTATAGTCTCTCGATGTGATATGAGCACGCTGGGTCAAGATCTGCGATATGCCGTTCGCGCGGTGGCGAAGAGCCCCGGCTTCACTGCGCTCGCTGTCGGCTGCCTTGCGCTCGGCATCGGCGTCAACAGCGCGATCTTCAGCATCGTCGACACCGTAGCCATCCGCGCGCTTCCCTTCCACGAACCGGATCGCCTCGTGACCCTCGAAACGACGCATCGTGCGAACGGCATCCAGCACGGCAACGCGTCGTTTCTCGACGTGAGAGATTGGAAGGCACGCACCAGCGCATTCGCTGACATTGCTGCGGTCAACGGGCGCAGCCTGACGCTGTCGGACGGCGGCGAGCCGGAGCGCTTCAACGGCGCCACGGTGACGTGGAACCTGTTCACGCTCATCGGCGTCCAGCCGATGCTCGGCCGGCAGATGCGTCAGGAGGAGGATCAGCCAGGCGGCCCGCGCGTCGTTGTCCTCAGCCACGGCGTCTGGCAGCGCCGCTACGCCGGCGATCGCTCCGTCATCGGCCGGACCATCACGGTCAACGGCAATCCGCACACGGTCATCGGCGTGATGCCGCCGAAGTTTCAGTTTCCCGAGCAGGCACAGCTCTGGATCCCGCAGACCCCCATCGAGTACGCCAGTCTGCGCACAACGCGCAACCTGCAGGTGATCGCGCGGCTGAAGCCGGACGCCTCGCTCGCCGCGGCGCGCAACGACATGGCCGCCGTCGCCGAGCAATTGGTGCGAGAGCAGCCGGACGATCAGGGCTGGAGTGCCTCGGCGCGCCTGCTGCGCGACTGGCTGGTGCCCTCCGACCTGCGCCTCATCGTCCTGACAATGATGGGGGCGGTGAGCCTGGTGCTGCTCATTGCCTGCGCGAACGTAGCCAACCTGCTGCTGTCGCGCGCCACCGTGCGCCAGCGCGAGATCGCCGTGCGCGTCGCGCTCGGCGCCGGTCGGGGGCGGATTGTCCGCCAGTTGCTCACCGAGAGCCTCCTGCTCGCGCTGGCGAGTGCGCCACTCGGCGTCGGTGTGGCCTACGCCGGCCTCGTGTGGCTCACCTCGTCCATCCCGCCGGTGCCGTACTACATCGACTGGAGCATGAATCCGCGAATTGTTGCCTACACCGGCGCAATTGCGCTCTTGACCGGCGTGCTGTTCGGCCTGGCGCCGGCGCTGCAGGCGGCCAGGGCCGACGTCCAGGAGTCGCTCAAAGACCGCGGACGCGGCAGCGCTGGGGGCGCCGGCAACCGCCTGCGGAACGCGCTCGTCGTCACGGAAGTCGCACTCTCACTCGTGCTCCTCGTGGGCGCGTCGCTCTTCGTGCGCAGCTTTCTGAACCTGCAGGAATCGAAGGCCGGCTTCGACACGGACTCGTTGCTGACCATGCGCTTCTACATGCCCGGCGATCAGTACGATCCACCCGAAGCGATGGTCCGCCGGGTGCAGGACGTGGTCCGCCGCGTCGAAGCGCTGCCCGGCGTCGTGTCGGCGCTGGCGTCGAACATGGTGCCGCTGGTCAGCGGTGGCTCTGAGTCCGCCGCCGTGCCCGAAGGTGTGGCGATGACGCCGGGGCAGGAGCCAAACGTCAACGTTTACGGCGTCACGCCCCACCTGCTCCGGACGCTCGGCGTGCCGCTCGTGGCCGGACGTGACTTCACGGCCGCGGAAGGCCTGACCCGATCCGCCGTGGCCATCGTCAACGGCGTGTTCGCGAAGCGGCTGTGGCCGAACCGCACGGATGTAGTCGGCCAGCGCTTCCGCAGACTCGAAGACAAGCCCGGCGACTGGATCACGGTCATCGGCGTCATCGGCGACTTCCGGCTGTTCACCGTGAGGGGCGGCAGTCCGCCGGCGTACGTGTTTCTCTCGTACCCGTACGACCCGACACGCAACACTGGTTTGACCATCCGCGTGGCCGGCGCGTCGCCTGCGTCGATCACCAGCGCCGTGCGTCAGGAGATTCGCAGCGCAGACCCGACGCTGCCGCTGTTCAGCATCCAGACGGGCGAAGAGGCTCGCGCGAGCTCGTTCTGGGTGTACGAGCTCTTCGGATGGATGTTCTCGATCTTCGGCGGCATCGCGCTCACCCTGGCGTCCATTGGCGTGTACGGCGTGCTGTCGTACGCGGTCGCGCAGCGGACTCAGGAAATCGGCGTTCGCATCGCCCTCGGCGCCAGCCGCCGGGACGTGTTCCGCCTCATCGTCGGCGACGGCGCGAAGCTGGCCGGCGCCGGCATCCTGCTCGGCATCGTTGGTGCGTTTGGCGTGACGCGCGTCGTGGCGAGCTTTCTGTACAACGTGACGGCAACTGATCCCGCGAGCTTCGTGGCCACGGCCCTGGGCCTCATCGTTGTCGCCCTGATCGCCAGCTACGTGCCCGCGCGACGGGCGACGAGCGTCGACCCGATGATCGCCCTCCGTGAACCCGGCTAACCTGGCCCGCGGCAGACGATCTCGCCGTGGAGGACCGCGTTACGCGGCTCCTTGAATAGTTCTTGCAGCCCTGGCAATCTTGAACAATCTGCATTTTGGGGAAGGCAACTGCACGCGGCCACGAGTCTCCAGCCCCCGCGAGGACAATGGCAAGACCGACTGACGGAAGACCGACTGAGGGCGGCTAGATGAACGACGAAGCACTCGATGCGTGCGTCCGGCGACTCCGGAGCGAGATGATCGACTTCACGAGCGAGCTCGTGGGCGTCGCGTCCGAGAACCCGCCCGGGTCGAAGTACCGGGAGTGCGTACGGATCATCACGGCGCGGCTCCGCGCCCTGGGCCTGCCCTGTGAGGTCGTGAACTATCGTCCGCGAAGCGGCGTCCCTGATGACTCTGGCGCCGCCGTCGTCTTGAGTCGCGTAGGCACAGGAAAGCGGACGCTCTATTTCTCCGGTCACTACGACGTGGTGCCGGTGACGACCCAGGGTCAATGCATGCCCATCCTTCGAGGGAAGACCCTGTTCGGACGCGGGTCCGCCGACATGAAGAGCGGCCTCGCGTCGATGTTGTACGCCGCTGTGGCGCTGCACCGGCTGCGCGTGCCGCTGGATGGCCGTGTCGGTCTGGTGTTCGTGCCGGACGAAGAGACGGGAGGACGCCGCGGCTCGGGGTTCCTCGCGGCTGCGAAGCGCCTCGGGACGCATGGGATCGGTATGTTAACCCCCGAACCGACTAGCGGCGTCGTCTGGAACGCGAATCGCGGTGCGATCACCCTCCGTGTGACCGTTCACGGACGCGAGGCGCACGTCGGGCTTCTTCATCAGGGACGCAACGCGTTCGAGGACGCGGTCGGCGTGGTCACCAATCTGCAGCGGCTTGCCAGGCGGGTCGGGCGAAGGCGGACGCGCTTCCGCGTCACACCGGAGGCGGCCCGTCGATCGCTCATGCTGATCGGAGGCCGAGTGGAGGCGGGCTCGAATTTCAACGTGGTGCCCGGCCGTTGCGTGTTCACGGTCGATCGGCGAATGAACCCGGAGGAAGACTACGAAGCGGAGCGCGAGGCGCTCTTGGCCGTCTTCGACCGGGCACGGCGCAATGGCGTGAAGCTGGATGTGGAAGCGTTCCAGGAAGGACATCCGTCCGGCACGCCGGGGACGACCCCGCTTGGTCGGGCACTCAGCCGCCACATCCGAGCGGTCACGGGCAAGGCGCCGAAATTCGAGATGTGTCCTGGTCTTCTCGAGATTCGGTTCTACGCCGAGCAGGGCATGCCTGCCTACGCGTACGGGCCGGGTCTCCTGTCAATCTCGCACGGGCCGAAGGAATTCGTCGACACCAACCGGATCGTGGACTGCGCGGCGATTTATGCGCGGGTGGCGTCGACGGTGCTCACGCCGGGTCCTCATCTCCGGCGCGCGGATGACGTCCATGTAACGGCGAATCGTCGCTTCAAGATCGCCAGGCGGAACAACGCGGCAGATGTCGCGGGAAATGTGAGGGGCGAATGCGCGATCGGTTATCGGTGACGATGCGAGCGCGCATCCACCGCATCATTCACGGCGCCGCTGTCACCCTGGCGCTCGGCGCCACCGTGCCGGCGCGCGCGCAGACCCTGGCCGGAGCCATTGACCTGCATGCCCACGCTGACCCTGACGGCACGCCGCGCAAGATCGATGCGATCGACCTCGCGAGGGCGGCGAAGGCCGCCGGCATGCGGGCGATTGTGATCAAGAACCACTACGAGCCGACCGCGTCGCTCGCGTACCTCGTCCGCAAGGAGGTGCCTGGCATCGAGGTGTTCGGCGGTATTTCGCTCGATCTGACCGTCGGGGGCGTGAATCCCGCCGCGGTGGAGTGGATGACGAAGGTCAAGGGCGGCTTCGGCAAGGTGATATGGCTTCCGACGTTCGACTCCGAAGCCCAGGTGAAGCTGGACAAGCAGAGTCGTCCGTTTGCGCCCGTCACCCGTAACGGGAAGATCCTGCCAGAGGTGCTGCAGGTGATCGCCTTGGCCGCGAAGCACGACCTGGTGCTCGAGATGGGCCACTCCGCGCCGTCCGAATCTCTGATGATGATTGCCGAGGCGAAACGCCAGGGCGTGAAGCACGTGCTTGTCACGCACGCAATGACGAATCCCGGCGGCCCGATGTCGCTCGAGGAGATGCAGCAGGCCGCAAGGCTCGGCGCGCTGCTGGAGCTGGTCTACTCGCCGTTCACCGATGGGCAATTGCAGCAGGCAGCGGACGCCATACGCACTATTGGCGCGGCGTCATTCGTGCTGTCGAGCGATCTCGGCCAGCCCCAGAATCCGCTCCATACGGATGGCCTCCTCGCCATGTACAAGGGCCTGATGGCCAAAGGCATTTCCGCGGCTGATATCGATGTGATGTCACGCAAGAACCCGGCACGCCTGCTCGGCCTCGAACGCTGACTATGAGAACGGGCTGAAGACTCATGGTCGCGTGCAGTTGCCTCGCCTCAAGAGCGATGAGAATGGGCCGAAGACTCATGGCCGCGTGCAGTTGCCTCGCCCCAAAACTATGAGAACGGGCTGAAGACTCATGGTCCGCGTGCAGTTGCCTCGCCCCAAGAATCAAGGTTCTCAACAGTTGGACAGGGTGGTCAGAAATCGAGGGCGTAGGCAACTGCACGCGGACCATGAGTCTTCAGCCCATCTCAGACTCTTCAGCCCGTTTACGAGATGGGTTGTAGTCTACCGTCCCGTCCACCGCGCGTCGCGCTTCTGCAGAAACGCGTCGATTCCTTCGGCAGCATCGTCGATGAGCATGTTGCAGGCCATCGTCTCGCTGGCCACGTCATAGGCTGCCGCGATCGGGCGTTCGATCTGCGAGTAGAACGCCGCCTTGCCCATGCGGATGGTGGCGGCGCTCCGCGCGAGGATGACGTCCGTGTAACCGCGAATCGCCGCGTCGAGCTCGCCAGGCGGCACGACGCGGTTGACCAGTCCCCAGGCAAGCGCCGTCTTCGCGTCGACGGGCTGTCCAGTGAGCAGCATTTCCATCGAGCGCTTGCGTCCGATGCTGCGCGCGACGCCGACCGCCGGCGTTGAGCAGAAGACACCGATGTTCACGCCGGGCAGCGCGAAGCTGGCCTGATCGGACGCGACCGCGAGGTCGCACATCGAGACAAGCTGACACCCTGCCGCGGTGGCGATGCCGTGCACGCGCGCGATGACCGGCTGCGGCACCTCCGTGATGTGCAGCATCATGCGGCTGCAGTCATCGAAGAGGCGGCGCTGCCAGTCCCTGTCCGACGCATGCGCGCGCATCTCCTTCAGGTCGTGGCCCGCGCAGAAGCCCCGACCTTCGCCGGCGAGAACGATTGCGCGAACCGACGCGTCGGCGGCGACCGATCCCAGCGCGGCGTCGAGGGCGCCGATCATCGCCGAGGACAGCGGGTTGAAGCGATCGCCCCGGTTGAGCGTGATCCAGGCAACGCTCCCCTTGAGCGCGTTGAGCTCCTTGAGCTTGTCGTGCTCGTCGCGCCGGATGGTGACCAGCGGGACCAGCGCCTCCTCGCCCCGGATGTGTGTCTCGATCATCAGACGTTCGCCGTCAGCGCCTCGTGCATCGGACGCCCCGCCTCGAGCGCCATCAGGATCTTGTCGGCCGTGACCGGTGCGCGGCGGAAGATCTCATCGCCCAGCGCCGCGGAAATCGCGTTCACGACCGCACCGAACCCGGCGCCCACCGGAGATTCGCCCATGCCTCGCGCGCCTACCGGTGTCTCGGGATCGGCGAGGTCGAGCGCCACCCACCGCATCTGCGCCGGCGCATCGAGAATGGTCGGCGGCTTGGTGGTGTAGAACCGCTTCGCCAGCGGGACGCCGTACTGCTGGTCGTACACCCAGTGCTGCCCGTGCGCGTGCCCGAAGCCCAGCATGACGCCGCCGAGAATCTGGCCGCCGAGGACGCGTGGATGAATGACGGTCCCGACATCGGCCACTGCCAGGAAATCCAGGACGCGGTAGATGCCGGTCTCGACGTCAACTTCCACCTCGGCGAAGCCCGCGACATAGGATTTGGATGTGCCGTCACGCCCGTAGGCATCGCGCGCCACCCCCATCAGCCCCTGCCCCGCGAGCGCCGCCGCCGACTTCTTGGTGTAGTTGTTGATGTCCGTCGGCAGCTCGTGGCCGTCGAACTTGCCGCCCATCTCGATCGCCTTCTGCGCGGCCTGCGCAAACGTCATGCTCCGGCCTCCGGCGGACACGCGTTCGTGAGCGACCTGATACGAGCTTGCGCTCCCGCCGAGCGTCGCGGCGGCAATCTCCTGGAGCTTCTTCTTGGCGTCGGTCGCCGCGGCGTGCGCCGCGCGCGTCATCGCGTGGGTGGTCTGGCTGCCGCCCTGGCCGCACGTGTTCGGCACGTTCTTCGAGGTGTTGCCCCACGTCACGTCGCATTTCTCCCACGGGACGTCGAGCACTTCGGCGGCGACGCGATGCACGTCGAACACCGACTCGGTGCCGAGGTTGCCGATGCCGGATTGGATCGCCAGGCGGCCGTCCGGTTTGATGATGATCAGACCGTCGAAGCCGATCGATCCGGCCGAGTACGCGCTGACGGCCACGCCGACGCCGCGCACCTTGGACCCGCTCCGCTGCCCGTTCCGCGCTTTCCGTTCCTGCCACTTGAAGATCTCCGCGCCCTTGTCCAGCGCGTCTTTGAGAAAGGCGCTCGTCGCGTGGTTCCGATTCCCGCGCGCGTCGAGACCGCCGAACGGCGCCTTGCCCTCCGGCGCGTTGATGCGGTGAATCGCCACCTCGTCGATGCCCAGCTTGCGCGCGGCCTTGGCCATGACCGGCGCCATGAGCGCGTTGCCCTGGAGCCCGCCAGGCGCGCGTTGCGCGCCACGCGGTGGCGTGTTGGTCAGCACGGTCAGCATGCGCCAGCGCATGGCGGGTGGCTGGAAGCAGAGCGAGATGTGATCGCCGGCCGACCGCGAGTCGCTCACGACGTCGTACGGGCCGTTGTCCACGATGATGAGGCCGTCGAGCGCGATGATGCGGCCGTCCTTGCGAAAGCCGACTTTCACGCGTGAGTGCAGCGCCGGCCTCGCCCGCCCGATGTGATGCTCATCGTCGCGCGTAATGCGCATCATGACCGGCGCGTTGGCCTTCTTCGACAGCAGCGCGGCGACCGCCGTGAAGACCGAGGACGAGCCCTTGCTGCCGAATCCGCCACCCGTGTACTCGCTGATGATGACGACGTTGCTGGGATCGATCCCCACCCACCGCGCGACGGCGCTCACCGTGCGCATCGTGCTCTGGGTCGAGCAGTGCATGTAGAGCTTGCCGTTCTGCCAGTACGCCATCGAGGTCCGCGTCTCGAGCGGTTGATGGCTGGTGTTGGCGCCGACGAACGTCTCGTCGAGGACGAGGTCCGCCTCCTTGAATCCAGCGTCCAGGTCGCCCACTATCCACTCGTCCGTGTGCTTGCCGAGCGGGAGCTGGCCGTCCTTGGCGGCGGCGAAGTCCTCCGCGGTCCACTTCAGCTCGTGGACCTGCGGTCCGGCTGGCGCCCCTGCGGCGCCGCCAGGCGCGGGCCGCACCCAGACATTGCCCTGGGTCCGCGCGTTGGGACTGCCCGGGCGCAGGCTTTCGAGCGGATCCACGACGAACGGCAGCGGCTCCCAGTCAATGTGGATCTTCTCGATCGCCTCGGTCGCCGTCGCCTCGTCCACCGCCGCGACGGCCAGAACCGGGTCGCCGACATACAGCGGCTCGTTGGTCAGGCCGCGCTCGCTGAGCGTGCTCGCGATGATGCCTTCGCCAAGGTTCGCGCCTTCGACGACTGCCGGCAAATCGTCCACGGTCAGGATGGCCTTCACGCCGGCCATTGCGGCAGCCGCGCTGAGGTCCATCCGTTTGACCCGTGCGTGCGGCATCGGGCTCAACAGCAGCTTGGCGAACAGCATCCCGTCGACGCGGTAGTCCTCCGCGTACTTGGCCCTGCCGGTCACCTTGGCCACCAGGTCCGGTGTCGTGTAGTTATGGCCGATGAGCTTCATACCGGCATCCTCTGCTTACGCCTGTCGCGAGGCGGAATTTGAAATCAACCGACCATACGCCCAATGGGCCCGGGTTTCAACGGTCTGCCCTGGCGCCGCCCCGCGTGGCGGCGACCGCTTCCTCCGCTTCGATGGTCCAGTCGAGATTGGCTGACTCCACCGACAGGAAGAACGGGCGCGGATCCTCGCTGACATAGGCAATATCGCGTCCCACCCCCCGGGCGTCAACGGCGAGGAGGAGCGGGCGGCCGCTGACGTCGCTGTGGAGGGTCACGCGCAGCATCCCGGTTCCCGGCGTCGTTTCGTTGCGGGTCTCCCAGCGCAGGCGCAGGGAGCCGGTGTCGCTGATGAACGCGTCGGTCTGCGTCGAGCCCCGGCCGGACCACGTGCCCAGCGTGCGCCAGATAACGATGGGCGTCCGCGCGGGCGGCGCTGCGCCGTGGCACGACGTCGCGACGACGCCGGCCAGGGCGCCAATCAGAAGTGAATTCGACCACCGTGGCCGCATGGCACGCCGGGGAGAGTACCTGATCGCGTATCCTTCAGCCAGCAACCAGCAATCCGCCTCCGCTCGCTCAGCCTCGCCGAAGCGCGAAGCGCGAAGGCGGGCGAGCTACGGCGGACCAGCAACCGGTAGAGCCATGAACGAGCGGCCCTTTGTCTGGCTCGTCCTCGTCGCCAGTCTCATCTATGCGGCTCTGGCCGTGTTCACGACCCGCGTGCTCGCGCGCGATTTCGGCCGCGTGAAGGACCCCGGCTGGTCGGCGACCGTGGACGACTCGGGCTGGATCGTCACGGCCGTTGACGAAAAAGGCGCCGCCGCCGGTCGACTCTGGCCGGGCGACCGGCTCCTCGCGCTCGACGGCGACGCCCGCGCCGCCGTGCTCGGCACGTCGTTCTTCGTCAACGTCCGCGCCGGCAACACGTACCGGCTCGACCTCGACCGGCGCGGCGATCGCGTCTCTGTGGAGGTGCCGCTTCGGTTGAGCAGCGGCAGGCAGCTCTGGCCGATCTTCCTGATCGTGAGCATGGCGTTTTTTGTCTGCGGCGCTACGTTCGGGCTTCTGCGTCCGCACGATCCTCAGGTCAGGTTGGTCAGCGTGCTCATGATGGCGGTCGCCGCGTCGACCGTGCTGGAGACACTCGGCGCCGTCCGCTCCTTCCTCGTCGGATGGGAACGCTCGGTTCATCTGGGCGTGGCGGCGATGTCGCTCTTCACGTTCCCGATGACCTATCACTTCTTCAGCCGCTTCCCGGAGTGGAGAAGTCCCGGCCCGATCTGGCGCGCGATTCAATGGCTGCTCTACGCCCTGCTGGTGTTTGTCTTTCTCCCCGCGTGGACGCTGTACTTCATGTCGATGGGCGTGTCCGAAGGCGCGTCGCGATTTCTGGCGGCGCATCCCACGCTCTTCTTCGTCGCCGAACGGGTGCAGGTCCGCCCGCTCTTCGTCTTCGCCCTCGGTAGTCTCGTGCTCGCGCTGGTCGTGACGGCCCGCAATTACTCGCGCCTGCGCGATCCCGGCAGCCGGCGCCGCATCCGCTGGGTCGTGGCGGCGCTCGCCACGGGCTGCATCCCCTACATCGTCGTGATTGCTCTCTTTCGCGTCGCGAATGCGATCAGCGACGCGACGTATCGCTTCTGGTATCCAGCCACCTTCGTGACGATGCTCGCGATACCGGCGGCGTTCGTGATGGCGGTGTTGAAGGAGCAGCTCTTCGATGTCCGCGTGCTCGTCCGCCGCGGGTTGCAGTATCTGTTCGCTCGCGCGGCCCTTCGCGCGCTCCTCGCGCTGCCGATCGCGCTGCTGGCGTTCTCGATCTTCAGGAATCCCGACCGCACCGTTGCGCAGATGCTGACCCAGGGGTCCGGCTGGCTGAACGTCGCCCTGATCGGCGTCATCGGCGCCGCGCTTCAATCACGCCAGCGTCTGCAGACGACGCTCGACCGGCGGTTTTTCCGGGAGGCGTATCAGCAGGAGCAGGTGCTCGTGCAGCTCATTGACGAAGTCCGTCAGCGCGACTCGCTGGCGGAGATCGCGAAGCTGGTCAGCACGCGCATCGAGTCGGTGCTGCACCCGACAACGCTCCACATCTTCTACCGCGCGCAGGAGCGCAGCGAGACATTCGAGGGCCAATCATCGTCCGGCGCGCTGGCGGGGCGGCAGCTGTCACAGCACCAGACGCTGCTTCGGATCATTGATGGCGCGACGGCGATCAAGGACTTCCCGGCGGACTTCGACGGCGTCCTGCCCGACGGCGAGCGCGGCTGGCTCGAGGGCCTCGGCGTCCGTCTGATCGTCCCGATCACGGGAGCGCGCGAACGCCTCGTCGGGGTGCTGCTGCTCGGCGAGCGGATGTCCGACGAGCCCTATTCCGCGACGGACAGACGCCTGCTGCAGGGCATCGCGTCCCAGATGGGGCTCGTCTACGAGAATGAGCACTTGAGGCAGCGCGCGCGCCAGGACGCCGATGTCCGGCGCGACGTGCTCGCGCGGCTGGAGGAGCGAAGCGTCAGCCTGCTCAAGGAGTGTCCGGTGTGCGGCGCCTGCTACGACAGCGCGTCGGAGCGGTGCGACGCGGATTCCGCGGAGCTCGTCCTGACGCTGCCCGTGGAGCGAACGCTCGAAGGCAAGTACCGGCTCGAGCGCGCCCTTGGCCGCGGCGGCTTCGGCGCGGTGTACGAAGCCTCTGACGTGCGCTTGCAGCGGCGCGTCGCGGCAAAAGTGATGATGGGATCGCTCTTTGGCGATCGCGATGCGCTGCGCCGTTTCGAGCGCGAGGCGAGGGCGGCCGCCCGCATCGATCACCGGCACATCACGCGAGTGCACGACTACGGCGCGGTGGGGTCCGGCGGCGCGTTTCTGATCATGGAGCTCGTGGCCGGATGTACGTGGCGCGCGCAGCTGCAGCAGGCGGGCGTCATTCCTCCTGCGCGGGCCGCCGAGTGGTTCAGGCAGTTGCTCGACGGGCTGCAATTTGCGCACAGCCTCGGCGTCGTCCACCGTGATCTGAAGCCCGAGAACGTCATGATCGTCGCGACGCCCGCAGGTGACGAGGTGAAGATCATGGACTTCGGTCTGGCCAAGGTCATGGATGCGACGGGCGCGACCGAATCGGTGACGGTCGCTACGGCGATGGGGACGCTCGGCTACATGGCTCCCGAAGCCCTCACCGGTGCCGTCGTCGACGAGCGCGCGGACCTTTTCGCGATTGGCGTGATGGCCGTCGAGACGTTCGTCGGCGCGCGGCCGTTCGATGGCGGGACGCCGCAGGCAGTCCTCGCGGCCCTCTTGCACAGCGATTACCACCTGCCCGGGGACTCGCCGGAGACGCGCGCGCTCGATGCAGTCGTGCGACGCTGCCTGGCCAAGGATCCGCGGGATCGGTACGGGTCGGCGGCTGAACTGGCGAAGGATCTCATCCCGGCGCTGGCGCGCTGCGGAGATGTCGAGGCGCGCCTCGGCCCGGCGGCGAGCCGCCCACCGACGCGTGGAGGGCTCACCGGTGAGAACTCTGAGGCGGGCTGAAGACTCTGCGGCGGGCCGAAGACTCTAAGGCGGGGCTGAAGACTCTAAGGCGGGCCGAAGACTCATGGTCGCGTGCAGTTGCCTCGCCCAAAAATCAAGGTTCTCAAGCGTTGGAGAGAGTCGTCAGAAATCGAGGGCGTAGGCAACTGCACGCGACCATGAGTCTTCGGCCCCGTTCTGAGGAGGCAACTGCACGCGACCATGAGTCTTCAGCCCAATCAGAACTTCTACTCCGCCCGGATCGCTGCGATCGGGTCGATGCGCGCCGCGCGAATGGCAGGAACCGCCGCCACTGCCATGGCCGCGGCGGCGAACGCCGCGATCGCCGCCGTGAGCGTCGGCGTGTCGAGTGGACTGACGCCGAACAGTTCGGCGCCGAGCAGGCGGGTCATGGCGGTGACGAGCACGAGCCCCAGGCCGATCCCCGCGGCCAGCAGCCGGCCCGCGCCGGCGAAGACCAGGCCGACGACCTGCATCGGTGCGGCCCCGAGCGCCATGCGGACGCCCAGTTCGCGCGTGCGCTCCGACACGAGCAACATGAGCAGGCTGTACAGACCGAGTGACGCGAGACCCATCGCCGCCGCAGCAAACAGCGAGAGCATGCCGGCGTCGAGCCGCGGTTGGTCGAGCGCGCCCGCCATCACCGCGTCGAGCGTCTGGACGCCGAAGATCGCGCGGCTCGCGTCCAGCTGATGCACGACCTCGCGGATCGACGCCAGCACCGCGCGCGCGTCTCCTTTGACCCGCACGACGTATTCCGGATCGGGCCACGTACCTGCCGGCAGGCAGTCATATACATACGGGGCGGACGTCGCCCTTGCCCCGTCCTCGATGAGATTGCCGACGACGCCGACAATCGTGTGATTGCCGGCAATCTGGTCGAAGGCGAAATGGCGCCCGATCAGATCCGAGCCGTACCGATCGACGAATGCGCGATTCACCATCGCCGTCGGCGGCGCCTTGGAGGCCTCCTGCAGCGGCGTGCACCACGCGCCGGCGAGGAGCGGCACCGCCAGCGCGCGCAGGTAGCCGGCGCTGATCGTTCGCTCGCCGACCGTGATCTTGCCGCCGTCACCATTGTCGCGGGAGGCGCCAAGTCCTTCGACGGTCACCTGATAGCGGAGCGTCGCGCCTGTGGCGGGCAGGAAGTTCGTGAACCCCGCCTCGACAACCGTCGGCAGCTGCTGCAGTTCGGCCACGAGGCGCTCCTGCAGCTGACCGATCCGCGTGCGATCTTCTCCCCACTCGGCGCCCACATGGAACGTGATGGCGTGTTCGGTGCTGAACCCGGCATCAACGCGCGTCAGGTTGTAGTAGCTGCGCAGCATGAGTGCCGCCGACGCCGCCAGGAGCATGCCGAGCGCGATCTGCGCCACGACCAGCGCCTGCTGCGGTCGATGCGAGGCAGACACGCGATTCCCCGAGTGCGCAACGATCGTCGTCGTTCCCCGGCGTGTCGCAACGAGCGCAGGCCACAGCCCGAAGGCGAGCGCCGCAGCCACGATCGCGCACGCATCGAAGAGGAGCGCCCGCCAGTCGAGCACCAGCTCGTTCATCCGTGGCACCTGTGCGAGTGTCTTCCCGAGAATCAAGTCCAGCCAGACGGACAATGCAGTCCCGCCGAGCAGGCCGGCGCCCGCGATGAACAGCACTTCGCGCATGACCGTGGACAGAATCTGCGCCCGGGAGCCGCCGATCGCCTGCCGGATCGCCAGTTCAGTGGCCCTGCGGTGCAGTTGGACCAGCATGAGGCCGGCCACGTTGGCAACGGCAATCACGAGGAGGAGCGCGACAGCCGCGAAGACCACCCACAACGCCTCGCGATACGCGCCGACCCGTCCTTCCTTCATGTCCGCGACTGAGGCGGACCACCCGCGATCGGACGCCGGATAGCGCTCGCCGAGGGACTGCTGGACGCGCGCGAGATCGGTCGCCGCCTGTGCGATCGTCACGCCCGGCCGCATCCGGCCGACACCCGTCAGAAAGCGCGCTTCACGCACGCGCAGCAGGCCGGGCGGCGTTTGCGCCGGCAGCCACACGTCCACGGCCGCGCTCGTGAACGCAGCGGGCATCACGCCCACGATCGAGTAGGCAACGCCGCTCAGCACCAGCCGCTGGCGGAGGACGCCGGGGTCGCGGCCGTAACGGCGCATCCAGAATCCGTCGCTGACGACGGCCGACGGGCGGCCCCCAAACAGCTCTTCGTCAGCGGTGAAGATTCGCCCCACAACGGGCGCCATGCCGTATACGACGAAGTACTGCGGCGCAACGCGGCGGCCGGCGAGCCTCTCCGGTTCACGGCCGCTCGTGTCGGTGACGTTCTCGGAATAGCTCCCGGATAACGCCGCGAACGTGCGGCTCTCGCGGGCCCAGTCGGTAAGGCGCCCCGGCGCGATGAGGCTCGTCGCCTGACTCTTCGCAGTATTGGTCTCCATCACCGTGACGAGCTGGTCACCGGCTGGGAATGGCAATGGTTTCACCAGGACCGTATCGACGATGGAGAACATCGTGGTCGTGATGCCGATGCCCAGCGCAATCGTGAGGACGGCCGTCAGCGCGAAAGCAGGGTGACGGCCGAGCGAGCGCGCGGCGATTCTGAGGGCGTGCACGGACATGATTCCCGGTTAGACGGAGACGCCCGTTGACACGTTGGCAACGGGGCCAGACCCAGCACCTTCTGCATTCCCCAGCACCTTCTGTATTCCCCAGCACCTTCTGTATTCCCCAGCACCTTCTGCATTCCCCAGCACCTTCTGCATTCCCCAGCACCTTCTGCATTCCCCAGCACCTTCTGCATTCCCCAGCACTTTCTGTATTCCCCAGCACCTTCTGTATTCCCCCAATTCCGGGTTATCGTCCTCCTGCATACGGGAGGGAATCATGACGTGGGCGTCTCTCAGAGCTCTCATCATCGCGGCCATCGTGGCCGCCAGCGCCGCCTCGAGCGCCGGCACGGCGGCAGCGCAAACGCCAGCGGCGCCCGCGGGCCGAGGGGCCAGTGGGCCCGGGGGGCCCGGGGGACTAAGTCCAAGTCAGTTGCCCGGTGTGGCTGGCCCGGCTCAGGGGCGCGGCGCGTTACCGCCCGTTCGAATCGGACCGCCCGCGCCGGTGCCGCCCGAGGTCGCGATGCTGCGGCCCGGCCCAGGGGAAGTGAAGGAGATCAACGACGCGCTGCAGAAGTTCATCGACAACGACCAGTCGTCGTCGAGCGCCGTGCTGAAGAAATACGAGTCGGTGATCATGATGCAGCCGCCTCGGCTGAACACGGCCGCGACGTTCACCCAGACCACCCAGCGCATGGGACCGCGGCACGAGGGATTCGTCGAGACCGCAAGGGCAGGCAATATCGATCTGCTGCTTCACGGCGATTCGATCACCGACTGGTGGGTGCAGAACGAAGACAACCGGAAGATGTTCGACAAGTACTTCGGCAACATCCGTACGGCGAACTTCGCGATCGCTGGCGACACGACGCAAGGCGTGCTCTGGGGCCTGCACAACGGCGAGGGACAAGGCTTTCAACCCAAAGCCGTGATGCTCATGATCGGCACGAATAATACGGGCGCCAACACGGCGCCGGAAATCGCCGAAGGCGTCGGCGCCGTGGTGCTCGAGATGCGCCGTGACTTCCCCGACGCGAAGATTCTCCTGCTTGCCATATTCCCGCGCAGCCTGCCCGGCGACCCGGTTCGCGACAAGATCGCCGACGTCAACGCGATCATCGCGAAGCTCGCCGACCAGGCACACGTCTTCTACCTGGACATCGGCTCCAAGTTCCTCGATGAAAAAGGCGTCTTTTGGCCCGACTCATTCCGCGCGGACAACCTGCACCCGCAGGCAAAGGGCTATGACATCTGGGGCGAGGCGGTGCAGGCGAAGCTCGCGCAGCTGCTGAGATGAACGCTGGCGCCTCGACATGCGGGGGCCCTGTGGGCCCTGTAGGCATTGTCCTCCTCAGCGCGACGATCGCGGCATGTTCATCGCCCGCGCCGGCTCGTGCGCCATCCGCCGGCCCTCCCCAGGGCGCGGCGCTATGGGGCGACCTCAAGCCGGTCGTGTCTGTGAAGGAATTGATGAAGGACCTGATCGATCCCGTGGCAGACAACATCTTCAACGCGGTCCGAAGCACCGTCACCAGGCAGGGCATCGTCGACGTCGAGCCCAGAACCCAGGAGGACTGGGACAAGATCCGCATCGGCGCGGTCTCGCTCGCAGAAGGGGCGTCTCTGCTCAGGATCCGCCGACCGTTCACCCCACCCGGGGAGGAGAACAACAGCACGGGACCGAACGCCGTCGAATTGTCGGCCGCCGAGATTACGGCGAAGGTGGAGCGCGACCCGGTGGAGTGGAACGCGCGAATCGAGGCGCTCAGAAACGTGGCCCTCGAAGCGCTGGACGTGGTCAAGAGAAAGGACGTCAACGAGCTGTGGGATGTCGGCGAGAACCTCGACCAAGCGTGTGAAGCATGCCATCGGAGCTATTGGTACCCGGGCGAAGACGCCGCGTTCTATCGGAAGCTCCGGCACCGCCTCGAGGATGTTCGCGAACAGAAAGGGGCCATGAGGTGAAGCTTCAATGGTCGATCGCCGTCCTCGCCATCGGAACCGCCGCCGCGATTCCCG
>DASZFS010000331.1:0-5241 GCA_035939575.1 Vicinamibacterales bacterium | reverse complement strand
GATGCGTCTCATGATGCGAATCCTCGTCTATTTCGCTGGCTGTGTCGCCGACGCCGGTTTGACCACCGTCGGATACTTGATGCCAAGCTGCTCGAGATACGACTTGTACTTGCTCGGATCGTAGTAGTACTTCTTCATCTCCGGCCGGTATTTCGCCATCATCGTCTCGTTCAGCCAGATCGCCGGTTTGTCCTCGGGACGCATGAGCGGGATGTACTTCTTGTCCTTCGTCTGGACGTTGTGGAAGTAGTCCCACGCCTGCTGGACGAGCTCGGGCCGCGTCAGCAGGTCGAGCACCGTCAGCGCCATGACCTTGGACCCGTACGCGACGCCCTTGTGTGCGATCGGCGTCGCCATCGAGATGGCGTTCGCCCAGTTGTGACCGGGGCCGGCCTGCATGTTCGCCGGGTAGTTCAGCGTCACCGTCGGGACGTTCCACGAGATGTCGCCGATGTCATCCGACCCGCCGCCGCGCTTCTCATCGTCGGGGATCGACTCGCGGCCGCGCAGCGGCTGAAGCTTCGTCGCCAGACCCACTTCGGGCACCTTCAACTCGTGCTGCAGCGCTTTGGCCAGCTTCTGATCGTCGTCGCTCCACTGCGGCAGCCCGACCGTCTCGATATTGGCGTACATCGTCTCCGCGACGGTCTTGTTGAAATGCCCCGGCCAGGCGGATCCCAGCACGCGCATCGTGAACTCGGTGTCGGTCATCAGCGTGGCGGCCTTCGCCATGTTGTTGCCGATGTCCCACAGGCGCTTGATCTGGTCGTAGTCGGTCTCGCGGAAGTAGTACCAGACCGACGCGTTCGGCGGGACGACGTTGGGCTGGTCGCCGCCGTTGGGGATGACGTAGTGGGACCGCTGCTGCAGCCGCAGATGCTCGCGGCGGAAGTTCCAGCCGACGTCCATCAGCTCGACGGCGTCGAGCGCCGACCGGCCGCGCCATGGCGCGCCCGCGGCGTGCGCGCTCTCGCCCTTGAAATCGTACTCCACGGATACCAGGCCGTTGCTGCTGCTGTCGCCCCACCCGACGCCCATGTTGGCGCCGACGTGGGCGAAGAGGCAGACATCGACGTCCTTGAACGCACCTGCGCGCACGAAGTACGCCTTGCTGCCGAGAAGCTCTTCGGCGACGCCGGGCCAGAGCTTCAACGTGCCCTGCAGGTGCTGCTGCTCCATGACTTTCTTGACCGCGAGCGCAGCCGCGATCTGGAGCGGCATGCCGGAGTTGTGTCCTTCGCCGTGCCCCGGAGCGCCCTCGATGATCGGCTCATGCCAGGCAACGCCTGGCTTCTGCGACGCCTGCGGGATGTCGTCGATGTCCGAGCCCATCGCGATGACCGGTTTGCCGTTCCCCCATGTGGCCATCCACGCCGTCGGGATGCCGGCGAGGTTCTCCTGAATCGTGAAGCCGTTCTTCCGGAGGATGCCGGTCAGGTACTTGGAAGTCTCGAATTCCTGAAAACCAGGCTCCGCGAAGCTGAACACCTGATCGTTCATGCGCTGGATGTCCTCGCGCTGCCCATCGACCTCGAGCGCGACATCCTTCTTGTATTGTTCGAGCTTCGGGTTGGCCGGCGCGGCGGCGTTCGCGCCACCGGCGGTTTGGGGCGATCCGGTCGACGATTGCTGCGCGGCGAGCGACGCCGTCGCGGCCAGCGCCCCAAGCAGTGTGAAGAAGCGCAGCGTGAAGAAGCGAGATGAGTGCATGCGGCCTCCGATCCCTCCAGGTTCGCAAATTGTAGCCCATGTATGATCAAACAATGGACCGTTTCGTGCCGCGTGCATCGCTCCGCGGCGGCCACCGGATGACGCTGTACGGCTGGGGCAATCCCCGGTATTTCCCACGGCTGCCCGCTCCAGCCAGGCGTTACTTCGACGTCGCCGTCAATGCCCGCGTCGCCGCCGACTGCCACTGGCAGGCGCGGCCGTGGGAGCGGCCCACCCTCATCGCGCTGCACGGCCTGAACGGGTCGAGCGACGCGCACTACATGCGTGGGCTCGCGTGGAAGGCCTTCGACCGTGGCATGAACGTCCTCCGGCTGAACCAGCGGAACTGCGGAAATACGGAGCACCTGTCGTCCGGGCTGTTCCACTCAGGCCTGACGACCGATGCCGCGCGCGTCATCGACGAGCTCGTCGCCGTCGACGGCCTATCCGCGATTGCGGTCGCGGGCTACTCGCTCGGTGGCAATCTGGCGCTGAAGCTCGCGGGCGAGTACGGTCGGCACGCGCCGCCCGCGCTCGTCGCCGTCGCGGCAGTGTCGCCAATCATCGAGATCGAGGAATGCACCCGGGCGCTCGAGCGGCGCGAGAACGTTCTCTATGAATGGAACTTCGTCCGCGACCTGAAGCGGCGGATGCGCGCCAAGGACCGGCTCCGGCCCGGCGCCTACGATCTGTCGAAGCTGCGCTCCGTGCGCTCGGTTCGGGCGTTCGACGAGGTCTATACCGCGCCACACTTCGGCTTCCGCAACGCGTCGGACTACTACCGGCGCGCGAGCGCGATGCGCGTGGTCGATCGTATCAGCGTGCCCGCCCTCGTCATCACCGCCAAGGACGATCCGTTCGTCCCGGCGGCATCCTTCGACGACCCGAGAGTGACCGGCAATCCCTGGATCGAGCTGCACGTCTGCGACCACGGCGGCCACTGCGGCTTCATCGGCGATCGATCGGGAGAAGACGACGGGTACTGGGCGGAAGAGCGCATTGTCGACTTCGCCCTCCATCACGCCGGCGAGGCCGTCATGTCGGCAGCCCCAGATGCTGCATCAGAAGACGGGCAAGCTCCGGCCCCTTGCCCTCCTCTTCATGTTTGAAGTAGACGAATACGTCGCGGGCCGATTCGGTCGTGCGGCCGATCGTGTCGCCCCACCGCGCGATGTCGTCCGGGGTGTAGCCTTCGTCGCGCAGACGGAAATACGCGTAGTCTGCCGTGATGCGCACTGGCGTCGACAACTTCTCGCTGTCGGCGACGCACAGCGCAAGGTTGCGGGCGGCTAGACGCGCACACACTTCCTCGTCCAACCAGGAGACGTGACGGAACTCGAACGCCGCGCAGAGCCTCGGGGGGAGATCGGCCAGGAACGCGTCGAGCGCCGCCAGATCCTTCTTGAAGTTGGGCGGCAGCTGAAACAGCAGCGCGCCGAGCTTGTCACCGAGCGAGCCGGCAGCCTGACAGAAACTGGCCACCAGCGTCGCACAGTTCGCGAGGCGGCTGTCGTGCGTGATGCGGCGCGGCGCCTTCAGCGTCAGCTTGTACGGCGACGGTGTCTGCGCCGCCCAGCCCGTCACCAGCTTCTCGGTCGGCATACGATAGAAGGTGTAGTTGATCTCGACCGTCGGAAACCGCGCGGCGTAATACGGCAGCATCTTCGCAGCCGGCAGGTCCGACGGATAGAAGCTCCCCTTCCACTCGGGGTAGTTGTAGCCGGAAGTGCCTATCCAGATCATCGGTCGTTGCTGGTTACTGGTTGCTGGTTACTGGTTGCTGGTCGCTGGTTGTTGGTGGCGGGTCGCTGGTCGCTCGCATGACCAGCCGCCAGCCACCAGCAACCTGTAAACTATATCTCCATGCGTTCTTTTCTCACGCTCGTCCTCTGCGGCTCGGCGCTGACCGCTTCGTGCACCCGGGCCGCTGGCGACCCCGCTGAGCGGAAGTATCCGCTGCAGGGACAGGTGCAGGCGCTGGAGCCAGCGCGCAAGCTGATCACCCTCAAGCACGGCGACATCAAAGGCTTCATGCCGGCCATGACGATGCCCTATGAGGTGCGTGACGCGGCGGCGCTCGCCGGGCTCGCGCCGGGCGATCTCATCGACGCCACGCTCGTGGTGGTCTCGAACGGCGCGTTCGTGACCGACATCAGGAAAGTCGGCGCGGCGCCGCTCGACACACCTCCGCCCGCGCCACCCTCGCCCCGGGCGTCCTCCGGGTTCGAGTTGCTCATGCCAGGCGACGCTGTCCCCGCTGGTGCGTTCGTCGACCAGGACGGCAGGCTGCGATCGTTCGCCGACTTCAAAGGCGCGCCGCTGGTCGTCACGTTCATCTACACGAAGTGTCCGCTGCCCACGTTCTGCCCGCTCATGGACCGTCATTTCGCCGCGATGCAGAAGCCGTTGAAGACGGACCCGCTCCTGAAGTCGGTTCACCTCGTGACGATCAGCTTCGACCCGGCCACCGACTCGCCGCTCGTTCTGAAAACGCACGCGAAATCGCTCGACGCCGACCTCGCCCGGTGGACGTTTCTCACCGGCGATCGGGACGACATCGATCGCTTCGCGGCGCGGTTCGGGGTGTCTGTCTCGCGCGCGCTGAACGATCCGCGCGACATCACGCACAATCTCCGGACGGCCATCGTCGATGCGGACGGCAGACTCGTCAAGGTGTACACCGGAAACGAGTGGACGCCGGAAGTCGTCCTGAACGATCTGAAGGGCGTTGTCCGCGCGGGCTAGCCGACAGACGGCGCGGCCCCGGCCCATTTTCACCCCGCGCGAGCGACGGGTGATCGCGCGGCTGAACACGCCGCTCCGCGTTCAGTCGTTTCTCAACCGCCTGCCCTACAACCAGGAACCGCATGGGCGCGCGACGCTCCGCAGCTTTCGGGGCATCCTGCGGCACGGATGCGCCCACTGCCTGGAAGCCGCGCTCTTCGCCGCCGTCGTCCTCGAGCAGCACGGCTATGCACCGCTCGTGCTGAGCTTCGAGTCCATCGACCAGCTCGATCACGTGATCTTCGTGTATCGCCGGAACGGCCGATGGGGATCGATCGCGCGCTCGCGCGACCCCGGCCTCCACGGCCGGAAGCCGGTCTTCGCGACGCCGCGTGCACTGGCGCTGAGCTACGCCGATCCATACATCGACGACACGGGCCGCGTCACGGGATACGCCGTCGTCGATCTGCGCACCGCGCTCGGCGCTTACGACTGGCGGCTGGCCAAGACGAACGTCTGGAAAGTGGAGCGGGTGTTGCTGGACTACCCCCACCGGACCGTCCGGTCGTCGGATCGGCGGGTTGCCATCCTGCGCGCGCGGTATCGACGCTACCGTGCAACCCACGGGAAGAAACCGCTCTACTACGGGCGGCGCGAACGGTGGACGGTACTGCCCGCCGAATTCGGCGGCGAGGGTTGATCCGCGGGCGACGATTCACTACCCTCTGTGCCGGAACCCCGTGCCGGCCATCGTCTTCATCGTCCTTCTCGTCATCGGGGTGTTTGCCTTCGACCTCGGCAAGCGCT
>DASZFS010000330.1:0-6301 GCA_035939575.1 Vicinamibacterales bacterium | reverse complement strand
TATCGCCCTCGATTTCTGACGACTTTTTTTGAACGCTTGCAATCTTGATCTGGGGCGAGGCAACTGCACGCGACCATGAGTCTTCAGCCCACCGCCACCAGCCACCAGCCACCAGCACCCAGCACGCAGCAACTAGTCGAGGTCGAAGTCGCGGACCGGCTTCGTGACCGGCTCCTCTTTCGCCTGCCGCAGCGCTTCCTCGAAGCGTTTCGACAGCGCATCGCCCCGCGTTTTCTCCGCATCGACCGACTGCTGAAAGATGGCTTCGCGCCGCGCCGCCTGCTCGGCGACGATGCGCTGCGCGTTGGTCAGCTCCGGCTTGTCACCGCGCTCGGGCTCGTGGTGTGAGATCACGCGGCCGAGGTTGGTGTCCACGACGAGCGTCGCCTGGCAGCACGGGCACGTGATCTCCAGTTCCGATTTCAATCTCGCCATGCGTTCCTCCCGATCCTGCCCGCCGTCACGATCGCCGCTTGAGCGCACCCAGTCCGCCGACCGCGAACGCCTTCTTGATCTCCAGCGGCTTCCCGTCGGGCAGCTTGGCGACCAGACGCAGGTCGTTCACCTGCATGTGCCGGAACTCGAAGCGCTGCCCGTAGCCGGCAACGAACGTGTCGAGCGTCGCTTGAAACCGGCCGTTCGGCGGAATCGAGCTCGTCGTAATGCGGTAGTAGGTATTGAGCCAGATCTCGACGTGCTGCCACTCCTGAGACGAGCGATTGTCGACGGTCAGGGTGTTCCCCTCGAGCTTGAGCGGCTCGATCGGCGGATTGGAGCAACCTGCCGCCAGCGATTCCGCCCCAGCTAGCGCGACGACCAGAGCGACGGCGAGCGAGCGCGGCACGACGGCTATCATAGCGTAGTGACCTCCGGCGTCCGGCCGCGCGTTCGCATTGCCACTTACAACATCCATCGGTCGCGCGGACTCGACGGCCGCACGCGCCCCGACCGCATCGCCGACGTGATTCGCGGCATCGACGCGGATATCGTGGCGATGCAGGAGGTCGTTGGCGCCGGTCCGCGCGGGGGCGGCCACGCCGAGGAAATCGGCGCCGCGCTCGGGATGGGGTGGGTCATGGCGCCGGCGCGCCAGTGGCGCGGCCATCACTTCGGCAACGCCGTGCTGAGTCGCCTCCCCATCACCGCCCATCTCGAGCACGATCTCTCGTGGAAGACGTGCGAGCCGCGGCGGATGCAGCGCGTTGACGTCAGCGTGGGCGGCCAGCCGCTGCACGTGTATAACGTCCACCTCGGGACGGCCATTCTGGAGCGGCGCCACCAGGCGGAACGCCTCGCCGCCATCGTCTGCGATCGCCACACGACCGGACCCAAGCTGGTGCTGGGTGACTTCAACGAATGGATGCGCGGGCTGGTGACCAGGACGCTGAGCGAGAGACTGAACAGCGTGGACTTGCGGAACCATCTCAAGCGGCGCCGGACGTATCCCGGACTGTTTCCTGTGCTGCACCTGGATCACATCTACTACGCCGGCCGGCTCGAGATCACAGGCATCGAATTGCCTCGGACGCGCCTCGCGCTGGTCGCGTCCGATCACCTGCCGCTCGTCGCCGACGTGACCGTCGGATAGTGGCCCTACTCTGACTCTTCGGCCAGCTCGAGCGACATCGGGGACAGCGGCGACAGGGGCGACATCTGTGACATTGTCGACAGGGGCACACGCTCGATGATGCTCGGCACGACCTGCGCGGCCCGGCGCGCTTTGAGCGCGCGTGCTTCCTTGTACACCCGTTCGGGCACGCGCTGGATGTCCCACGCCAGCCCGACGGCGGCCATCGCGCGGATGGCGTACCACGTCGGATCGAATTCCCACCAGTAGAACCCGTTGCGCGCCGCGCGCTGGTAGCGGTGGTGGTTGTTGTGCCAACCCTCGCCGACGGCAAAAAACGCCGTGACGGGATTGTTGCGCGACTCATCCACCGTCTCGAAGCGGCGCGATCCCCACAGGTGATTCACGGTATTGATGGCGAACGTCGCGTGCGCGAGCGTCATCGTCGGGAGGCAGAACCCCCAGACGAGCCACGGCATGCCCCCGGTGAGGAAGAGCGCGATCGCGAGCGCCAGCGGCGGGACGAAGAAATACCGCTCGAGCCAGGCGATCTCCGGCACGCTGCCGAAATCGCGCAGGACCGGGTTGGTGCTTTCGACGCGATCGTGCTTCGTGTCGTGCAGGAACCACCCGATGTGCGCGTAATACATGCCGCTGACCATCGGGCTGTGGGGGTCACCCTCGCGGTCGGCGTATTTGTGGTGGTTCACGTGGTGCCCCGCCCACCAGAGCGGCCCCTTCTGCATCGCCGCTGTGCCGACGAGGGCCCAGGCAAAACGGGCCGCGCGGTTCATCTTGAACGCGCGGTGCGCGAAGTAACGGTGGAAGGAGAGCGTCAGCCCGATCGCCCGCAGGAAATGCGAGACGGCCCACAGCGCGATGTACGCCCACCGGAACGGAACCGCGAACACGAGCAGCGCGCTCGCCTGAACCAGCCAGAAGATCGAGACCTGCACGACGTTTGGAAGCACGATTAGATTTCCCTCAGCGCGCGGGCGACCGGGATACGGGCCGCGCGAAGTGCCGGGAGCAGGCCGCCGAGCGCCCCCATGAACGCGGAGAACACCACGCCGGCGACCAGCAGTCCCGGCGTGATACGGAATTTGAACGCGACTTCACTGAAGCTCGAGAAATTCGTCGTCCCGGTCGAGAGGCCGTGCACCGGTAACGCGAGGACACACCCGATCAGCCCGCCGATGACCGCCAGCGCGGTCGATTCCGCGAGAAAAGCCGTGACGATCTTCAGGCGGGAGAACCCCAGCGCCCGCAGCGTGCCGATTTCGCGCGTCCGGTACGCGACGGCCGCGTACATCGTGTTCATCGCGCCAAACATCGCGCCGATCGAGAGGATCAGTGTCACGAAGGTCCCGAATACCCGGATGACGGTCGTCATCACCTGCGACTGCGCGGTGTAATAGTCCTGCTCGCGCTGCGGCTGCAGGTACATCCGCGGGTCGCCTTCCACCGTCGCCTTGAACGAATCAAACATCGAGGGGTCTGCGAGCTTGACCGTGATCGATTGATAGCCGTTCCGCTGAAACGCCGGCATCATCAGGTCCACATCGCCCCAGATCTCCGACTCGAACGACGCGTCCTCGGCGGCAAAAATGCCGACCACTGTCCACGTCGCCGCCGCGAACTTCACCTCGCTGCCGAGCGTGAGCCCCTTGAACCGGCCGACCGCCAGCCGGCCCACGTTGATCTCGCGGGTCCCGGGAGCAAACCGGCGGCCCTCGATGATCTTCAGACTGTCGCGAACCTCGAACGCTCGCGGTCCCACACCCCGCGCCGGCACGTTGGCCGGTTGATTGTCGGAGATTCGCGGCACCGCGATGGCAACCACGAGCTCGGGAGAGGCGAGCGGGCGATTGTCCGCGCCGCGCGCCACCTGCGGCAGGGTCTCGACCAGCGGCACGTCAGAGCGCAGCACCCCGCTTGTTGTTTCGGCCGTTGCACCCTTCCGCAACACGATCGCGTTCTGCGGCGACCCGCTGGCCACCAGGGTGGCCCGGAAACCCTGGGCAATGGCGAGGGTCATGACGAAGACGGCGACCACCATCGCGATGCCGCCGGCGGTCATCGCCGCCGTCGCCTTCCTCACGACCATCGACCTCAGGTTGTAACTGCCGATCAGACCCATAGTCTTTCAATTCAGCTGGAAGATCTTCTCACGCGACGCGCCGCAGCGCGTCGACAATCTTCAGTCGGGACGCCATCGTCGCGGGAATCAGCCCGGCGAGCACGCCGATCAGCGCACTGAGCGCCAGCCCCGCCAGCATGTTCGCGTAGTTGACTCTCATGTCCGGGATGAACCCGCCCGTCCGCAGGATATCCGGATTGACGATGGCGCGAGCGAGCAATCCGCCAATCGCGCCTCCGACAACCGCCATCACCAGCCCCTCGCCCGCGACGAGCAGGAAGATCGTCCGGGCCCGGAAGCCCAGCGTCCGCATCACCGCGATCTCAGTCGTTCGCTCGCGCACGGACATCGCCATCGTGTTGGCGGAGACGAACAGCGTGGTGATGACGACGGCCAGCGCGATGCTCCCGAGGAGCAGGTTCAGGTTGCCGAACATCGAGACGAACGTGCTCTGAAACGCCTTTTCTGTTTCTGTCTTGGTCTCGTTCGGTGAATTCGCGAACTTCCCGTCGATCGCGCTCGCCACCTCGGTCGCACGATCGGGATTCGCGATCTGAGCGATGAACCATCCGGCGAGACCCGGCTGGAGCGATCGCTCATCGGCGTACTTCCAGTGAAACATCATCGACTGGTTGTCGACTGCCGCCCCGCCGCTGCGGTAGATGCCGCGGACGTTGTAGTCGAAATCCTTGGTGCCGTACACCGGGATGCCAACCTGCAGCGAAATTTTGTCCCCGACCTTGAAGCCGTACCGCTTCGCCAGGCCGTCGCCGACGATGCACGCGGTGCGGTCCTCCAGAAAGGCCTTGCGCTCCTCCGGCGTCAGCAGCACTTCCGGGTAGAGGCGCAGGTAGCTCTCCGGCTCGACGGCAAACTGCGCGAAGAAGTTCTGCGGATCCTTGTAGACGCCGCCGAACCAGCTGGCCCAGGTCACGTCCTGGACGCCCGGCGTGTTCCTGATCACCTCGGCGTGGCTCGTTGGCATCGAGAAAAAGAGCGACGTGGAGCGCTGGGTGATGATGCGCGTCGACGAGCTCGCCTCGGTCGCTGCGTTGAATCCGTCGAGGACGGCACGCAGCGACGCGAAGAGAAAGACGGCGATGGCGACGCTCATGACGGTGAGGAACGTCCGGCGCTTGCTGCGCCGCGCGCTCTTCAAGACGAGGCCGACGAACTTCATGCGTGCACCGCTTCGGCCTGCTCGGCAAGCGTCCCTTTCTCGAGGTGCAGCAACCGGCCCGCGCGCTCCGCGGCGTGCGGATCGTGGGTCACCATCACGATCGTCTTCTTGTACTCGCGGTTCAGCCGCTGGAGCAGGGTGAGGACCTCCGCGCCCGATTTCGCATCCAGGTCGCCCGTCGGCTCGTCGGCGAGCAGCAGCGTCGGGTCCGTGACGATCGCGCGCGCGATCGCGACGCGCTGCTCCTGTCCGCCGGAGAGTTGGCGCGGGTAGTGCCGCTCGCGGTCGCCCAGCCCCACGATGCCGAGCGCCGTCAGCACGTGATCGCGGCGCTGCTTCTTCGAGAGACTCGTGAGCAGGAGCGGCAGCTCGACGTTCTCGAACGCCGTCAGCACCGGAATCAGGTTGTAGAGCTGAAAGATGAAACCGATGTGGCGCGCGCGCCACGCCGCCAGCGCGCCCTCCGACAGACGCGTGATGTCGGTGTCGCCGATGCGGACGGATCCGCGCGTCGGCTGATCGATGCCGGCCAGGAGATTGAGGAGCGTCGACTTCCCGGAGCCCGACGGTCCCATGAGGCCGAGGAACTCGCCCTCGGCGACCGAAATCGACACGCCGTCGAGAACGGAGATCTCCACGGCATCGCGCCTGTAGGCCTTGGTCACGTCGCGGAGCTCGATGAGCGCCATGCTACTTCCCCCTCACCCGCACCAGCCCGCGATCGGTCAGGCTCGGCGGCGGGTTCATCACGATCGTCTCGCCCGGCACGACACCGGTCTTGACCTCGATCTGGTCCAACCGCTCCGGGCCCAGCGCGATCACGCGGCGGTTGGCCGTGTTGGCGGTCACCACCCAGACCACCGGCTGTCCGCCCTGTTCGGTCACGGCGCGCTTGGGCACCAGAATAACGGGGGCTGACGCCGATGGCTGTCCTGTTCGCGACGCGTGCGCGTCAGATGCGGCCGCGGGTTTCGCTTCCTGAAAGGTGACGCTGGCCGACATTTCGGGCTTCACGCGCGCGTCGGCGTCCAGAATGCTCACGCGGACCTCGACGATCGCCTTCGCCCGGTCGGCGGACGGAAAAATCTGCCGCAGCCGCCCCCGGTAGGTGTGATCCGCGTAGGCCTGCAGCTTGACCTCGGCGGGCATTGATCCGACGAGCTTGGCGACGCTGTTCTCGCTGACCTCGGTCTGCACCTCGAGCTCGGCCAGGTCTGCGATCGTCGCGATGGCGCCGCCCTCGCGCGTCGCCTGACCCGCGACGCCAAACGGCGACACGGTCTCCCCGACCTCGGCCCGCTTCTTGATGACGGCCCCGTCGAACGGCGCCCGCACGTTGGTGTTCTCGAGGGCTTCCTCGGTGACGCGCACCCGGGCCCTGGCACTGGCGATCGCCGCGTCGGCCGACCGGACG
>DASZFS010000329.1:0-13129 GCA_035939575.1 Vicinamibacterales bacterium | reverse complement strand
CACGCGACCATGAGTCTTCGGCCCCGTTCTGGGTAGGCAACTGCACGCGACCATGAATCTCCAGCCCCATTTCCGATTCATCCGTGCTGCTTCTGCCGAGCCATGTTAGAGACAGCTTGTAGGACGAGGGCATGAGATGCGGATAGTGATTGCTGGCGGCTCGGGCTTCCTCGGTCAACCGCTTGCCGCGCGGCTCCTGGCCGACGCGCACGACGTCGTGGTGTTGACCAGACGAGGCGACGCGACGCCAGCGGGCCGATCTGCACGGATGGTCGCGTGGACGCCGAACGGAGAAGCGGGCGCGTGGGCCTCGGAGATCGATGGCGCCGGCGCGGTCGTCAACCTCGCCGGCGAGCCGATCGCCGGCCGGCGGTGGACAGCCGCGCACAAGGCGGGGATCCGCGAGAGCCGCGTGCAAGCAACGCGAAGCATCGTCGCGGCGATCGGCCGCGCGTCCTCGCCACCCGCGGTGCTCGTCAACGGGTCGGCCGTCGGGTTCTACGGACCGCACGGCGACGAGATCGTCACTGAGCACACCGGCCAGGGCTCAGACTTCCTCGCGCAGGTGTGCGGAGAGTGGGAAGCGGAAGCGCAACGCGCGGCGAGCGACCGGACACGCGTGGTGTGTGTAAGGACTGGCATCGTCCTCGAGAAGGACGGCGGCGCCCTTCCCCAGATGCTGCCGCCCTTCAAGCTCGGCGTGGGCGGACCGGTGGGATCGGGCCGGCAGTACTGGCCGTGGATTCATCGCGAGGACTGGATCGCCCTCGTGTCCTGGGCCATTCGCGCGCCGGCCGCCGCCGGCGCGGTGAACGCTACGGCGCCTCAACCGGTGACCAGCGCAGAATTCGCGCGGGCGCTCGGCCGCGCGCTGCACCGGCCTGCCTTCATGCCTGCGCCAGGATTCGCGCTGCGCCTGCTGCTCGGCGAGATGGCCGACAGCCTGCTGTTGTCCGGCCAGCGCGCGATACCGGAGCGCGCGGCGGGAGCGGGATTCGAGTTCCGCTACGCGCACCTGGACGCTGCCCTGGCGGCGATCTTCAAAGCGTCATGAGGGACTCGGCCACGAGGGCACGAAGGCAGGAAGAGAATCTGGTTGAGGCTTCAGTTTGCGAGGCCCACCAGATACTTGTCGCCGGTCGGCGCCGGCACGCCGCCCTCTGGCTCCAGCGTCACCGCCATCGCGACGGGCTGCGGAAGATCGGCCGGCGTGTTGAACGAGGCCGTCACGCGACCCGACGCGTCGGGCTTCAAGAGCCCGGCGCTCGTTGGCGCGGGCTGCGAGGAGAGTACCCAGAGCTGATAGACACGACCGGCAGGCGCCACCGGGAGATTCGACGCAGTGAAAACGAGACCGCGCGATCGGCTCCAGAACGCGCGCGCCGATGCGGACGGCGCGGTCGGCTGGCCCACGAGATCGATCCGCGCCAGATCGGGCGCCGCAAGGACGGCCGCGATGAGCTGTTCTGATCGGGCGCCGCGCCGCAGCTCGACGACGTAACCGGCAAGCGCGAGGGCGAGCGCGAGGGCCGCAGCGGCGGCGAGCCAGGGGGCAATGGGGGCGCGGGCAGGCTTCACTGTCTTCACCCCAGGGGCCCCTACCCCCTGGAGCTTCACCCCAGGGGCCCCCGTCCCGCGATCAGCTGACACAGCGGCCATAAGCCGATCACGGACCGCCGGCGATGGCGCCGCGGGTGGCGCAGAGAGGGCTAGCGCAGCGGCTGTTCGGCGCAGCTCTCGAATCTCTGCCATGCACCGGGCACACCCCGCCGCGTGGGCTTCGAACGCGTCGCGTTCGGCGTCAGTGAGCGCGTCCAGGACATACAGTCCTGTCAGCTCGGCGAACTGTTCGTGCGGCTGTGACATGCCTCCATCAATCTCTACGGCGCCCGGCCATAAGGAGATGACTGACGAAACTGGCTCTCCGAGAGGTGCTCCTCGGGGGGCACCACGAGAATCACGCGGCAACCCTCATCAGTCCACAACTCACCATGGTCGGTGCCCGGATCGGCGTGGACGAAGTCTCCTGCCTCCAGGCGCCGCCCGCACGTGAACAGGCTGCCCGAGACGACGTAGCATTCCTCCGCCCCGCCGTGGTGATGCGGCGGAAAGCGGGTGCCGGGCGCCACATCAAGCAGCAGCGTGACGTATCCGCGCCGGCGGTTCAGCGCGAGGATCTTCATGCGGATGCCCGGCACGGCGTGCGGCTGCCAGGTATCGTCAGCGCCAAGCGCAAACGCAAACCCCGAGGCCAGGTCAGCCTCCACGCGGTCCATGAGGCGCACGCGGGTCTCCGGCGAGGGCGCCGCACCGGACACCGAGATAGCCAGCGCCGTCGAGACGACCGCGTCGAACTCGGCAGCGTCACATGCGCCAGGGGCGTCGGTCTCGCGTTGACTGGTCATTGTTCCCCGCGTCCCCCGGGTTCCCCGGGTCGAGCGGCCCCCTCGACGGAATCCGCGAACTCAGGACCGAGCGCGTCGCGCAGCGCGAGCATGCCCGACCGGACGCGCGTCTTCACCGTGCCAAGCGGGAGCTTGCAGCGCTCGGCCAGCTCGGACTGCGTCAGGCCGAGGAAGTACGCCTGCTCGATCAGCGAGCGCTGCTCGGCCGGCAACGCGTCGAGCGCGCGCGCAACGATGCGCCGCAATTCGCCGAGCGCGGTCTGAGCCTCCGGGCTCGCACCCTCCACGGGCGCCGGCGCCGCGACGACCGCGCGCTGGCGGACGGTGTTGGCGCGCAGACGATCGATGGCGCGGTTCCTGGCGATACGCACCAGCCAGCCCGCAGGCGATCCGAGCGAGACGTTGTAGCTCTCGGCCCGCGTCCACACCTGCATGAACACTTCCTGCAGGACCTCCTCGGCCTCGCCGCGATCGTGGAGGATTCTGAGGATCAGACCGAACAACAAGCCGTTGTGCCGATCGTAGAGCTCGCCGATCGCGCGCTCGTCGCGGCGCACGACTCGCCCCATGAGAGCGACGTCGAGCGCGACGTCGCGGTCGCTGTCCTCGCGGAGGCCTTCCTGAGACTCCACGTCAGTAGCCGGCCAGCTTTCGCAGCGCCGCCGAGATCTTGTCGGCATCGGGGAGGCAGGCCTGCTCGAGCACCTGCGAGAAGGGCGGGTGGGTGTCGGGGTAGGTCACGCGCATCACGGGCGCGTCGAGGGACTCGAACCGTTCCTCCATGATTACGGCGGACAGCTCGGCGCCGATCCCGAGCGTCTTCACGTCCTCGTGGACGATCAGCACGCGGTTGGTCCGCTCAACGGATGCGAAGATCGCCTCCTTGTCGTACGGCAGCAGCGTCCGGAGGTCGATGACCTCCACCTCGACGCCCTCCTTGGACAACCGGTCGGCGGCCTCGAGCGACGGCGTGACCATCGCCCCGTAGGTCAGCAGCGTGGCGTCGGCGCCTTCGCGCCGCGTGGCGGCGACACCGATCGGCACGATGTCGTCGCCCTCGGGCACGGGGCCTTTCGCGCGGCGGTACAGATACTTGTGCTCCATGTACACGACGGGGTTGTCGTCGCGGATCGCGGCCTTCAGGAGCCCCTTGGCGTCGTAGGCCGTCGACGGCGCCACGACTTTCAAGCCGGGACGGTGCACAAACCAGGCCTCGGGGTTCTGCGAGTGGTACAGTCCGCCTCCCACGTTGCCGCCGCTCGGCGCGCGGATCACGATCGGCACCGACGCGCGCCCGCCGTACCGGTAGCGCAAGGTGGCCGCCTGGTTGACGATCTGATCGAAGGCGCAGGAAATGAAATCGGCGAACTGCATCTCCGCGACCGGCCGGTACCCACGCAGCGCCGCACCGATGCTGGCGCCGACGATGAGGGACTCGGAGATCGGCGTATCGATGACGCGCATCTCGCCGAACTCGTCGTACAGACCCTGGGTGACGCCGAACGCCCCGCCGTAGGCCCCGACATCCTCGCCGAGGACGAAGACGCGCGGGTCGCGGCGCATCTCTTCGAAGAGCGCCTCGCGGATGGCTTCGAGATAGGAGAGCTCAGACATGAAGGCCGGGTCTGGGTCTAGGCATACAGGTCCCTCACGGCCTCCCCGGGCGACGGGTCCGGCGCGTTCATCGCGTACTCCACGGCGTCGTCGATCGTGGCGGCGACGCGTGCCTCAACGTCCTTCTGCCTGGCGTCGTCGAGCACGTTGCGCGTGCGCAGATACGTCGTAAACGTCGGAATGGGATCGCGGCTCTTCCACATCGCGAGCTCTTCGTCGGTGCGGTAGAACGCCTTGTCGTGCTCGGAGTGCCCGTGCCACCGATACGTCTTGCACTCGATGAGCGTCGGGCCTTCGCCGGCGCGCGCGCGCGCCAGCGCACCCTGCGTTGCCTGGTACACGGCCAGCACGTCGTTGCCGTTGATTGCCACCCCGTCGAATCCGTAGCCATCCGCGCGGTCGGCGACGTCGTCGATCGCCATGCTCTTCTCGATCGGCACGGAGTAGGCGTACTGGTTGTTCTCGCAGATGAAGAGAACGGGCAGCTGCTGCACGCCGGCGAAGTTGAGCGCCTCGTGGAAATCGCCGACATTGCTCGCGCCCTCGCCGAAGTAGGCGAGGACCACATTGTCGCTCTTCTCCATCTTGAAGGTCAGCGCCAGGCCGGCGGCCACGGGCAGGTTCGCGCCGAGCATGCTCGTATTGCCGAAGATGCCCAGCTCCGAGACGCCGCTGTGCAGCGCGGAGTCACGTCCCTTCGACAGGCCGGTCTCCTTCGCGAACATCTGCGACATCATGACCCGCGACTCGACGCCCTTCATCAGGAACGCGCCGAGGTCGCGATGGAGCGGGCAGATGTAGTCGGCCTTCTGCAACCCGAAGCAGGTGCCGACGATGATGGCTTCCTGACCGATGCCGGTGTAGACGCCGCTGCGTACGCGGCCCTGCTTGACGAGGACGCTCAGGCGCTCGTCGAACGCGCGGATCAGCTTCAGCCAGTAGAACATCTCGAGCAGCTGCTCGGGCGCGAGCTTGAACTTGGTTCGCTTGATGGGAGGCACAGGGGGGACGGGCCAGGCTCAGATGAACGACAGCCCAGGCTTCTGGAAGCTGCCGCCCAAGATGTTTGCGGAACTGGCTCCCAGCCAGTTGTCGATGATCTGTGCGTAGACGGAGCGGAAGTCGGTCTCGAAATGAACGTCACCTGCGCTGTTCTCGAGCGTCGGGTTCTTGGGGTCGGTGTTCAAGTTGGGCGCCGTGCCGTACAGGCCGCCTTTGACGCGACCGCCGAGGACGAGCATCGCGGACGCGGCGCCGTGGTCGGTGCCCTGGCTGCCGTTCTCGCTGATCCGGCGGCCGAACTCTGAGAACGACACGATGAGCGTGTCGTCGAGGAGCGCCTGATTCTTCAGGTCGGTGTAGAACGCCAGCAGCCCATCGTTCAACGTCGCCATCAAGTTGTAGTAGGCACCGTTGGTCCCGTTCGGGTTCTGCGCCGAATGCGTGTCGAAGCCGCCGGTCGTGACGTAGAACACCTTCGTGCCGATGCTCTTCGCCATCGCGCCGGCGACGGCGCGCATCGCCTGTCCGAACCCGGTATTGGGATAGGCGGTTGACGGCGTGTACTGAGCGACGGTCGCAACGCGGTCGAGCGTCGCCATCGCTTCGCGCGACGAGCCGTACACGAAGGCGAGCTCAGGCCGATCCACCGGCACGTGGGACGAGATTCTGACCGCGCTCGCGCGCTCGGCCGTTGCCTCCGACCCGGTGTTCGGGCTGTTGAACGCGTAGCCGGCGGGGCTCGAGATCGCGGGCACGCCGGTGTGCCCTGCCTGCAGCACATGCGGCAGCGAGCTGGTCGTGTTCCACCCGATCAGCGGGTCCACGGGCGAAGGCAGCGAATCGAGGTACCGGCCGACCCAGCCAAACTCCTGCGAGTTGTTCGGATCAGCGGTTGACCAGATGTCGGTGCCGAGGAAGTGCGAGCGCGACTGGTTGTCGTACCCAGTCCGCTGCACGAGCGCGAGCTGTCCCTGATTGAAGATCTGCTTGAGGCCGGTCAGCCGCGGATGCAGGCCGAGCGCGACGTTCGACGAGTCACTGCCAATCTGGAGGACCTGCCCGGCGGGGATGCCGATGGTCGGACGCCGGCTGTAGTACGACGGGTCGTTGTAGGGAATCAGCATGCTGAGCGAGTCGTTGCCGCCGCTCAGATAGAGGATGACGAGATTCCGCGTGTGCACGCCCTGCGCACGCGCCAGATCGGACAGGAATTCCGGCGCGGCGAACGTGACCGTGAACGCGGCCACGCCTCCTTTTACGAATTGGCGTCGTGTGAACTGCATATCGTCAGCACAGCTGATATTCCGGCGATCCTGCGAGGAGGTGCACGAGGCCGGGTGCTTTGGCCTGCAACTGCGCATCGCTGCCGGTCCACGCGCCGGTCGCGCGCAGATAGTTGCCGAGCTCGGCCGCCACGCCACTGTCGAGCGGCGCGCTGGCGATCTTGTCCAGGAAGTACGCGAGCAAGGCGTCCGGCGTCCGGTTCACGCTCGCAGCCTTGACCGTGTTCGCGAGGTTGAACTTCTGGTTCGCGGCGAGCGTGGACGCGAAGTTCATGCGCGCCAGCATGGCGCCGGTCGCGAACCACGTCTGGCCGGCTGGCCAGCCTGCGACGTTCGGCGGCTCGAAGAGCGTCTGACCCATGTTCGCCATTGGCGTCAGCGACGTGTCCACCGAGAAGCCGCTCCAGCCGACGTCCTTCAGCGCCCGCACGACGAACTCGACCGGCCACGAATACCGCGCCCAATAGGAGGACGGATCCCAGAACTGGGACGACAGCAACACCTCGCGGATCACGGCGCGCATGTCATACCGGCTCTGCAGGTAGGTCGATGCGACGGTATCCACGAAGCCGGGATCGGGTGCGCGGAACTCGCTGACGAAGAAGCGCCACAGCTTGCCAGCCAGGTAGCGACCGGTGTTGGGATTGGCGGCGAGCCCGTTGAGCAGGTCGATGCCGTCCTGCAGCCCGTCGGACGCGGCGCGCGCGGGAATCGTCTTGCCGCCGTCGGGGTAGACCGGGAAGCTGAACGTCTTGGACGCCGTGTCGTGCTGGCCGGCGTTGAAGATGAACTCGTAGTGCTGCGAGCCGTCCATTGCCGAGCCGAGGTGCTGGAGGTTCCAGCCGCTGAAGACGCGGGCGCCGGCGTAGACGTCGGGCTCCGTGTAGTTGCCTACGCCAACCGTGAAAAGCTCCATGACCTCGCGGGCGAAATTCTCCTGAGGCTTTGTCTTGGTGTTGGTGCGGCCGTCGAGCCAAACCAGCATCGCCGTGTCCTTAGCGATGGCGACGAGAATGTCACGGAAGTTGCCGAGGGCGTTGTCGCGCAACATCTCCATCTGGCCGCGGACCAGGCCTGGGTCTTCCGTTGCCTTGGCCGCGAGGTAGCGCGCGCCTTCCGTGGCGCCGAGCGCGCCGGCAATCTTCGTGTAACCGGTGGCGAAATGATTATGCCAAAAGAGCGTCATCTTCTCCTGCAGCGGACGGTTCGTGTGAACCATCCGAAACACCCACCGCTGCCGCGAGTCGGTGATGTTCGTTTGCGGAGAAAACACGCCACGCGTGGCCGTCCCGGCGAAACCCGGCTTCCCGATGGAATCGTCCACGTCGTCCGGGATGTCGGTGTAGTTGAGGAGCGCGTCGACGGCCTGGCCCGTCGTCATCCCGCCGTAGAACGTGAGCTCATCCGGCCTGGCACCAAATCCCGCCCGCCGGAGCAGGTGCTCGACTTGTTGAGTGTTCGCGCCCCCAGGCATCCTCGAGTGTCCTCAGCGGTAATCGTAGCGCCGTTGACGCCACCGCTCCCAGACAAATCTCGCCGCGACGGCTGGCATGCGGACCAGAATTCGCCGCCGGACATTCTTGTACGGCCGCCGTCCAGTGGCGAGGTCAAGAATCAAACGGGTCACGACTCTCTCCTGGGGGGCGCCGGCGACGATCCGGGAAATCCGGCGCCGATCCGCAAACAGATAGCGTTGGATTAATACCGAATCACGCAGCTCGGTGCCAATTTCGTGATCGCAGGCGCGCTTGTAGGCGTCAGCGATGCCGGTGGCGGCACCTACGGCACCTACTCCAGCGGAACGTTCGGCGACCGCGCGGCCAGCGAGCTCGCCGGTTACCATTGCGTAATAAATGCCCTCTGCGGTGACGCCGTTGACGAATCCGCCAGCGTCGCCGGCGAGAAGCACCCGTCCTCGGCCCGGCCTGCGGAGCGGTCCGCCGACGGGAATGATGAACGGCGTGAAGTTCTGCCGGACGGAACTGCCTTCGACTATGCCGCGCCTGCGGAGGCGACCGACCAGCTCCTGCTGCAACTCGTACGGCGCCCGATCGACTGCGGCGCGGTAGTGCGACAGCACATAGCCCACCCCGATGTTGACGTGGTCGCGCTTGGGAAAGATGTACGCGTAACCCTCGTGCGCCCGTGTGCCATCGCGAATGGCTGATGGTGCGTCAGGGTTGAATCCGTAGGCCACCCACAACGTCGAGGGGTCGACGTCGCGCAGCTGCGCGCGGGGCGTCTCCTCCATCATGTCCAGCGCCACCGATGCCGCGGGCCATCCGGGGTTGAGGCCCAGGCGCCGCGCGACGACGCTGTGAACGCCGTCGGCGGCGATCACGACGGGCGCGGAAAACGTGCGGCCGTCGCGCGCGACGAGCGATACACGGTTGTCATGTGCGGCTGCCTGAACGACATCTGCGCCGGAGATGACCTCGACGCCCGCGTCGACCGCGAGGGACAGCAAGAGGGCATCGAACTCGACGCGCCGAATCATGAGCGCGGCGGGCTCGTCGGACTCGACGATCGTCGAGTCGCCGTCGGGGCCTTCGAGACGCAGACGCGACAGGTAGTGCGTGCCGATCCGATCGAGGTACGAAACGAGATAAGGAAATCGTTTCAGGACGCGCGCGCTGATGCCACCTCCACACGGCTTGTTTCTTGGAAAGACAGATCGATCGAGGAGGCGGACGCGGGCCCCGTTCAGGGCCAGAAATCGGGCTGCGGTCGCTCCCGCGGGCCCGCCACCGACGACCAGGACATCAATTTTTGACGAAGATAAAGCGAACATGTGAAATTTCCGAGTCATTCGTAAGAAGCGTATAGTTTATAAGTGCTTAGAGATGTTGCGGTCGGTACCACCCCTGTGGAATAGTGAGGACCAAATTCCAGCCGGCTCAGCCACTTGCTCATGAGCTTCGGACCTCTGACCCTTCGGCGACTCCTAAAGGGCGGCAACGTGTTGCTGCTTCTTGCCCTTTGGGTGTGCCCGAGCGAAGCGGCGCAAGCGCCCCGGCACGGCACCAGGCAGGCGTTGCGGCAGACGTTGAGGCACACGACGCCACCCGTACGGGTCGCCATCTGCGATCCGAATCGCCCCGAGCCGTCGGCGCTCAAGGCCATCGTCCGCCAACCGCTGGCGGTTGGCGGCCCGGTGGCGAAGTTGCCGCGGCGGTCGCGGATCGATCGCGTCCGCGTGCTGACGATCGGCCGGCGGCCGCTCGCGTCGCCGGGCGATGACCTGGCGATTCAGGACGACGCTCCGGCGGCGCACGTCGGCGCGCATCCCATTTTCACTCTCCGGCCGCTCGGGCTGTTTGTCGATGCTCCGGAGCAGCACCCCTTCACCATCCCGTTTTCACCTCGGTCGCAGCGCGGCCCACCGCCCATTCACGCCTGACATCGTTTCACGGCTCCTGGCGGTTTCGTCAAATTGAGGTGATTGATGCGGGTTCTTCTTGCAGACCTGAAGTCTGACCGCGGGTTCGTCAGCAAGGATACGGTCGTTGGAGGCTACGGGTCGCGGCTGACGCCGTTCTCGCGGGTGACGGGCGTGATTGCCTACCTGAAGCGGCAGTTCCACGACGTCCCAAGCGTCCACATGGCCTACATCGCGGCCATTCTCGCACGCGCGGGGCACGAGGTGCTCTGGACGCGTGGGGGCGACGACACGTCGGCCGCCGCAGACATTGACGTCGCGCTCGTGCTGTCGTCGATGGTCGATCACACGCGCGAGACCGCGTGGGCGGACGCCATGCGCACGCGCGGCGTCAAGGTTGGCTTCATCGGCATCACGGCCTCGAAGATGCCGCAGCTTTTCGCCGACCACTGCGATTTCATCCTCAACGGCGAGCCCGAGGCGGGCGTGATGCGGATCGCCCAGGGCCTCATCCCGCAGGGGACCGTCGTCAGCGAGCAGATTGACGATCTCGACGCGCTGCCGTTCCCGAGGTGGGATCTGGTCACGGAGGATCGCAGCCGGAAGTTCGGCATCAAGTGGTCGTCGCGTCCGGTCGGCGGCGGCTACCCGCTGCTCGCCAGCCGCGGCTGCCCGGAGTTCTGCACGTACTGCCCGCACCGTATTCTCGCGGGCTATCGCAGCCGGTCGATCGCGAACATCGTCGACGAGATCGAGCGACTCTGCGACCAGGTGCGCCGGCCGTACGTGATCTTCCGCGATCCGCTGTTCACCGAGCAGCGCGATCGCGTCGTCGAGCTGTGCGACACGATCCTGGCGCGCGGCCTGACGCTGACGTTCGAGGCCGAGACGCGTCTCGACCGACTGGACATCGACCTGCTCGACCGGCTGTACGCCGCCGGCTTCCGGGCGATGAGCTTCGGCGTCGAATCGCTCGACCCGGCGACGCTGAAGAAATCGGGCCGCCGGCCGATCCCGCAGACGCACCAGCGCGAGATCATCGATCACTGCCGGAAGAAGGGCATCGTGACGGCGGCGTTCTACGTCCTTGGATTCCTCCAGGATGATTGGAACTCGATCTCGGCGACGATTGACTACTCGACCGATCTCGGGTCGACGTTCGCGCAGTTCAAGATCCTGACGCCGTATCCCGGCACGCCGATGTTCAAGCAGATGGAGCCGCTGCTGGTGGAGACCGATTGGGAGCGGTTCGATGGCTACACGCCGACGTTCCGGCACCCGAACCTGACCGAGCGCGAGCTGCAGTTCCTGCTCGGCGCCGCGTATACGCGCTTCTACATGCGGCCGTCGTACCTGGCGAACTTCCTGAAGATCCAGAACGGCGCGGTGCGCGAGTGGGTGAGCCGCATGGACCGCCGGGTGAACGAGCGGCACACGCGCGAGGAGATTGCCGACATCTCACGACCCGTGGCATGCTGACTCGGGGCCAGGCGGGGCAGGGGGGCAAAGGCCCCCGCGGGTAAATGCTCACGGCTATCTCCCGCTACGGCGCGCGCGCCCTTCCCAACACCGAACAGATCATCACGGGCTGCAAGGCCCGCGGTGAATTCATCCAGGGTCCTCAGATCGCGCAGTTCGAAGCGGCGTTCGCGCGGCGCGCCGGCGTGGCGCCGGCGCAGGCCATCACGGCTTCGTACGGCCGGATGGCCTTCTACTACATCCTCAAAGCGCTCGACCTCCCGGCCGGCGCCGAGATCGTTCTGCCGGCGCTCACGTTCTGGGTGGTTCCCGAACTCGCGAGGGTGGCTGGCCTCAAGGTCGCGTTCGCCGACGTTGACCCCGCCACGTTCACGATGGACCCCGCGGCGCTCGAGCGCGCGATCACGCCGCAGACGCGGGCGGTCGTCCCCACGCACCTCTATGGCCTGCCGTGCGACATGGACGCCATCATGGCGATCGCCCGGCGCCACCACCTGCGCGTGATCGAAGACTGCGCGCACGCGCTCGGCGCGACCTACGACGGGCGGCCGGTCGGCACGTTCGGCGACGCAGGATTCTTCAGCTTTCAGACGTTGAAGCCGCTCAACTGCTACGGCGGCGGCCTTGCCCTCGTTCAGGATCCCGCGGTGGCGGCACTGGTGCGCGAGCTCGCGGAGCGGGAGCCGTGGCCGGACCGGAAGCGCGTCGAGAACCGGCTCCTCATCGGCAAGCTGCAGCGGATCTTCATCCGGCCCGACGTGTTCACGGTCAGCGCGTTTCCCATCCTGTGGGTCTCGTCGCTCATCGGCGCCAACCCCGACGTCTATCTCTGGGAGGAGATTCGATCGCTGACTCCGCTGCCTGAGTCATACCCCGAGCGGTTCCCGAACGTGCAGGCTGCGATCGGCCTCGCTGCGCTCGAGCAGCTCGAGGGCTGGACCGACCGTACGCGGCGCCACGCCGGCGTGATGGACCGGGCTCTGGCCGGGCTCGACGGCGTCAGCGTGCCGGCGGTCCCGGCGAAGCGAACGCACGTGTACTATCAGTACTGCGTGTACGCGCCGAAGCGCGACGAGCTCGTCGTGCGCTGCGTGCGCCGCGGCGTGGACATCGAGACGCTGCACGTGGATGTGTGCAGCGACATGGATCTTTTCGCGGCGTGCCGGGTGGAGCCGGCCGGAGCGCCCGGCGCGAGGCGGGCGGCCGAGGCCATGCAGATTCCGGTGTACTCAACGCTCACTGACGAGCAGGCGCAGCGGGTTGCCCGCGTCGTTCGCTCCGTGCTCGCGGTCAGCCGTTAGCCGTCTCTCCATCAGCCAGCTGCCATGACGGGATCATGCTGTCCTACCTCGCCATCTACGTCGCCGCGGTCCTCGAAGGCGAGATCTATTACAGCAAGGCTGCGGCTGACGCGGTCAACGGAAAGCTCTACTGGCCGGTTGTCTTGATCCTCGGCGCGCTCGGTGGCTCGACGGGCGACCAGATCTGGTTCTATCTCCTCCGCGGCCGCATCCACTGGCTGGACCGTTTTCCCAAACTCGGCCGCTATCGAGACACAGTCAGCGGCCAGGTGCAGCGCAACGAGACCGGACTGGTGCTGGTCAGCCGCTTCCTGCCGGGGCTGCGGACGGCGATTCCGATCGCGTGTGCCTACGCGGGGATGCGGCCCCTCAAGTTCAGCACGTTGAATCTCGTCAGCGCGCTCGCGTGGGCCGCGGCGATCATGGCGTTCGTCAAAGGCGGGGCGAGTACGCTGAACGCGTTCGGACTCAACGTCTGGTGGGGGCCGTTCATCCCGGCGGTCGTGGTGATTCTTTTTTTCCGTTGGCTCGGCAGGCCTCGGCGGTAGGACAAGAAAGAGGCTCTGAGGCGGGTTGAAGACTGTGAGACGGGCCGAAGACTCATGGCCGCGTGCAGTTGCCTCGCCCCAAGATCAAGATTCTCAAGGACCGTACAGTGTCGTTAGG
>DASZFS010000328.1:0-27981 GCA_035939575.1 Vicinamibacterales bacterium | reverse complement strand
AGCGGGCGGTCTCGGGGGAGCCGATCGGATCCCTGGTCACGGTGTGAAGAAGGCAGGGACAGCTGCATGGACGTGAACGACCTCAAGAGCCTGTTCGGCGAAGTCACCAAGCGCATGACGACCGCCGCCGAGCACGTGCGGCACGAGCTCGCGGGAGTGCGCACCGGCCGCGCCTCGGCCGCCATCCTCGATCCGATCCACGTAGACGCGTACGGATCGAAGATGCCGCTCAATCAGCTCGCCAGCCTCTCGGTTCCCGAGCCCTCGCTCATCATTGCGCAGCCGTTCGATCCATCACAGCTCGCCGCGATCGAGAAGGCCATCCGGGCGTCCGATCTGGGGCTGAACCCCGCAAACGACGGCAAGGTCGTGCGCATCCCCATCCCCTCGCTCACCGAGGAGCGGCGCAAAGAGCTCTCGCGGCATGTCCACAAGCTGGCCGAGGAAGGACGCAACAGCGTCCGCGCCGTGCGCCGGGACGCGAACGAGCGGCTGAAGAAGCTGCTCAAGGATCACAAGATCTCCGAAGACGACGAGCGGAAGGGCCTGGACGAAGTGCAGAAGCTGACCGACGGTCACATCCGTCAAATTGACGAGCTGCAGAAGAAGAAGGACCAGGATCTTCTTGGAAAGTAGTCCATGTCCCTGTTCACCCATCTGGAGTGCAGCGTTCCGTGCGGCGCTCCGCCGCTCGATCCCCACGAGCCACATTTTCTCTGCCAGTGCGGTGCGCCGCTGCTCGCCCGCTACGATCTCGAGCGCGCCCGGCGCTGGTCGCGCGAGTCGCTGAAGGGCCGCGCGCCCGACATGTGGCGGTATCGCGAGCTGATGCCGCTGTTCGACGGCGAACATCCGGTCACGCTCGGCGAAGGTTTCACACCGCTCGTGCACGCCAAGGCCCTGGGATCCGCGATCGGACTCGATCGGCTGTACGTGAAGGACGAGTCCCTGAATCCGACGAACTCGTTCAAAGCCCGCGGCCTGTCGGCCGCCATCACGCGCGCGTGCTATCTCGGCGCGAGGACCGTCGCGCTGCCGACCGCAGGCAACGCCGGCGATGCCGCCGCCGCCTATTCAGCCGCCGCTGGCCTCACGTGCGAGGTCTTCATCCCGAAGGACGCGAAGCGCCCATTCGTTGACGAGTGCCGCCTCTATGGCGCGCACGTCACGCTCGTCGACGGGCTCATCACCGACGCCGGCCGAATGGCCGCCGAGACCGGGAAGCCGCTCGGGTGGTACGACGTCTCCACGCTCAAGGAGCCGTATCGCATCGAGGGGAAGAAGACCATGGCGTACGAGCTGGCCGAGCAGATGGATTGGACGTGGCCCGACTGGATCATCTACCCGACGGGCGGCGGCACTGGCATGGTCGGCATGTGGAAGGCCTTCGAGGAGATCGAGCGCATCGGCTGGGTGAAGCCCGGACGGCGGCCGCGGATGGTATCCGTCCAGGCCGAGCATTGCGCGCCGATCGTCCGCGCGTTCACCCAGGGCGCGGAGAGGGCCGAGCCATGGGTTGACGCCGCCACGCTGGCGGACGGCCTGCGGGTGCCGCGCGCGATCGGCGACTTCCTGATTCTTCGTGCCATTCGCGAGAGCGGCGGCACTGCGCTGGCCGTCCCGGATGCCGTGATGGTCGATGGGATGCTGTCGATCGGCAAGCATCAGGGCATCAGCGCCGCGCCCGAAGGCGGTGCGGCGCTCGCTGCTATCAAACAGCTCGTGGACGGCGGTTCGATCAAATCGCACGAGTCCGTCGTGCTGTTCAACACCGGGGGCGCTCTCAAGTACCTCGATGTCCTGGCCGGGAGCTATGTTTAGGGTTCGCGGGGTTACCGCCAGAACGCCGAGAACCCGGCGAACCGCGCGAACCTGCCCTTCCGAGCCATCGTCTTGCCGCATGACGCGCATCAACTCTCAGTTCCCAAACGTTACGCCCAACGCCTTCGCCGTCAGCAGCAGGTCGTTGTCGAGCGGCACGGTCTTGATTCTCCCCACGACGTCATCCAGCCGCCGGGCCACGATGTCGGGAGGATCGAACGCCACCATCGTTCCGAATTCCCCCCGCTTGACGAGCTCAACGGCCAGACCGCCGAACCGCGTAGCCAGCACGCGGTCGAAGCTGGTCGGCGCGCCACCGCGCTGGAGGTGTCCGAGCACGACGGACCGCGTCTCCTTTCCCGTCTCGCGCGCCAGCGCCTCGCACACCTGGGCGCCGATGCCGCCCAGGCGCTCGACGTAGCCATCGTGCGCTGCCGCGATGAGTGAGCGCACGCCGTCCTTCGGACACGCCCCTTCTGCAACAACCACGATGCTGAACTTGGCGCCCCACCGGTCGCGCTCACGGAGGCGCTCCGCGACGGTGGCGATATCAAACGGGATCTCGGGAATCAGGATCGCGTCGGCGCCGCCCGCAACGCCCGCGTACAGCGCGATCCAACCGGCGTAGCGGCCCATGACCTCGACGACGATGATGCGGCGGTGCGCTTCGGCCGTTGTGTGCAGGCGGTCGATCGCATCGGTGGCGAACGCCACCGCCGTATCGAAGCCGAAGCAGTTCGTTGTGCCGACAATGTCGTTGTCGATCGTCTTGGGAACGCCGACGATCGACACGCCTCTGGAACCGAACGCGTGCGCGATGGCGAGTGTGCCGTCGCCGCCGATGACGATGAGCGCGTCCAGGGCCATACGCCCGAACATTTCGACAACGCGGTCGGAGTAGTCGTGGGTGCCTTCGGTGGTATTCACCGGATAGGCAAACGGGTTCCCGCGGTTGGTCGTGCCGAGAATCGTGCCGCCGAGTCGAAGAATGCCGGTCACCTCGCGTGGCGTCAGGACGCGCGACCGGTCTGGCTCGATGAGGCCGTCGAAGCTGTCCTCGAGGCCGACGCATTCGATGCCACTGTTCCAGGCGGACTTCACGACGGCGCGGATGACGGCGTTCAGCCCAGGCGCGTCACCGCCGCCCGTCAGAATGCCGATACGTTTGATGCTGGTCATTCGATCGAGTGTAGCAGCCCATGCTAGACTTGCTGTTCCACCAGTGGGCGGCTAGCTCAGTTGGGAGAGCGCCGCGTTCGCAACGCGGAGGTCGGGAGTTCGAGCCTCCTGCCGTCCACCATTCTTTTTCCCGGAGTCTCCAGTAACACTGGCCTGAATCGCTGAAAAACGGCTCCTGTCCGCTGCGGCGCGACTGGCCCTGTTGAGGGCCGTTAAGCTCTATTTAGCCCGTTCTCATTCCCGGTACATTCCCTGGAGGGAAACGCGTCGTTGCTGCCGCGCACGTTCGGGATCCATCCCCGGCGTGCATCAAGCTCCCGCACATCGAAGAAGCACAGGCGACCTCGATAGTGGGCCGGAAGAGCGTGCCCAATCAGGAAGAAGCCCGTCACGACCACCACAAGGAAGGCGAGACCGGCGTCGACGGCAGTTGGCGCGGTAAACGCAACTGCTAGGGCGATCACCGGTCGCCGTTCGCAATCCTCTCACTTTGAAAGAAGAATGGAGGGCCTCATTCATGGCGTAGCGGCTAACTGGGGGCAGGTCACCCAACTTGCGCCGGCTTCTGACACGGACGTCTACTAACATGTACCGGGCGCTATACTGTCCGGTCATCCAGCGGAACGACACCTCAGAAAATGGTATTGATACCGATGTAGACGCGACGCGGCGGTGCCGCGCTCACGGCCTGTCCGAAGAACGGTGACGAAAGCACCCCGCTGATCACCGTCCGGTTCACGCGATTCCACACGTTGCTCGCGGACAGCGCCAGCTGCACACGCCGTCGCGGGGGCTTGTCCGGCGCGAACGTGTACCGCGGCCATTGCCAGCCGAGGAACACGCCCTGGTCGAACTGTGAGAACGCGCGGGCCGAGTTTCGGCCGACGCCCGCTGGCCGCTCGTTGAAGATCCCGTCGCCATTTGGGTCGAGCCCCGTCGTAATCGTGTAGGGCGGCGCAGAGCTGAAGTTCCAATAGGAGCCGACACTCAGGTGCGGCCCGACGATGTCCGAGACATTGCCGCCGATGCGATGGTGAACGTCCTGGCTGCTCGGCCCCCACTCCGCCTCGGGATGCGCCTGATCGACCGGCACGAAGAACGCACCGTCCGTGTTGTTGTAAGCGTGCGCGAACGTGTAGTTCACGCGGAGAAACCGGCCGTGCTTCGGGTCGGTGTAGGTCGCTGAAGCCGACAACGTGTCGCTGCGCGCCTCGCCAGTCGAGATGACGGCGATGACATTCGCGAACGTTGGATCGGGGCGGAGGCCGGCCTCGTTGGGCGCGTTCAGGTTGTCGCCGCGGAAGAGGTGGGTGCCGGTCGCATGTGCATAGTCGGCGTGAAGCAAGAGCGCGCCGACAGCCTCGTCGATGCCGGCCGACGATCGCACGGTCCGCGGCAGCGTGAGGTCCGGACCGAGGAGGTAGCGTCCGGAGGGCGGGAGGGCGCTTGTCGTCCCGCCGGACGCGTTCGGAAACGGGGGATCGACGATCAATACATCGTGTTGGTGGACGCCGTCTACCCGCACGGTCTGTTCGAAATCGCCGGGACTCAGCCAGCTATAGAAGACGCCGACGCCGACACGCAGCGTCGTGCGCTTATGGGCTGCCGGCGACCAATCCATCTGAGCGCGCGGCGCGAGATGCACCGCCCCGCCAATCACGGATTCCGATTCCTGCCGCAGGCCCACTGCAAGGTTCACCGTCTTGGATACCGCGATGTCGTCCTGCGCCCAGATGCCGAGCTGCGTGACGCCGAAGCAGCAGATCGCCGAGCCCACCCGCTGCGTGTAGGTCGCGGGCCGCCCGGCGACGTAGGCGTCGAGGGAAGAAAACGTCAAGGTGCCGCCCGCGTTCGAGACGATCGAGCTGTCGTAGTCGCCGTGCCACAATAACAGGCCGGCGCGCCACACCTGGCGCTGCCCTACCGGCTTGGTGAGCACGTCGGTGAGCTCCAGTTGATTGGTCGTGCGTGAGCCGCCGAACTGCGCGCCTCCCGACGAGAACGCGTTGAGCACCACGAGCGCGGGCGCCGTGCTCACCGGCGTGTCGGTCTCCCGCTGGTGCTGTAGCTGCACGCGGAGTACCTGGCTCGCGCCATTCGCCAGCGGTTCGGTCCAGAATCCCCGCAGCCTGACGGTCGTGACGTCGCGATCGTAGGCGCGCTCGGGCAGGTTGAACCCGCCCGCGCCGACGTTGTTCATGCCCTGATCCTGATAATCGCCCTCGATCCGTAGCGTTTGACGATGCCAGTCGTCCAGGCCGATGCGGAGCGTGCTGAAGGAGTAGTGCGACGGGTTATGCACCAGCCCGCGCACGGGCCCCGACGGAGTCTGCGCGACCAGCGGCTGATCCTCGGTCTGGCCGTTGTAGTTGCCGAAGAACACGACGCTCGCGCGATTGGCGAGGTTGCCGTTCGCGTTCACGTACCCATATTCCGCTTGCGCGGACGGAGCGTCGGGGTTGAACGCGTTGCGCGCCTGCACAGCTCCCGCCCGATCGCTGACGCCGAGAACACGCTGCCACGGCATCGGCTTGCTGCTGGTGATGATCTCGACGAACGCGGGCGTTGCGTCGTGGAACTCCGCGTCGTAGCTGTTCTGGCGGATTCGAATCTGCTGGATGGTGGATGCCGGCGGCAGCCCGCCCGACGTCAGCCCGTCGACGCGGACCGTGCTCCCGAACCCGCCCAGCGCGTCGATCGTGGATTGCAGGACATCCGGGTCCGGCGGCAGCTGCAGGAGCGCGTCCTTGGCGACGCTGGTTTCGGGCGGCGGCGCGCTGGACGCCGCGCCGACCGTGACCACTTCATTGAACGTCGGCGCCCCGAGCCTGACCGTCACGCGCGCATCGGCGCCGTTCCGCACGCGCGCGGTCACCGCGACGGCGTCCTGAAATCCCTGCAGCGACGCGGTAACGGAGTACGTGCCGGCCGGCAGCGCCGGAAACTGGGCCTGGCCAGCCCCGTCGGCGACGGAGGTCCGTGGAGGCTGACCGTCGCGCATCACGGTGATGGTCGCGCCCGGCACCAGCTGGTTGCCCGAATCGACCACGTCGATGATTAAGCGCCCTGCGGCGGTCTGCGCCCGGATCGGGATGCACCACACCACCAGCAGGAGCGCGCCGAACCACAGAGCAGCGGTGAGTGTGCGACAGATCATCTTTGGCCGTTGACAGGGCGTCCTGGTAGTGCTATGAATTCAGCACGATGCTGTTTTTTTAGCATGGTCGACAAAGACACGGCAAGCATTCTTTCTCACGCAGCCGCCAAAGGAGTTGCTGTTGATGCGCCCGCGGGTCACTGATCTGAGCCGGCGTGAGCGGCAGGTGATGGACATCCTGTATCGCGACGGCAAAGCGACCGCGGCCGACGTGCTCGCGGGCCTTCCCGATCCGCCCAGCTACTCCGCCGTCAGGGCGATGCTGCGCATCCTTGAAGAGAAGGGCCACATCCGCCACGAACAGGACGGCCCGCGCTACGTGTTCGTCCCCACCGTCAAGCGCGACACCGCGCAGCGGTCCGCCCTTCGACACGTGATCAACACGTTCTTTGACGGCTCCGCCTCGCAAGTCATGGCCGCCCTCTTCGAACTCTCCGCCCGCGAGCTCGATGCCGATGAACTGGCGCAGCTGCGGCGTCTGGTCGACAAGGCCAAACGGCGAGGAGAGTAAGGCGCATGTCCGGACCCTTTCTGCTCGAGATGACGCTGAAGGCTTCGCTCGTGCTGGTCGTCGCCTGGGCGGTAACTCGCGCGATGTCGGCCCGGTCCTCAGCGTCCACCCGCCATCTCGTGTGGCTGGCAGCCGTTGCAGGCCTCGTGCTGCTGCCAGTGTTGATGCTCTTTGGCCCGGCGTGGCGGGTCGCGGTTGTCCCGGGAATGTGGGCGGCGCGCGCGAGCGCGGTCTTTCGCCTGTCCTCTCAAGGTTCTTCACCGTTTGCCAGCGCCGACGTGTGGCCGGCGACGACGCGGGTGGCCAGCCATGCGCCGGTTGACCCCTCGCGGCCACCGCCGAAACCGCGCGCGCAGCGCTTGACGTCGGCGCAATCGTTCACGTGGACGGGCGCGCTCACCTGGCCCGTGCTCATCGTGGGGGTGTGGGCAGCGGGCGCCGTTCTCGCCGCGCTCAGGCTGATTGCCGGATTGAGCTGGGCGCTCTGGATCGCGCGCCGGTCGACACCGGTTGTCGCCGCGGACTGGCTGGCCGTGAAGCACGAGGCGGCGCAGACCCTCGGCGTGACGCGCGACGTGGCGCTGCGCATGTCCACTCGGGTCGGTGTTCCGGTCGCCTGCGGCATCCTGCGGCCGACACTCCTGCTGTCACCCGAAGCCGACGCGTGGGACCCCGCTCGGCGAAAGATCGTCCTGCTCCACGAGCTCGCGCACGTCACGCGCCATGACTGTCAGACGCAGCTCCTCGCACAGGTCGCACAGGTCGTCCACTGGTTCAATCCCCTGGCGTGGATGGCAGTGGCGAGACTGCGCGCCGAGCAGGAACAAGCCTGCGACGACCAGGTGTTGAAAGCCGGCACGCCGGCATCGGACTACGCCGATCACCTCTGTGAGATCGTGCGCGCGTCACAGGTCGTGAGCGCGCCTGGTTGGGCCACCCTGGCCGTGAAGCGGCGCTCGCGGCTGCACGATCGCGTCCGCGCAATTCTTGACGACACATTGACCCGACGACTGCCGTCACGAGTCTTCTGCGTGTCGTTCGGCATCCTGGCCTGCGTCGGCGTGTTGTCGCTCGGCGCGCTCCGCCCGTCGGCGATCGAGGCAATGGCGCTCCTGCCGTCCGTCGCGCTCGACCGCATCGCGCCAGATGGGCCAGTGATGGCGCTGCCCCCTCCGCGACTCCTGGTCGACACATCATCGAACGCCGTGGACACGCCCAGCCGAGGACCCGCGGTGACGGCCGTCGCCGCGCGAGCGGGAATGAACGATCAGGCTGCGGGCGCGTTGCTGAACACCTACTGCGCGGCCTGCCACAACGACGCGCTCAAGACCGCGGGTGTTTCGGTGGCCGGGTTCGACGTCTCGACGCTCGGCAATCATCCGGAACTCGGCGAAAAAGTCGTCCGTAAGGTGCGAAGCGGCCTGCATCCCAGCCGCGGCGTCTCGAGGCCTGCCCCGGCCACCGCGGTGGCATTCAGCGCGGCTGTTGAAGCGGCGATCGACCACAGGGACTCGGCGAATCGGAGACCCGCCATCGCTGATTCGATCGATGATCGCGAGCTGGCGATTCGACTGGCCAGGTTCCTGTGGAACAGCGAGCCGGACGGCGACCTCCTGACGGCGGCGGCTCGCGGCAATCTACGGGACTCGTCCGCCGTGGAACGACAGGTCCGGCGGATGCTGTCGGATGACCGCTCGTCGGCAATGCTGACAAGGTTCTTTAGCCAGTGGTTGCGGCTCGATAGCCTGGACAGGCTCAACCTCGCGTCTCCAGACATCGACGCCGGCCTGCGCGACGCTCTCCGGCGCGAGATCGATCTGTTCTTGGCCAGCCAGGTTCGCGACAACCACAGCGTGGTCGATCTGTTGACTGCGAACTACTCGTTCGTCAACGACCGGCTGGCCCAGCACTATGGCATCGCCGGCGTCACCGGCAGCCAGTTTCGACGCGTGGTGTTGTCCGACGAAGCACGGTATGGCCTTGTGGGCAAGGCCGGCATTCTGGCCCTCACCTCCTTCGGCAATCGGACGTCGCCGGTGGTGCGCGGCAAATACGTGATGGAGACGTTCCTGGGCTTGGCGGCCCCGGCGCCGCCGCCGAACATCCCCGCGTTGCGGGAGCTCAAGCCCGACGAGCCGCCGCTGTCAATGCGGCAGCGGATGGATCAACACACCAGGAATCCGATCTGCGCCAGTTGCCATTCGGCCATCGATCCGTTCGGGTTCGCGCTGGAGAACTTCGACACACTCGGCCGCTGGCGAGATGTCGACGGGACGCCGATCGACGCGTCGGGCCTGCTGCCGGACGGCACCGCGTTCACTGGTCCTGCAGGCGTGCGCGCGGCGCTGGTCGATCGACAAGAGATGTTCGTGAGCACCCTGACGCTGCGGCTGCTGGCGTATGCGCTCGGCCGGCCTGCGAAATATGCGGACATGCCGGCCGTCCGCGCCGTACTTTCGGACACCGCGCCGAACCACTATCAATGGACGTCGTTGATTGCGGCCCTCGTCCACAGTCCGCCATTCCAGGCCAAACCGGTTGCTCCCTGATCGCTGTGTGAAAGGACACTGACATGAAGGCTCTGCCAATCACGGCTCTTGCGGTGTCACTGGTCCTCGGCAGCGCGCTCAGCGCTCAACGGCCAGAACGGCAGAGTGGTCCCGACGCGTCGAAGGTGATCGACACCTATTGCTCCGGCTGCCACAACGGCCGCATGCGGGCGCCGGGCGGCAGGGTGCTCGATCAGTTCGACGCAGCGGGAATGTCCGCCGCACCGGAGCTGTGGTCACGAGCCTACCGTCAGCTTCAGGCCGGCACCATGCCGCCCGTCGGTGCATCTCGCCCCGATCGAGCGGCGGTCGACGCCGTGCTCATATCCATTGAACACGCCTCGGGACACGCGAAGCCGCCGGTGGTCGCTCGCAGCCAGGAGATCGCGTTGCGGCTAGCTACCCTTTTGTGGAACAGCGCGCCCGACGCCGCGCTTCTTCAAGACGCGCAGCGCGACGGCCTGAGCGACCCCGCAGTTCTCAAGCGTCACATCCGCCGCATGCTCGCCGACGATCGCGCCCGTGCCTTCGTCTCACGCTTCTTCTTCCCGTGGTTACAGGTCGACCAGCTGGAAAAAGCCGACCCGGACACTAAGTACTTCCCCGACTACGACCCGTCGCTGCGCGAGTCGCTTGCCAAGGAAACCGAGCTCTTCCTGCTCAGCCAACTGCGTGATGACCGTGATCCGCTCGAGCTCTGGAGTGCTGACTACACCTTCATGAATGAGCAGCTCGCCAGACATTACGGCGTCCCGAACGTCACCGGCCCGCAGTTCCGCGCCGTGACCTGGTCGACGCCGGAACGAGCCGGACTGCTCGGCCAGGGGAGCATTCTGATGGTGACGTCGAGGCACCAGCATGGCGTCGACGCTGCCTATACATCGCCCGCGGCGCGATCGAAATGGGTGCGGCTGCACTTCCTCGGCGCCCCGCTGCCGCAGCCGTTTCCAGGTGCCCAGCCTGTAAAGCCCGAGCTGCCGATCACGCCGCAGACGCGCGCGCTGCCCGAGCAGCCGTGCGTGACCTGCCACCGCAACTTCTTTCCGCTGGGTTATGCGCTCGAGAACTTCGATCCGTTGGGTCGCTGGCGCACAAACGATCAGGTGGGACCGGTCGACGCGTCGGGAGCGTTCGTGGACGGGACGTCGACCAACGGCGTAATCGAGCTGCGGCAGGTCCTGCTGCAGCGGCCCGAGGCATTTCGCACGACGATCACCGAGCAACTGCTGATGTACGCCCTGGCGGGCAAGGTGACGCCTTTCGGCGGAACGCCCGAGACCCTGATGCGCGCCAGACAGATTCTGCGCGGCACCGCGGAACCGCGCTGGTCCGCGATCATCGCCGCCATCGCGCAGGCGAAGCCGCCTGCGGCGGAATAACTCCCCGCATAACTGGCGCGTCCGTAACTCAGTCGGTCGAGACAATGTCGTGCGCGTCTCACCTCCCCCGTGGCGTCCCACGCTGGGTCCCATACCGGAGTGGCGGCGGACGACTCAGTCCTCGAGACGAGGCAGGTCTCCAGAGACCGAGGGTCATAACCGCGGCGGCCGGAGGCAACCGAGACCCTTCGAGTAGGAAGAATGGCGTAATCTACCCAACGGAGCGAGATGATGAGATTGGCACCCCTCCCGGTGCTTGCAGTAGTCGGCCTACTTTGCGTCGCACGCGGCATTGCTGCCGGGGAAGCAACAAGCGCGACGACTGCGGCGCGACAGAACGAGCTTGTTCAGAAGCGTTGTATGGTCTGCCATAACGCAGTTCAACGAAAAGGTGGGCTCTCGCTCGAGCACTTCGACGCAGCCAACCCCGATCGGGCCGTCGCTCATCTGATGTCAATCAAAGTGTCCGCCGACGACGCGATGATGGCCGCGGGCAATCCGGTTCCGGACCGCGAGACTATTGACGCCTTCGTTGAGGCTCTGACCACGGCTGTTGGGAATAAACCGCCGGTGTCGAACGGATGGACTGTCGATCTCTCCGTCGATCCAATGATGTCTCCGTCCAACGGCCACATGTTTGTGACCGCGCGAGCCATCCAAGAACTGCCACTGGGGAGCGACGGACGTGCACGGGCAGTCTATCAGTTGACCATTTCCTGTAGCGGAGCAGCCCGACGCGCGGACGTACAGTTATCGACGTACACGAAGGCTGGTCCAACTGCGCCACTCGTCGCGCGAACATTGTCGACTGCTCCAACCTTCAGGTGGCCAACTGCGGAAGATAAGCTCGACGTGAATGTCTTTCCTGGCGAGAGGGCCACTTTTCCGTTGGGTGCGCTGAGCCCGACGGTCCGCGAGGTGTTCTCGTGGTGCTTCGCAGACAAGCGGTCGAACAATCATTAGCCTTTGATCAGCGCCAACGGCTTCCGCTCGATCAACTCCTGGTCGACATTCTGAACACGCTGTCACGCCCGGTGAGAATCATCCGGCATTCGACGGGCGCTGATCAGAGCACCGTCCTCCCGTGACGGGCTGCCGGGTTCCCCAGGACACCGCCCTCCTTCCCCGATTTCTTTACCTCTCCGCCGCTTCCGCGCCGCCGTGGTCGTCCACAGCTCGTCGGCGCGACGCGCCACGCGCGATATCCCTTGACGTCAGAACGCCGGAATGATATCGATTACACGCCTGACTTTACCCGACACCCCCGGCCGGGCCGCATGGCGGGCGGGTGGCACAGGCGGCCTGGGAGGGGTCAAGATGCCTTCACGTCGCGAGTCAATCGGGGCTCCCCTGCCACTTCGTTCACCCTCTCTGTTCTCGCCGACGAGATCTCGCAAGACTTCGCGCACACGTATGAGCCGGCCGGGGGGCAGACCGGAGCGCTCTCGCCATTGACACTCTTCTCACCGCGCAGCGGCGCGTGGTGAGCGTCCGCAGAGTCCCCAACGCGGGGGCCGCGTTCGGGTACGTCGAGTCCGCGATTGCACGTTGTGCACGTGACAAGAGGATGGAGGGATCTCCGATGGCCTGTCTGTTGAGGCGCGCGTCTGTCGTCCCGTACGTCTGCGTATCGATCGTTGCACTGGCTCTGCTCTCCCCGCCACCGGCCGCCGCCCAGGCGGTAAAGGGTTCGCTGCTCGGTAACGTTGTGGACGCCTCAGAACTGCCGTTGCCAGGCGTCACCGTCACCATCACCGAGGTGAACACGAACATCTCGTACTCCACCGTCGCCAACGAATCGGGGTACTACATCTTTTCAAATCTCAAAGACGGCAGGTATCGAGTCGTGTCCGAGCTGAGCGGATTCAAACGGACGATTCGCGACGGAGTCGAGGTGGCGGTCAACGCCACCGTGCGCGTCGATCTCCGGATGGATGTTGGCGCCATCGAAGAGTCAGTTACTGTCGTCGGCGCCTCGCCGCTCTTACAGACTGACCGCGCGGACACGGGGCGCATCATCGAGAGCATCCATCTGCAGGAGGTGCCGCTGGCCTTCAACCGCAACTTCCAGGGGATGTTGATCATCGTCCCCGGCGCGACGCGCCCCTCCCGGCCGCACTCTGAATTCTTCAACGCCCAGGACAGCCTCTCGAGCAATGTCAATGGCCAGTCGCGCCTCGCGAACAACGTCCAGATCGAAGGCATCGACGACAACAACCGCACCGGGTTGCTGACGACGCTCATCCCGTCGGCGGAAGCAATTGAGACGGTGAACGTGACGACCACGGCGTACGACGCCGAGTTCGGGCGCGCGGGTGGGGCGATCACGAACGTGACGCTCAAGTCCGGGACGAACGCCTTGAAAGGGAGCCTCTTCGCGTTCGGCAACAACGAGAAGACGACGGCCAACGGGTACTTCAGCCATACGGACCCTCCAACCGAGTACTTGCAGAGCGGTTTCACGCTCGGGGGGCCGATTCAACAGAACAAACTCTTTTTCTTCGGCGACTACCAGCACATCCTGGACCACGCCGGCCGCACCGAGCGCTCGACGATTCCGACGATGGCGTTCAGGAACGGCGACTTCAGCGGGTCGACCACGAAAATCTACGATCCCCTGACGGGAAACGTGGACGGCACGGGACGGTTGGCGTTTCCCGGCAACAACATCAACCAGGTGTACAACCCCGCGACCGGCAGCTGGTCGCCGGCCAATCGCATCAGCCCGATCGCGGCGGCGATTCTCTCCCATATTCCAGCGCCGAATGTCGACGCCGCCATCGGCCAGCCGAACTTCCAGCAGGATTACGTGAGGCTGAAGAGCAACGATTCGTTCGACACGAAGATCAACGTTCAGATCAGCCCCAGCGATCAGCTCTCGGCGCGGGTGAGCTTTCTCCGTCCCAATCAGACCGATCCGCCTATTTACGGGGCGTATGGGGGGGCCGGCAAGGACTTTTCAGGGACCGGCGTCGATACCACCTACAGCACGGGTGTCAACTACACGCGCACCTGGAGCAACACGCTCGTGATGGAGGCGCGCGCCGGCATGAGCTACTTCCACAATACCGCCGTCTCCCCGGGCGACGGGCTGACGACCGCCAAGGACATCGGCATCCCTGGCGCCAATGTGGATCCATGGACGAGCGGGATGAGCCGGATCGACTTCAATGCGAGCGGCTGGAATAACGCCAGTGCGAGTGGAAATCCGCTCGTCGGCTTCTCCGCGAGTCTGCCCTGGGATCGCTCGGAGCGGACGGTCGAAGTGGCGACCGTCTTCACGAAGCTCAAGGCGAACCACACGATCAAGTTCGGTGAGGACTTCCGGCACACGCGCGACTTCCTCCTCCAGACACAGGACAACGGCGGGCCGCGCGGCGAATTTCAATTCAGGGCCGGGCAGACCGCGCTGCCGAGCGACGCCGCGTCCAACAACGGCTTCGCGAACCTGTTCGCGTCGTTCCTGCTCGACCTTCCAGCGACCGTCCAGCGCGATCTCAAGGTGACGGATCCGGGCGTCCGCTTCTGGGCGTTCTTCAGCTTCATCCAGGACAAGTGGGAGGTCACCAAGAAACTGACGGTGGATCTAGGGCTGCGGCATGAGTACTACACGCCGTTCGCCGGTCTCGTCGACCAGGGCGGCCTGTCGAACTACGACATGGCGACCAATACGCTGCAGGTCGCCGGATACGGCAGCGTATCGCAGAGCACGGGCGTGAAGAGCTATTGGAAGAACTTCGGGCCGCGTGCGGGAGTCTCGTTTCGCGCGAGCGACAAGATGGTGGTACGCGGCGGCTACGGGTTGAGCACGCTGCCGTTTCCGGATAACAGCTACATCTACAACTATCCCGTCAAACAGAATTACACCTCCCAGGCGGTGAATTCGTTTCAGCCTGCCGGGTCGATGAAGGCCGGATTCCCCGACGCCACGTTGGCCACCGTGCCTGCAAGCGGCATCGTCGACGCAAGCACGCCGGCGCTCAAGAGCGCGTCTTTTTTTGCCGTGCGCCCGGACATGCACGAGGGATCGCTGCATACGTACAACCTCTCCGTCCAGCGGGAATTGCCCGGAAGATTCACGCTGGACGTTGCCTACGTCGGGAACCACAGCAACAACGTCGAGACGCAGTATCCCGAGAACCAGGCGGTGCAGATCGGCGCCCCGGCCAGCAACGTCAACCTCTATCGGCCACTGTTCATTCCCTTTGGCAAGACCGCGAACGTGACCGACTGGATCCCTTTGAAGGAAAGCTACAACTCGCTGCAGATGAAGCTCGACCGGCGGTTCTCGAACGGCCTGCTCGTGACGACGTCGTACACGTTGGGGCGCGGGTGGAGCTACGTGACCGGCGACAGCAACGGCAGCGCCACCGCGATCGCGTCGCCGGCGGACCTTCAGCGAAGCTGGGCCCGCACCGACCAGGATCGCCTGCACAGCCTGAACGTCAGCTTCCTCTATCAGCTCCCGGTCGGATCCGATCGCCGGTGGCTCCGCGAGGGGCCGATGAGTCAGGTGCTCGGCGGCTGGCAGGTCAGTGGTTTTTTCACCGCGCAGTCGGGCTTGCCGATCAATTTCACCGCAAACGGCAACAACCTTCACGCCCCGGGCAACACGCAGCGGCCGAACGTGAGCGGGACGCCGGCCGTGTACGGCAACGCGGGACCCGGGCAACTGTGGTTCGACACGTCGGTGTTCTCGGCGCCAGCACCCGACACGTGGGGCAACGCTCCGCGCAACGGCGTGCTCGACGGTCCCAAGTACGTCAATCTGGATGCCACGCTCGCCAAGCTGCTGTCGTTCTCACACCGGATCAAGGGCGAACTCCGCGCCGACGTCTTCAATGTGCTGAACAAGCCGCACTTCGACCGGCCGAACGGCTCGTTCGACTCGGCGACGTTTGGACAGATCGTCGCCGTGCTCGACAGCAACGGAGGTCCGCCCGACCAGCGCTCGATGCGCTTCGGGCTCAGGCTAACATTCTGAATGGGCTCATCCACCATGAAGACGCTTCAAGTCGCCGTGCTTGTGATCTCCGCCGCGGCCGTCAGCTCGATCGCCACGCTGGTCGCCCAGAAGCAGGTGCAGAAGTCGACCGTTTACGGCTGGTCCACAGCCGACGCGAAGCCGAACGACTGGGGCGCCGTCCGGCAGGTGATGCGCGCGCCGACGCCGACGCTCGACGAGCTCGAGATTCACATCTCGACGCTCAGTCCGGGCAAGTCGCCGCATCCGCCGCACAAGCACCAGCACGAGGAGCTCTTGATCGTCAAAGAAGGGACGCTCGACACGTTCCAGAGCGGCACGACGCGCCGCGTCGGCCCGGGCGGCATCATCTTTCAGGCATCGAACGAGCTCCACAACGTCACCAACGTCGGGCAGACGCCGGCGACGTACTACGTAATCGGCTGGACGGTGCCTGGCGCTCCGCCCGCACCACTCGAGCGGCCGCTCTTTTGATGGCAAGGACACCGCGGGCTGGAATTCGGGAACTACCCTATCGGGGCCCCGTTTGGTACTGATGCGCCAGCTGGAGAAGCGCCGTCTCGTCCCACGGCGCAGCGACCATCTGCAAGCCGATCGGAAGGCCGTGCGTATCAAGTCCGCACGGAACACTGACCGCCGGTAACCCGAAGTAGTTGGCAAACACAGTATGCTCGGGTGACAGCGATTGGGTGTGGAGCGCGTCCTTGACCAAAGGAGTGGTGGTTGGCACGGTCGGCAGGAGCAGCACATCTATTTCTTTGAACGCGCGCGCGGCAATCGATCGGCGATCGCTGCTGATGTTGCCAACGCCCTTGCTCAGATCAGCAAAGGGAGCCGCGGCACTCCTCACGGCGTATCCCAGCCGGCGGATCGCGATGACGGCATCGTCAAACGCGCCGGTCACGTCTCTATCCGCTTTGAAATTGTCGGCTACGCCGATTCGGAGCGGTCTCTCTCGCGCGAGGCCCTCACGAAACCGGATCGCGCCGGTCTGGCCACTTCGCTCCGCAAGCACGTCGAGGACGAGAGCCGTATCCTCAACACTTCGCGTGGTAATGCCAGCATGAGACATCCATCGGATGAACTCGTCTGGCGGCTGTTCCCCGTCAAGGATGCCTTTCAAGTCAATCAAACCGTACGTACCCTTGAACCCGACGACGCCGCAGCACGCGGCGGGCAAGCGGCATGAACCGATGGCGTCGGTATCGAGTGTGACGAAGCACAGACCGCTTGCGACAGCCGCCGCAGACCCGCTCGAGGAGCCGCCAGGTATGTAGTCGGCATTCCACGGATTCCTCACCGGCCCAAAGCAGCTTTCAAGCCCGGTCGTTCCCATGCCGAGCGTATGCATGTTCATTTTGCCGACGATGATCGCTCCAGCGCGCTTCAGTCTCTCGACACCCGCAGCATCTCTTGCGGGGCGGCGATCTCTGAAAGGTTCAAACGCGGCGGTCGTCCTGATCCCGGCGGTGTCATAGAAATCCTTGATGCCAACGGGAATGCCGTGTAACGGACCTTTCCATTGCCCGTGCAGTATCTCCTGCTCGGCGCTGGCGGCCTCCTGCAACGCGCTCTCGCGCGTCACCGTGATGAACGCATTGAGGCTGGGTTGGAGGCGCTCGACTCGCTCGAGACACGCCGTCACCAGCTCGACAGGGGTCATTTCGTGCTGCCGAATCAATTCGCTGACTTCCGCCAGCGTGCGATAGCTATCGTCTTTCATACGTGATGACACAATCAGAGAGTCACGGTGTGTCGCCATGATCGTGTCATGGCCATCCCGCACCAGGCGCAGGCGCTTCGATGATCAGCACCTGTCCGGTCCGGGCTGCCGCCACCTCCTGGATCTTGTCCATCCCACGCCACTCGGTCGCGATCACGAACAGCGTGCGGCCGGCAGGGCCCCCGAGCATGCACGCGAAGCCGCCGCGATCCAGCGTGACCGTCTGCAGCACTTCACCGCCTTCGCGCACGCGCACGCAGCGCCTGTTTGGGACATCCGCGTACCAGACGGCGTTTTCCGCGTCGAGACAGATACCATCGGGTACGCCATCCTGGAGGTCGGCCCACAGCCGGCGATTTGAAAGGCCGCCGTCCGCCGCGATGTCGAACGCTGTGAGCCTTCTGCCGTGCGATTCGGCCAGGATCAGGGTTGAGTTGTCGCGCGTCACGACCATGCCGTTGGGGAATGCGCCGCCATCGGCAACCCGGCGAGTCAAGCCTTCCGGGGTGACCAGCGCGATCGCGTCGCCTGAGTTGATGTACGCGTTGCCCCGGCCGTCGACGACGATTTCGTTCCACGCGCTGCGGGAGACCCCGGTCAGATCCGCATGAGTCACCAGCGAGCCGTCTGCTTCCCTGCGCAGCAGAAGCCCCTCCCGCCCCGAGACCACCAGTAGACGTCCATCCAGCAGCCAATCGATACAGAACGGCAGACCGAACGGCACGCGCACCTCGACCTCCCGGTTGCCATCGACGTCGACGGCAATGATCTCCCGGGTGCCCCAATCCGAGAGCCAAAGACGGTCCTGATGCCAGCGTGGCGACTCGCCCATCGCGAGACCGGCCAACAGAATCTCCGGCAAGGAATGGCTCGACGGCCCCGCAATCGTGTTGCTGCTCATCGCGATTTACCCTTTCGACTCCGTTGTGGTTGAGTGAACAGCAGTTCGAGATACCGCCGCAGGTGATCGAGGGAGTCACGCGCAATGGCCGGCCCGTTCCGCGCTTTGGCCAGGATGAAAGCCCCTTGAATCACGGCCTGCGTGTACAGCGCCAGGCTCTCGGCGCTCCACGCGGCTGTGGGCGCATACCGCGCCTTCGCCGCAGCGATATCGCCCGTCAGCGTGGCGGCGTGTTCGCTGATGCCGGCGTCGCACGCCTCGCGAAGCGCGGGGTGCGTCGCGTAGGCGTCCTGGACCATCGTGCCGAGGAAGCACGTGAACTCCGGCAGCTCGCCACGCACCATCGCTTTGCGGAAGTCCACGTACCCGAAAAGACGATCTCGAGGGTCGGCGAGGGCATGGTATGGCGCCGAGGCAAACAGGTCGGCCGTCGTTTCCCCCCAGTGCGCGGCTGCGGCGACGCCCAGTTCCTCCTTGCTCTTGAAGTGGTGGAAGAAGCTTCCCTTGGTCAGCCGGGCGGCCGCACAGATGTCGTCAACGGTCGTCGCGTCATACCCTTTGGTTCGAATCACCTTGAGGGCCGCGTCGAGAAATTTCGTCTTCGATTCGTGAGCGGGCATCGGTGGCGCATTCAGTCTCATACCAACCAGTTGGTATGGTGCCAACGAATCGGTCTCTTGTCAATGCCGGTGAAAGCCGGGTCGGTGCCGTCGGTAGAATGGCCGCGATGGGCCGCGTGTCTCTCTTCGTGGCCGCGCTCGCGATAGCGGGGGGCGCGTATGGATCGTCACTCGAACCAACGCCAAGTCTGCCGGCCCCCTATCTGGAGGCCGTGCTCGCGTACCGGCGAGGTGATATCGACACCGGCGTGGTCCGTCTTGGGGAGTGGCGGCCCGAGGAACTGAAGCGCGCGTCCTCCGCCGTGGCCGATAGCCCGGACGACTGGCGGCTTCGGGCGAGCGCTGCCATGCTCCACGTCGAAGTCATCTTGCAAGGCAAGGCCAACGGGGACTCGCCTGTCTCCTTCCATCTGGCGCTGGCCGAGAGAATCATCGACAAACTGGATTCGGCCGATTTCAGGCGGCGATGGTACTCGCTTGCCGGCAGCATCTACCTGGCGCGCACGGATCCGACGGGCGCGAGCGCGTACATCGATCGCGGCCAGCGTCTTTTCAAGGACGACGCGCGGCTGCACATGCTCGCTGGCGCCGTCAACGAGCTGCGGAGCCACTTTGCTGACAGCAATCTGCACGATCGCGTGACCGTTCGCCTGACGCCTCCGGGCGGCCGGCGGCCGCTCGTGCTCGCCGAGAGCAGCTACCGCCGCGCGCTCGACCTGGATTCCTCGCTCGATGAGGCTCGACTGCGACTCGGGCGGGTCATCTCCCTCAGGAACGATCAGAAGGCCGCACGGGTGGAGCTCGACCGCGTCGCGCGCCACGCGGCAGTCCCGCGGCTCCAATATCTGGCGCATCTGTTCCTCGGCGCTCTCGCCGAGTATCAGACCGATTTCGCCGCCGCGCAGGTTGAGTACCGTGCGGCGCTCGCGATCGGGCCTGCTTGTCAAACGCCGTATATCGCACTGACGTTCGTCGAAGAGGCCCTGGGACACGACGTCGCCGCCCGCGATCTGATGGCGCGCTACGCGGCCGTGTCAACGGAAGCTGCGTTGGACCCTTGGTGGTTTTATCAGAACGGCGGCATCGACGAGGAATCGCTCATCTGGCTCCGTCAGCAGGTGCGGCAGTGATCCGCTTCGCCATCGTTGCGGCGCTGGCCGCTCAGGCGCCATTCCGCGCCGGCGTGGAGCTGGTGCGGGTGGACGTCTCGGTCATGCGGGACGGACGGCCGGTCCGCGGTCTGACAGCGCAGAATTTCTCGATTCAGGATCGCGGTGTGCGCCAACACGTCGAGAGCCTGTCGCTGCTCCATGAGCTGCCGGTCAGTGTCCTCATCGCGCTCGATACGAGCGGTAGCGTGGCTGGTGAAAAGCTGGCGCATCTGGTCGACGCAGGGAGGGCGCTGCTCAGCGTGCTGCGCCCGGACGACCGTGCGGCGCTGATCACTTTTTCACGAGACATCCGGGTACGGGTGCCGTTGACCAGCGACCGATCCGCGCTGGAGTCAGCGTTGGCCAACCTGAAGGGCGAAGGCCCGACGGCGATCCACGACGCCATCTGGGTCGCGCTGCAACTTCGTCCGGACGACGACTCGCGGCCGCTGGTGCTCCTCTTCAGCGACGGCCTCGACAACGCCAGCTGGCTGTCGCGTTCTGACATCATCACGGGCGTGCGGCGGGCAGGAGTCATCGTCCATGCCGTCGAACTGGTGGACAGCCCACCACCAATGGCAACGCCTGCCGTCATGCCGATGGTGCGGGGCACGGTCACGGCTTTGCGTTCCGCTCCGCAGAGCTTCCTCGCGGAACTGGTGACGGCGGCGGGCGGCCGCCGGTGGTCCGCCACCGAGCCGGGACAACTGCGCGACCTGTTTACGCGAGCGATGGATGAAATGCGGGCGCGATATGTCGTTTCCTTCTACCCTGAAGGCGTGCGGCGCGACGGATGGCACACGCTGAAAGTGTCGGTGAACGTGCCGGGCTCAGTGACCGCCCGGCCGGGGTACTTTGTGGCATCGCGAAACTGACTGCTGCGTGGAGACTCCCAATGACGTATCGCGGCATCATCTACACACCGCAGGGTGGCGCGCAATACTGGCGGATCGTGCCGGTCTTCGAGACGGGTGCGGAAAAGTACCTCTGGCTGAACAACATCATCGCCGTCGGCGTGCACCGGACCCTGCCGGGCAAGGTTGCTTACCGCATTTATCAGATCCTGTAGCCTCTTCCGGCACATACCTCGCGCGTGGGTGAGGCGAGACAACCGTTTCGCCACGCCCCTGAACCGTTCCGCCCCCAAGTGCTCGACATGCGTCGATACCCGGGCGATCCTCCGGTCATCGTTCACGGGGGACGAGGAGGATGGGATGGCACGCTATCTGGCCGCACTGACGCTGGTTGCTCTTGCCGCGGCGCCTTGCATCGCACAGCAGACGGTCTGGAAGGGGGAGAACCTGCAGTTCTTTCCGAAGAACATCGCACGCGACCAGCTGACGCAGCGAATGCGCGAGTTTTCCTTCGCCCTCGGCGTGCGGTGCCAGTACTGCCATGCCGGCGGCAACGGCGTCACGTTCGACGGAGTGTCGTTCGCATCCGACGAAAAGCCGGCCAAGACGATGGCGCGTGCGATGCTGCGCATGGTCGAACAGCTCAACACGGTCACACTCGCGCAGCTGCCCTCGCGCGCCCAACCGCGCGTCGTCGTCGACTGCGCGACATGCCACCGCGGCGTCGCCGTGCCCAAGTCGCTCCAGACCACGCTGCTCGAGATCGTCGACGCTGAAGGCGTCGCGGCGGCCGTCGCCAAGTACCGTGAGCTGCGGAAAGACGCGCTGCTCGGGCACTACGACTTTGGCGAGTGGGAGATGAACGAGCTGGCGCGCCGGCTGAGCGAAGCCGGGAAGAGCGACGCTGCCATCGCGATCCTCGAGATGAACGGCGAGTTCTACCCAGCGTCCGCTGATATCGACGTCCTCATCGGCGAGCAGCACCGCCGCCGCGGCGAACGCGACCAGGCGATTCAACGCTACCGCTCGGCACTGGCCAAGTCGCCGCAGAACGGCGTCGCCCGTCAACGACTCGACGAACTCGAGAAGAAGCCCCAGTAGAGAGAGCCGAGAGAGCCGAGAGAGCCGAGAGAGCCGAGAGAGCCAACGGTGGTGTAGTTGAGCCAAGCACAATCTGCCCCGGTGGAGGGCCTCCTGAGGGCGGAGGGAACGATAATGACAAGCGCTGGGAAGTGAAGCCCGGACGCGAACGCTCTCGATGTTACGATCTCGAGATTCAGGACCTTCACATCGACGGCGACTGGGCGTTTGAGTGGGGCTATTTACGGTGCTGATGCGGCGCGGCCTCCGGAACGGATTGGTCGTCGCGGGCGGCTGGACAGCGCTGGCGCTCTTCTTCGCGGTGAGCGCATCGCTGACGTATCGCTCCACGGGCCGCCCCGCCAGCTGGTTGCTGTCGATCCGCCGCTCGCTGATCGAATGGTGGCTCTGGGCGCTCCTGACGCCCGTGGTCGCCTGGCTTGCGCACCGGTATCCGATTGACCGGCGCTCGCTGTGGCCCCATTTATCGGTTCATGTGGCCGCCGGCATGGTGATCGCGGTCGTGAAAGCCGCTGCCGAGCGTGCGCTGTTCGCACTGATGACCGGTTTCTGGACCTACTGGCTGGCCAGTACGCTTGCGCTCCAGTTCTTCATCTACGGCGCCATCGTCGCCGCCGCTCATGGCCGCGTCTACTACGAGCGAAGCCGTGAACGCGACCACTTCGCCGCGCGTCTCGCCGACGCCAGGCTGCAGCTCCTCAGCATGCAGCTCCAGCCGCATTTCCTGTTCAACACGCTGAACACGATTGCGGAGCTGGTGCACGAGAACCCTGACGCGGCCGATCGCATGACGACCGGTCTGAGCGATCTGCTTCGCCGAACGTTGGATCTTGGAGCGGCGCAGGAGATTCCTCTCGACGCCGAGCTCGAAGTGCTCGGGTGTTATCTCGACATCCAGCGTGCGCGCTTCGGGGACCGCCTGTGCGTGACGATCGCCGCCGACTCCGACGTGCGGGCCGCACTCGTACCGGTACTGCTGCTGCAGCCGCTCGTGGAGAATGCCATCCGCCATGGTCTGGCGGCCCGCGTCGCGTCGGGACATATCGACATCAGGGCGACCCGCGCCGGCGGTCAACTGTCCATCACCGTCACCGATGATGGCGAGGGGGCGTCGACGAAGCTGGAGTCCGCCATCGAGGGCGTCGGACTCGGCAACACGCGCGCGCGACTCGAAGCGCTGTACGGGAGCGAACACCGTCTGGACTTGTGCGTCCTGCCAGGCCGCGGCGTTCGCGTCTCGCTCGAGCTGCCGTTCGCAACGAAGGCGTGAGGGCCGTGAGGGGGCAATGACGCGCGTCCTCATTGTCGACGACGAGCGGATGGCGCGCAGGCGCGTGCGGCGCCTTCTCACCATCGAACAAGAGATCGCGATCGTGGGCGAGTGCGGCGACGGCGGCTCCGCGGTGAAGATGATCACCGACCTCGAGCCGGACATCGCGTTCATCGACGTCCAGATGCCGGAACTGGACGGTTTCGACGTCGTCGAGTCGGTTCCGCCGGACAAGCTGCCGGCGATTGTCTTCGTGACCGCATTTGATTGCTACGCCCTGCGCGCGTTCGAGGTGCACGCTATCGACTACCTGCTGAAGCCGTTCACGAACGAGCGATTCCACACGGCGCTCACGCGGGCCCGGGAGCGCGTCGCGGCTCGCGATCCGCGCGCGGGCATCGGCGCACTGGTCGATCATCTCAGGATGACGCGACGACATCCTGCGCGCATCGCCGTGCGCGTCGGCGATCGGTCGGTCGTGATCGATTGGCGCAACGTGGACTGGATCGAGGCCGCAGACAACTACGTGCGGCTGCACGTCGGGACCAAGGACTTCCTGCTGCGTGAGACCATCGCCGCGGTCGGGGCGCAGCTCGATCCCGACAGGTTCGCACGGGTACACCGCTCGGCGATCGTGCAGGTCGATCGCATCGCGGAATTCCAGCCGTCTGGCCACGGGGATGTCGACCTCGTCCTGCGCAACGGCGTCCGGCTCACGCTGACGCGCACGTGGCGTGACCGGGTCGAGTGGCTGTTTCGACCGACCTCCCGCCGGCGCTCGAAGAGGGGGCAATAAAGGTCGATATAATGCGCGGCATGCCGAGGCGGTGGCTGCCAGTCGTCGGCGGGATTCTGATGAACCTGGCGCTCGGGTCGCTCTACGCCTGGAGCGTGTTCGTCTTACCGCTCGAGCAGGAATTCCAATGGACGCGCGCGCAGACCTCCTGGGTGTTCACCATCGCGATCGTCTGTTTCGCGCTGTCATTCATCGCCGCCGGCCGCATCCAGGATCGAAAAGGCCCACGGCTCTGCGCGGCCATTGGCGGCGTGCTGGTCAGCGGCGGCTTCGCGCTCGCGAGCGCCGCGGGGTCACTCGTCGGTCTGTATCTGTCCCTCGGCGTGATCGTCGGCCTGGGAAACGGCTTCGGTTATGCGACGCCGATGCCCGTCGGATCCAAGTGGTTTCCCGACAAGCGCGGACTCGTCGTCGGACTGATGGTCGGGGGCTACGGCGCCGGGTCGGCGATCGTGGGTCCGGTGGCCACATCCCTGATCGTGAGCGTCGGCTGGCGTACAACGTTCCAGATCCTGGCGGGCGTGTTTCTCGCCATGACGATGATCGGAACGGCGCTGCTGAAGAATCCACCTCCGGGATATCGCCCGCCCGGCTGGCGGCCGGCGGCGGGTACCGCGGTCGCCGCTGCCGACACGCCAACACGCGAGATGCTCGGCACGCGCACCTTTTACGCATTGTGGCTGGCGTACTGTCTGGGGACGACCGCTGGCCTGATGACCATCAGCCAACTGGTGCCGTTTGCCCGGAACGCGGGGCTCGGAGCAACCGTCGCGACGTTCGCCATCACGGTCGGCGCGTTTGGGAACGCCGGCGGGCGGATCCTGTCCGGGTGGATGTCCGACGCGATGGGGCGGCTCCAGACGCTGAAGGCGATGGTTCTGCTGTCGGCGATTGCGATGCCCGCGTTGTTCTTCTGGCGCCAACAGGTGCTGCCCTTCTATCTACTCGTGGCGCTTGTGTACTGGTGCTACGGCACGCAGTTGTCGGTCTTCGCGTCAACGACGGCGGATTTTTACGGCACGAAGAACCTGGGAATGAATTACGGCGTCCTATTCACGGCCTGGGGAGTGGCGGGGATCCTGGGACCGACGATCGCCGCGCGGGTGTTCGACCGTTTCGCGGACTATCGATACGCGTTCTTCGCTGCGTCCGCGCTCGCGCTCGTTGCGCTGGCATCGTTGACGTTCGCCCGCGTGCCGTCACATCAGAGCGCGCGCGTTCAAGGCGTCTTCTCCGCCGAATAGTGAATTCATGAACGAGAACCCCGCAGCTTCCGAGTGGGCCGGCGCACGCGGGGAGAAATGGCGCGCCAGGCTCGCTGGCATGGAAAGGATGCTCACTCCGGTCGACGAACCGCTCATCCGGGCGCTGCGTCTCGACGCGCCTTCGAGGATCGCCGACATCGGATGCGGCGGCGGCGGAACGACGCTGGAGATTCTGCGCCGGGCGCCGGCGGGAAGCGTCGTCCACGGCTTCGATATCTCGCCAGCCCTGATCGAGTCGGCTCGTTCCCGCGCAGGGGCGGCCGCCGTTGCCTTCGCCCTCGCGGATGTGGCGACAGCGCCGGCGCCAGAAGAACCGTATGACCGACTGGTCTCGCGCTTCGGCATCATGTTCTACGACGATCCGCCCGCCGCTTTTGCCAATCTGGCCCATTGGCTTGCGCCAGCCGGTCGATTCGCCTTTACCGCGTGGGCCCGGCCGGCCGATAACCCGTGGATGACGACTGTTCGTGACGTGGTGGCGGAGGTCGTCGACGTTCCGCGGCCCGATCCCGACGCGCCGGGCGCATTTCGCTACGCTGGAGCCGACACGCTGCTCGCCCTGCTCGACCGGGCCGGATTCAGGGACCTCAACGTGACCGACTGGCGTGGAGCGCTCCCGATCGGCGGTGGGCTTCCAGCCACGGAGGCAGCCTATTTCGCTCTCGCATCCTTTTCTTCGTTCGGCGAGCTGCTTGCCGAAGCCGGCGATGCGGCGTTCAATAACGCGTGCCGCGCATTGACGGCGCGATTTGACGGGCATCAGCAGAACGGGAATGTCCGGCTGGACGCGTGCGTCCACATCGTCACCGGCGCGCGCCGGTGACTTTGACCGATCGACTATGCCGGAACGAGAACACAGCCAGTTACGCAAACGTTACATGTGGGCTCGGGCTTTCTCGCTAAGCTTTGGCGGCTCGAGACCGGGTTTCAACGGCTCCGATGACCGACACCCCACCTCACTTCGCCGACGAGCTCGCCGAGCTGAAGCAGTCTGTCGTCACCATGGGCGAACTGGCGGCGGATCGGCTTGCGATGGCGATTAGCGGGCTCGTGGCGCGCGATCGCGATCTCCTCGCCGACGTCGTTGGGGGCGACGCGCGGCTCGATACGTGGCAGATCCAGATCGACGAGCACTGCTTCACATTGCTGGCCCGCCATCAGCCCGTGGCCAGCGACCTGAGAACGATCGTCTCAGCGTTGCGAATCAACACCGACGTGGAACGAGTTGGCGATCTGGCGGTGAATGTCGCAGAAGCGGCGGAACGCTATCTCGTCCATCCCCCGGTCAAGCCCCTCATCGATCTTCCCCGCATGGGTGAACTGGCGGTGAGGATGTTGCGTGATGCGCTCGGGGCATTCACCGACCGGGATGTGTCGTTGGCGCACAACGTGTTGCAGCAGCTCGCGTGGTTGAACGTGCTGCGGAACCAGGTCTTCCGCGAGCTCCTGACGTACATGCTGGGCAATCCACGGGTCATTGAACCCAGCGTCGAGCTCATCCTCATCTCCCGGCAGGTGGAACGGGTTGGCGAGCACGCCACAAATGTCGCCGAGGATGTAGTCTTTCTCGTCGAGGCACGCGACATCCGCCATCGAACGGCACACGCACCCGGGGCCGAGCGCCGTGGGCCGGCCGACGTTGCGCCGCTCTGAGGGACACCATGAACATCCCAGCCGAGACTCGCCGAGTACGCTCGTTGAACGCGTTTCGTCCCGCGGTGACCTGCCTCGCGCTGCTGTTACCGATCGCGGTCGGCACCCTGCAGCGAGCCAACTCGCCGGCGCCGCCCATGTCCGCGGCGCAAGGTGCTGTAACGGCGCGCGTGGTCACGGCGGCCAACGCGTTCCTGGCGACGCTCAGCGAAGCCGAGCGGGCCACATGCACGTTCGGCTTCACGAGCAGCCAGCGGACTGGCTGGTCCAACCTTCCCAGCGGGATCTTCCAGCGCAATGGCTTGCGGTTGGGTGACATGACGTCTCGGCAGCGCGAGGCGGCGCTCGCGCTCGTCGCTTCAGCGTTGAGCCGCGACGGTTACCAGAAGGTCACCAACATCATGAATGGTGATGAGGTGCTGAAGACCGCCGGCGGCGGGCGGACCGGGGGGCGTCAGGGGGGCGCCGCTCCCGGCGGGGGCGGGCGCGGCGGCGGCGTCCGGTTCGGGCTCGATGAGTACTACATCGCGCTCCTCGGCGCCCCGTCAGCAACGGCGCCGTGGATGATTCAATTTGGCGGGCATCATCTTGCCATCAACGTCACGGTTGTCGGGCCGAACAACGTGATGACGCCCAGCCTGCCCGCTGCCCAGCCGGCGAAGTACACCTTGAACGGCCAGACCATTCGACCCCTCGGCCGCGAAAACGACAAGGGCTTTGCGCTGATCAACGCGCTGAATGCCGCTCAGCAGAAGCAGGCCATCCTGAACTATGACGTGACGGACCTCGTGCTCGGGCCCGGTGCTGATGGCAAAGTCATCCAGCCGGAAGGCATCCTCGCGTCGGGATTGGACGCCGGCCAGCAGGCTCTGCTGCTCGACATCGTGCACGAGTGGGTCGGGATCCTCAACGACGAGGCGGCAGCGGCGAAGATGGCAGACATCAAGGCCAACCTGCCGCGCACCTACTTCGCCTGGAGCGGGAGCACAAAGAACGGCGGTCTGGCGTACTACCGTATCCAGGGGCCAACGCTTGTCATCGAGTATTCGCCGCAGCAGGGCGACCTC
>DASZFS010000327.1:0-4750 GCA_035939575.1 Vicinamibacterales bacterium | reverse complement strand
TGCCTCGCCCCAAGATCAAGGATCTCAAGGGTTGGACAGCGTCGTCAGACATCGAGGGCGTAGGCAACTGCACGCGGCCATGAGTCTTCAGCCCACTTCCCACCAGCAACTTCAGTATCGGTAATGATTGGGCTTGTACGGTCCGTCGACCGGCACCCCGATGTAGTCCGCCTGATCTTTGCTCAGCTTCGTCAGCTTCACGCCGAGATGATCCAGGTGCAGCCGCGCCACCTGCTCGTCCAGGTGCTTCGGCAGCATGTAGACCTTCTTCTCGTACTGGCCGGTGTTCGCGTTCAGCTCGAGCTGCGCGATCACCTGGTTGGTGAACGACGCCGACATCACGAAGCTCGGATGGCCCGTCGCGCAGCCAAGGTTCAACAAGCGACCTTCCGCGAGCACCATCACGCTGTGGCCGTCCGGGAAGCGGAACTCGTCGTACTGCGGCTTGATGGTGATGCGCTCGATGCCAGGAAACTTCTTGAGCCCGGCCATGTCGATCTCGTTGTCGAAGTGGCCGATGTTGCCGACGATGGCCTTGTCCTTCATCCGCTTCATGTGATCGACGGTGATGATGTCGTGGTTCCCCGTCGCCGTGATGAAGATGTCAGCCCGCTCGACGACGTCGTCGATCGTGGCGACCTGGTAGCCTTCCATCGCAGCCTGCAGCGCGCAGATCGGGTCGATCTCGGTGACGATGACGCGACAGCCCTGGCCGCGCAGCGCCTGCGCGCACCCCTTCCCGACCTCCCCGTAGCCAAACACCACGGCCACCTTGCCGCCGAGCATGACGTCGGTCGCGCGCGCCAGACCGTCGGGCAGCGAGTGCCGGCAGCCGTAGATGTTGTCGAACTTGCTCTTGGTGACCGAGTCGTTGACGTTGATGGCGGGGAAGAGCAGCGTCCCCGCGTCCATCATCTGATACAGACGGTGGACGCCGGTTGTGGTCTCCTCGCTGACGCCGCGGATGGTGGAAGCAATCCGCGTGTAGCGCGAGGGGTGCTTGGCCATTGACGTGCGGATGGTGTCGAGGATGACGCCCCACTCTTCCGGCTCCTTCGCCGCATCGAAGGCCGGCACCGTGCCCGCTCTCTCGAATTCCACGCCCTTGTGGACCAGCAGCGTCGCGTCGCCGCCGTCGTCGACGATCAGCGTCGGGCCGCTGCCGTCCGGCCATTCGAGCGCTTGCTCCGTGCACCACCAGTATTCCTCGAGCGTCTCGCCCTTCCAGGCAAAGACCGGCGTCCCCTTCGGATCGAGCGCCGTGCCGCCGGACTCCGGGCGGCCGACAACGACCGCCGCAGCGGCGTGATCCTGCGTCGAGAAGATGTTGCACGACACCCAGCGGACGTCCGCACCGAGCTCGACCAGCGTCTCGATGAGAACCGCGGTCTGAATGGTCATGTGCAGTGAGCCCATCACGCGCGCGCCGGCCAGCGGCTTCTTCGCGCCGTACTGCTTGCGAAGCGCCATCAGGCCGGGCATCTCCTGTTCCGCGAGCCGGATTTCCTTGCGGCCGAACTCGGCCTCGGCGAGGTTCTTCACCTTGAACGGTTCGCGGCCCGCGGCGCGCGCGGCGGCGAACGCGTGCATCTTCTCGGTCACAGTTGCCATGTCATCTCCTCGAATTCGCTGATTGCCTGTAATCGTCGTGCTTCGTGTCTTCGCCTCTTCGTGCCTTCGTGGCCTAGTGTTTTCCTGTCTTCGTGTCTTCGTATTTGTCTGGTTTGAATGCTGTCGCGACGAACAAGCCCGGCCCCTTGGCCCGTGCATCCGGCGTGAGCGGCGCCATTCTCACCTGCCTGAACCCGCTCTCCTCGAGCAGGCGACGGAGATGATCCTCCGAGAACCCGAGCCACACGTGCCCCATCTGCTGGCGGTAGTGCTCGCGATCGTGCGGCAGCATGTCGACGATGAGCACCCGGCCGCCGGGTTTCAGCACCCGGAACACTTCGCCGAGCGCCCTGTCCGGCTCCGGTACGTGATGCAGCACGAGCATCAACGTCGCCGCATCGAGGCGCCCGTCGTCCACCGGCAGAGCCTCGAGATCGCCACGGCGAAGGTCGACGTTGTTGAAGCCGGCGAGCCGGCGTTTCGCTGACTGCAGCATGGCCGCCGACCCGTCCACGCCCACGACCCGCGCAACGAACGGTGCGAGCGCGGCGCTCACCTGCCCCGTGCCGCAGCCCAGATCGCCGACCGTCCAGCCCGGATCCGCAAACGCCGCCAGCGCAGCCAGGTGGAATCGGTCGCCGAACATCTCGTCGCGCAGACGGTCCCATTGACCCGCGGCGGAGGAGAAGAACTCCTGCGACTTGGTCCGGCGCAACGCCAGCGCGGCGCGGAGGCGCCGCTCGTCCTGCGCCGCGGCCGGCGTCGGTCCGACCTGTTCGCGCACGAGCGACCAGAGCCGGCGCATGGCGCCGTCAAGACCGTTAGACCCGTTAGGCTTGTCCTGGGCGGCGCTCGGCCGCGCCATGGTGTACAGACGGCTGGTGGCCTCGGCTCGCGCCGCGACCCAGCCCGCGTCGGCCAGCGCCTTCAGGTGCCGGCTGACCGTTGACTGCGGGAGCTGCGTGATCCCGCACAGCTCCGACACCGTCAGCTCGTGATGCTCCAGGAGCAGCAGGATGCGGCTGCGGGTCGTGTCGGCGAGCGAGACGAGCTGGTCGAGGATTGCGGGAGGCCGTTCATTCATCCGTATAACCGGATGAAAGGATATATCGAGCTGCGCGATCTTGCAAGCCCGATCTCGACCGGTTCAGTCAGCTGGAGCGTTCAGCTGGAGCAGATCGGCATGCCCGCCCCACCATTGGGCTGTGCCGCGCAGTAGTCCCGGATCGCCTGACGCACTTCCTCGCGCGCCGCCGACTCGGCGTGCGCCCGCACCGCGCTCCCGATCGCTCCCAGGGCTTTCCTGGCCAGGCATTGGCCAACCAGGCTCTCGGCCGCCACCGTCAGCAGCTCGCCCTGCCCGAACGCCGCATACGGTTGTACCAGGGGATTGTCGACAGACGGCCACATCTGGCGCTGCACCTCGTTCCAGTAGACGCCCCCCGCTGGCGGCGGCGTCGTCTTGAAGTTGAGCGTCGTGAGAAGCTCTTCGATCTTCCGGCGCTCGAGAATCTCGACGCGAAAGGTCGGCTGTTCGTCGAGACTGCGCAGCGAAAACTGGCGTATTTGCGGTTCTGCCTCCAGGGCTTCTTTGATCTTGTCGACCGAAACAGGCAGGCTGAAATGATCCTGGCTGCCCGCCTCCTGCGCCAGGAGCGGGCCGGCGACGAGCGTCCCGAGCAGCAGGAGGAGGGTCGACCGCAACACCCGGACTGTCAGGCGCATATACAGTTAGGACGAAGGCAATCGGTCGCCGGATGCCCCCACCCCCGTCCGGTTCCGAACAGGTGCGCCGGGCCCAAGAGAAGCGTAGAATCCGGGCTGAGGGGAGACTGCGATGCATCAGGTGCCGCGCGAGGATCAGATCGAGCTCGCCGACGCGATTGCGGCCGGGGCAAGGCGTCGGCCAAGCCAGGCCTTCGGCGAGTACTTCGACGACCACGGTGGCTCATGCGCGCTCGGCGCGGCGTACGAGGGGGCCTACACGCTGCCCGAGGACGCGCACGCCATTCGTCCACGCCTCGACCGGATCTTCGACTGCCTCGAGAACGTGCGCCGCCAGTGCCCGGTTGGATGCAAGAAGCGGCTGCCGCTGAACGCCATCATCCTGCACCTCAACGACGACCACCACTGGACGCGCGAGCGGATCGTCGACTGGCTGAAGCAATAAGCCCGTTGCTGTAATCGCAGTTGCCCGAGCTGCCCGATGTCGTCGTCTATCTCGACGCGCTGGCGCGCTACGTTGTCGATCGGCGCCTCGAGCGCATTCAGCTGTCGAGCCCGTTCGTTCTGCGATCCGTCGATCCCCCACTCGAGTCGGTGTTCGGGCACACCGTCCGCGGCGTGCGGCGCGTGGGAAAGCGCCTTGTACTCGAGTTCACTGACTTCGACCGGCCACGCTTTCTCGTCATTCACTTGATGATCGCGGGGCGCCTCCGGTGGCGCGCCGCCGCTGCCCCCCGGAAGCTGGGCCTCAGCCCCAAGATCGTCCTGGCGCAGTTCATCTTCACCCACGGGACGCTCTGGTTTACCGAGGCGAGCTCCAAGAAGCGCGCGTCGATGCAGCTCGTCATCGGCGAGGACGCACTCGAAGCGCTCGACCCCGGCGGCATCGACCCGCTCGACGCGACGCCGGCCCAGTTCCACGAGGCGCTCACGCGCGAGAACCACACCCTCAAGCGCTCGCTGACCGACCCGCACCTCTTCAGCGGCATAGGCAACGCGTACTCGGACGAAATCCTCCACGCTGCCCGACTGTCCCCGCTCAAGCTGACGCGCTCGCTCTCCGCTGACGAGGTCCATCGCCTCCGGGACGCGACGCGCACGACGCTGCTCGCCTGGATCGAGCGGCTGAGGCAGCAGACCGGTGACGGCTTCCCTGAGAAAGTGACCGCCTTCCACCGTGAGATGGCCGTCCACGGGCGCTTCGGGCAGCCCTGCCCCGTCTGCCGATCGCCAGTACAACGCATTGTCTATGCCGAGAACGAATGCAATTACTGCGCGACCTGCCAGACGAGCGGAAAGCGCCTGGCCGACCGCTCGCTGTCGCGGCTGCTCAAGGACGACTGGCCCCGGTCAATCGAGTCGCTGGAGTAGAAGCTGATGACTCACAATGGGGCTGAAGACTCAGGGTCGCGTG
>DASZFS010000326.1:0-1534 GCA_035939575.1 Vicinamibacterales bacterium | reverse complement strand
ACATCTCCCGACGGGCAGGGCTTCTGCTGTCCGCCGAGCCAAACCCACGACAACTGCGATCCGTCGTTCAACGAGGGCGGCTTCTCGCCGTCATCCACGTGCTCACCACCGCCGCTCAATCTCGGTGACGTCCAGAGGATGTACAGCCTCCAGTCGGATCCCCACGGCTGCAGCTACTGGATGCTCGTGTGCGATCTGTCACCCCAACGCGTGTGTGGCGTCGCCTATGACGGCGGCCCCAGCTCGTGCCCCGACGGCGGTACGGCCGACGCCTCTGACTAGAACGCATCCGACAACCTGTTGAATGGATAACTGTCGCCGAGGCGTGATTTGCCGCGGAACGTCGGTTGGCGCAGGAGAATCGCGATGCACGACAGCTTCACGAAGGCGGAGAAGTTGCGAGCGTTGCGTTCGTAGCGAGTCACGAGGCGGCGGAAGCGCATCATCCACGCGAAAAGTCTCTCCACGTGCCAGCGCCGCCTGTAGCGGCGCAGAGGGCGGCCGTCCTGCGTCTTCGTTTTCCGTGTCGGGTTATGCGGAGCGATCATCTCGATGTGGCGACGAGCGAGCTGTGCGTCGAGCCCATCGCTGTCGTACGCACGGTCGCCGATCAGCTTCTTCGGCAATCGCTTCACGAATCGGGCGTTGAGCGTGTCTTCGACAAGTTTCGTTTCATGGCGCTCACCACTCGCAGTCCAGACGGCGATAGGAAGGCCATGGCGGTCTGCCACGGCCATGATCTTGGTCGCTTTGCCGCGGCGAGTGATCCCAACATCAAGGCCCCCCTTTTTGCGCCGGCGTGGGTGCCGTCGATGAACGCTTCCGTCAGATCGATCTTGCCGCGCTTTCGTAAGTCTTCAGCGAGCGACGTCAGAGCGCGATCGAGCACGCCCTCGCGCTCCCACTTCTGAAAGCGATCGTGGCAGGTCTGGTACGGCGGGTAGCGCCGCGGCAGATCTGCCCATGGCGCCCCCGTCCGCAGCACCCACAGGATCCCGTTCAGCACGTCGCGCGGATCCCTCCACGGTCGACCGCCTCGCTCGGTTGTCCGTTGCCGCTCCGGCTCCGGGATCTGCTGCCGAACCGCCTCCCACTGCTCGTCCGTAAGGTCCATCGACGAAGGTACAAACACCTTCTTCGCCCCATGGAAATACCCTTCGCGAACATGGAGCAATCTCGATCACTTACGACCTCGCGAGGTTGCCGGATGCGTTCTAGTGGGCCTCGCCCGCTGGCTTGCCCTTGCCTCTCCCGAGGAGCAGGACGAGCGGCAACGATACGGCGACGAAGAGCCCAACAACGATGAAGGTGTCGCAGTAGCTCAATACGGCAGCCTGCAGCCGCACGCCGCCATCGATCACCCGTATCGCCGCGTCGTGCGCGGAGCTCGGTGGCATCCCTTTCGACACGAAAAGGAGGTCATTCACGGCCCAAGCTGCCCGCTCAGCACTGTTGGCCGATGCGCGCTTCTTGAGGACTACTCGACTCAGGATGCGTCGCAGGGCTACGACGGGAAGTCGCTTCGGTTCGAACT
>DASZFS010000325.1:0-9822 GCA_035939575.1 Vicinamibacterales bacterium | reverse complement strand
ATCTGCCCGACATCTGGGCCGACTGCAGCCACGACACCCGCCACCTCGTGACCGAGCACCGCCGGCAGTGGGACGAAATTGTGGGTGGCGAACAGCAGGTCGGTATGGCATAGCCCGGACGCTCGTACTTCGACGAGCACTTCGCGCCCGACTGGCGTCGCGATGTCCACGTCCTCGACGTCGAATCCACGACCGATCGCGTTGACCACAAGCGCCTTCATGGCATCACTCTCCGTTCACACGGATTGTGCGGTCGCAGGCGTACTTGGACAACCTACGATCGGGCCGATTCGTTAACCCGATCGGGTATCTCCGAGTAATTCCGGGTTAGGAAAGCTCGATGATGCCGCGCTTCAGCGCGATCGTGACAGCGTGAGTTCTGTCGTGGGCGTCGAGTTTCGACAGGATGTTCTTGACTCGGGCCTTGACCGTATCCTCAGTGATGTGGAGCTGGTCGCCGATCAGCTTGTTCGTATTGCCGGCGGCGATGAGACGCAGAACGTCAATCTCGGCCGGCGTCAGCGGGTCGTCCGTCGCATGCGCCGCTAGCTTCACGGCGACTTGTGGCGAGACGGTCTTCCGCCCAGCGTGGACACTGCGAATCGTGTCGATCAATTCTTCCGGGACGGCATCCTTCGCTAGATATCCTGCCGCGCCCGCCTTCATCGCGCGCACGATCTGCGCGTCGCCCGTGTAAGTGGTCAGGATCACGACGCGGGCGTCTGGCCATTCACGGCGGATCGCGATCATCGCATCCAGACCGCTCATTTCTGGCATCTGCAGATCCATCAAAGTAACATCGGGCCGCAATTTCGGAAACTGTTGAATCGCTTCACGGCCGCTCGAGCACGCGCCTGCCAGCGTCACGTCGGATTCAGCGGCAATGAGCGCAGCGATGCCTTGACGGAGCAGCGGGTGATCGTCCACAACGAGAACTCGGATGGGATGCGACTGCTCGGACATGAGGAGCTACTCTACGGTGTTGTGGGGGAGCGTGAAGTGGAGAGTGGCGCCGCGGCCGGTGTTGGCCGCCGCCCACAGACGGCCACCGTGCGACTCGACAATCGAACGGGTGATCGCGAGACCCATACCGGTTCCGTGTGCTTTTGTGGTCACGAATGACTCAAAGATGTCATCGGGATTCTCGGCCGGCAGTCCGATACCCGTGTCGCTTACCGTAATGAGCAACTGACTGTCTGAGCTCGGTTCGGCCGTGATCGTCATTTCACCGCCTGAATCCTTCATCGCGTCAATCGCGTTGAGCATCAGGTTCATCAATGCCTGCTGCAACTGGATGCGATCGGCCATGATGTCCGGTATGCCTGGCGAAAGACTCGTGCGGATCTCGATCGACGATTCACTGGCCTCTTGCTGGAGCAATACGGCCAATTCATGAACGATCAGCCCGACGTTCACGCGCTCGCGCTCAGTCTCCTTCTTGAACAGCGCGGTCGTGCGGGTGATCACCTCAGCGGCCCAGGCTGCGTCTTTGACCAGCCGCGACGCCGCATCGCGCGCCGCTTGCAGATCGAGGCGTTCCTCTGCGAGCGCGCCCAAGCAGACCTTCGCGTCGATTCTCGCCGCGATGATGGGCTGCTTGATTTCGTGAGCGAGGGAGGCGGCAACCTCGCCCATCATGCTGACCCGCTGCCGATGGGCAAGTGCCGAACGTGCTTGCTGGAGTTGGGTCTCGGCGCGCATCCGACCATCCTCGGCGCGCTTGAGCTCAGTCAAATCGAGTACGAGACTGACGCCGGCACTCGTGTCGTCATCGAACCTCGCCACGCCGATGAGTACGGGCACGCGGCTGCCGTCCTTACGGAAGTACTCCTTTTCGAACGGTTGAAGACTGCCAGAAGTCTCGAGCTGTGGTAGCAATCGTTCGTCCTGCTCCCGCCATTCCGGTGGTGTGAGATCCGTCCATCGGAGCCTGCCCGATCCGAGATCTTCGCGGTCGTACCCCACGATACGAAGGAAGGCATCATTGGCGTCGGTAATCCGACCGTCGAGATCGAAGGTGAAGATGCCGGTGACGTTGGCATCGACCAGCCGGCGAATCTTGGCTTCGCGTTGCTGCAACTCGCGGTACAGTCGCGTCTTTTCGAGCGACATCGCCGCCTGAGAAGCCAGGACGTTCAAGACCGCCATTCGGGCCGGTGTGAAGACCCCCGCGGCGAGGTTGTTTTCAAGGTACAACAGCGCCATGAGTTGCCCTTGCCGGAGAAGCGGCACACACAGCACGGATCTCGCGCGCTCGCGCCGAACGTACGCGTCGTTCGCAAACGCGGCAGTCGCCGACGCATTTTCGAGGCTGACGCTCTCCTGGGCACGCGCGACGTATCGAACCACCGACTCGGGTAGCTCGGCGTCGGAAACCGCGACATCGCGCGGCACGATCGTGATGGCCCGCTCGTTCGTCCGCGCCTCAGCCAGGATCCACAGGTGATCGCCGCGCGGCTCAATCAAGACTCCGCGTTCGGCGCCGGCCTGCTCGATTGCCGTCTGCAAGATCGTTTCGACCAGCTTGTCGAGCGCGATCTCGCGTGAGACAGCCTGCGAAACCTTCAGGACCGTCGTCAGTTCCAGCTGTTCCACCGGCGCGCCGATCGTGCCTCTCGAATCGGACGCCGGCAGCTGTTCGTTGCGGAGGTTCGGATGCAACGCGTCAAGCTGCCGTACCTTGCCATCAGCCCCCCAGCGCAGATAGCCACGTCGCGCGTTGCCAAGATAGAGACGCGCAATGTCCTCGAAACCGCGCGACGCGTAGAATCGGCCCGCCAACTCGTAGGCGAGCGCCTCGTTGTGGGCGAACCCCCTCGCTCTCGCGGCAGCGATCGCCCGTTGGTACAGCCTCATTGCATCCGTGTCCCGACCCCCAACGCGCGCCACCTCGGCACCCACGAGCGTTGCAGCGTCTTCGAGGTTGGCCGGGCAATTCTCGGCCCACTCCTGGAATTGGCGATGGTGAGCACCCAGTGCGTTCTGGTGCTCTGTTCGTTCCCCTGGAGATGCCGCCTCGCACAACGCAGCCAAGGTGAGCGCAGCGTAGAGGCGGTAATCTGCCGGTTGGAAGAACGTGGGTTGTGTCCAGAGAAATCGCTGCGCGTTCGATGCCGCACCCAACGCCGCGACGTAGTCCCCCGCGAAGAATCGCGCCTTCAACTTGTAGATCCAGTACTGGCAGGCGGCCGTCGACAACTCGGCGTTGTCGGCAAGGTGCTGTTCGAACACACGCTCGTCGAAGTCGGCGTCGTTGAAAGAGCCGAACGGCGATGTGAGGCCGCGCAGAGTCCGAATGAGCTGGCGCTGAGCGGTCATGATGTCAACGACGAGGCCGAACTGGACCCGTCGCGCGAAGTCGAGCCCGGTTTCCGCCTCGCGCTGCACATCCGCAAGCCGCCGACCCTCGGCCAACGAGTGATGAACAATCTCGGGGCAGCTATACGTCGCGTAGGTGATGTCACCGGATTGGTTGGCTGCCTCGAACGAGCGTTCCACCAGGGCACGTCCGACGTCGATGGGCTGGGTCCAAGGGATCACAAGGTGGCCAAAGATCTGGTACACCCGAGCCTCGAAGCGACGCAGGCCGCGCTGCTCCACGAGGTGCAGACCCAGTTTCCCGAATTCAAAGCCAGCCTGATACTTTCCGAAACGCGGCCCAAGTACCCAACCGAGATAGACGTAGGCGACCGACGATGCGTCGCAATGTCCGTGAACCAGCGTGAGGTTCACCATCCGGCAGCAGACTAGGCTGAAGAGATTCGCATCGCTGAACAGCGCAGCCGGGAGAGCGGCGTTGAGGACGTCCATGGCCGCGCGACAATCGGCGTCGGTCATCGACGGTACGTCGACGAACGCCTCGATCGAGCGACTACCGAGATGGCGCCACAGGCTCTCGTATTCCTCATCCACGACCTCGGCCGTGGGATGCGGCGACCAATGGGCACCAGTGCTCCGGAGAAACTCGAGGCACGCTTCGACCGCCGAATCGCTCCGTCCGATCGCCGTGGACAGCTCCTCACGGAGACACGTGATCGCCGCCAAGTCCGTCAGATTTGCAGCGCGGGCCGACAGCGCCATCAACCGTTTCTCCGCTGCGACAACATCGCCTACGAGGAACTCGCATTCGGAGCAATGCAGTTCGAGGGCGAACGCGAGCGCATAGCGACGCTTCCACGCGTCGGCCGACAGGAGAGACGAACCGGTCGCGAGATACGCCAACGCAGACGCGTGGGCGCCCGACGCCTTGGCCCGCTGTCCGGCAAGCAGATTGATTTCGGCCACCTGCTCACGCTCTTCCACGGACTCGATCAGCGCGACGCCGCGGTTGAACTGGCCGGCAAGTTCGAAGACATGCTCCGGAAGTGTCTCGGGCCGGGTGTGGGATGCGAGCAATCGCCCGATCCGCACGTGCTCCTTGGCCCGCTGGCTAGGGCGAATGAGCGTGTAGGCTGACTCCTGAACTCGATCGTGGACGAATCGGTAGCCATCCGCCAGACGCTCGACGAGTTCCTGACGAACCGCCGGAGAGAGACTTTCGTGGACCTGCTCCTCGCTGATCGCCAAGACGATCGCCAACTTCTGAGTCTCGGCGCGTTCTCCGAGACACGCGAGCCGCTGCAACGCCTTCTGCGTTTCGGACGGCAGCCGCGTGAGCCGGGCAACCAGGAGGTCCACGACGTTGTCGGTGTGTCCCTTGGCCTCGATGCGCCCGAGATCCCATTCCCAACTGGCGACGCCATGCTCGAAAACGAGCAGCCCTTCTTCGGCGAGCGATGACATGAATTGGATGACAGAAAACGGGTTGCCGCCTGTCTTCGCGTGCACGAGGTGTGCGAGTGCAGCCGTGCCCGCCGGCTCACGGCGCAGGGTATCCGCAGCCAACTGTTCGACGTCTGTGTCGGTCAAAGGCGCGAGCGCGATCTCCGACACCCTCACTCCCGCCTTGCGGATCACGTCGAGCCTTCGCCTCAACGGGTGAGTGGCTGTGACCTCGTTGTCTCGATACGCGCCAACAAGCAGCAAATGCCGAACATCCCCTTGAACCAACAGATCCTCGAGCAGATCGAGCGTCGCCGCATCGAGCCACTGCAAGTCGTCGAGGAACAACGCGAGAGGATGGTCCGCTCGCGCGAAGACGCTGATGAACTTGCGCAGGACCAGCTGGAACCGGCGTCGTGCATCCTGCGGCGGAAGATCAGGAACCGCCGGCTGGTCTCCAATGATGAGCGTCAGCTCAGGGACGAGATCGGCAATCAGGCGACCGTTCAGGCCGAGCGCCTCGCGCAGCGCATCGCGCCACGGCGCCAGATCCGCTTCGCTTTTGCCCAGCAGGCGTCGGATGAGGCTCGCAAATGCCTGCGCGAGTGTGGCGTAGGGAATATCACGCCTGTATTGATCGAATTTCCCCGACGCGAAGAGTCCTCGAGGAGGTATGAGGGACTTATAGAGCTCGTTGACCACCGACGACTTGCCGACGCCGGCATAGCCCGACACGAGCACAAGCTCGAACGTCCCGCTCGACACGACCCTGTCGAACGAGTCGAGCAGGGACCGGATCTCTTTGGCGCGGCCGTACAGCTGCTCCGGAATGAGGAGACGGTCTGGCGTGTCGTGCTCCGCCAGGCTGAAGTCGTCGATCCGTCCCTCCGCCTCCCACTGGGTCAGGCAGCGCCGGAGGTCGTGTTCGACTCCGGCAGCGGTCTGATACCGATCCTCGATCGTCTTGGCGAGCAGCTTCATGACGATCGCCGAGAGCACGCCAGGCAGGTCGGCTCGCCGCGCGGCGGGCGGCACGGGCCGCTTCGCAATGTGACAGTGCACCCATGCCATCGGGTCTGAAGCCGCGAAGGGCAGAGTGCCGGTCAGCATTTCGTAGAGCACGACGCCACACGCGTAGAGGTCGCTGCGCGCGTCGATCGAACGGTTCATCCATCCGGTCTGTTCCGGCGCCATGTACGCCAGCGTGCCGGCAATGAACTCCGGCGGCTCCGGCGGACGGCGTTCCCGCGGAAATGGAGAGGAGATGCCGAACCCTCGTAACCAGACACGGCCCGTCGCGCCGTCGATCATCACGTTCGCCGGCTTCAGATCCTTGTGAATCAGTCCGCGTCCGTGGAGCTGGCGCAGCGCGGCGGCGAGTCCGGCTCCAACGCGAAGCACGAATCCGACGTCGAGCGCCACACCCACCTGGGAAGCGAGCGGCTCCCCCCCGGGATCCTCAAGAAGGAGTGCCGGCCGGCCTTCGCGGGTCGTCAGCGCGAGGGGCCGTACCGCCCACATCGGATTCAACTGTTCACGCAGCGAGTGCTCGTGCTCGAGCATGCGGACAACGCGAGGCTGCGGGTGCTCCTGACGCGGGATGACGACGAGGGTTGAACGTGACGGGAAGGCCGCGTCGACGCTTCGCCCGAGGACAAACTCATCGTCCTCAAGAATCACGTCGAGACGATCTACGGTCCGACCCTCAGCTGAAAGCTCCATCTGGCCCGAACCGAGCATACACCTGACTGGTAATCGACTTCGCGTCACCGAGCTCGGGATTACACGATCGGGTCATCGATTTGACTCGTTCGGAGGTTGTCGACGTACGGCTTCGACTGGAGAATCGGGCATCAGCGAGAGAGAGGCGGCGAATGCTCGTGAAGCACAACCCGGTCGAGGCGAAGGTCAAGGCTGTATAGCGAAGTCAGGGGAGATGCCATGCATTCACAAACGATGAGCACATTCGCGACTGGAGAGAGTGACGGTAACGTCCGCGGCTGGGTGATCTTTGCCGGCATCACGATGTTGGTGCTCGGGACGGCCGCAGTCATCTACGACGTCACGGCGACGTTGGCCTCGGTGTTCCTGTTCGGTTGGCTGCTGCTGCTCGCCGGCGCGATTCAGACTGTGCAGGCATTTCAGGTCCGCACCTGGAGCGGATTCTTCCTCTACCTCCTGGACGGGATCATCCGCGCCACGGTCGGCACTCTGCTGGTCGTCTATCCCGGATCTGGCGCGCTGACGCTGACACTCGTCCTCAGCTTGTACTTCATCGTCGGCGGCCTGTTCAAGACCATCGGCTCGATGGTTCTGCGGTTTCCGAGCTGGGAGTGGAGCGCGGCGTCAGGGCTGGTCTCGGTGGCGCTCGGCGTGACGCTCGCCATGCAATGGCCGGTGTCTGGCCTGTGGTTCATCGGCTTCGCCGTCGGCCTCGATCTGATCTTGTATGGGTGGGCGCTGCTGATGTTCGCCGCCGCGGTCAGGAACGTGTCGCCAACGTACGCATAGGAATTGAGAGGTCCGTGAATGAAGCCCGAAAGACAGAGCATGCTCGTTGCCGCGGTCGCGCTCGCTGCGATCGTCGTCGCAACCACGCGCACGCCGGAAGCGCGATCGAATGATTCGCAGGAGAAGAAGACCAGGGACGCGGCCGCGCAGTGCGCGAAGGCGGTCAAAGCGTTCGAGGCGATCATGCAGGTGCCCGACAAGGCGATCCCGCGGGACCTGCTGGCCCGCGCGAAGGCGATTGCTGTGTTCCCGCAGGTCATCAAGGTGGCGCTCACCGTCGGTGGGGAAGGCGGACGGGGTGTCGTCAGCCGGCACGTGAGTGCCGGATGGGGCAATCCCGTGTTCGTTCGTGCGGGCGGCGGCAGCGTGGGACTGCAGATTGGCGCGTCATCGACTGATTTCTTCCTGCTGCTCATGAACGACGAGGGCGTGGACGGGTTGATGAAGGACAAGTTCGAGCTCGGCGGCGAAGCCGGGATCGCAGCGGGGCCGGTTGGCCGGAACGCCGGCGCCGCGACCGACGCGCTGATGCACGCCGAAATCCTGTCCTACTCCCGAAGCCGGGGACTGTTTGCCGGCGTCAACGTGAAGGGGATCGTCCTCAAACCGGAAGACGATCTGAATGTAGCGGTGTACAACCAAACTGCGCGCGAGCTGCTTGGCGACCAGGTCAGCGGCGATGCGAGTGCCGCGGCCGGGCTCCAGGCGTTTCCGCAGGCGCTCGGCCGCTACACGGTCAATCCCAGTAACGATCGGTGACACGAGTCATAAGCGATTTCCTGTGCCAGTGGCGCCGCGCGTGCGGCGGCGATTATGCGAAACGTGTTGGCCGTGCGCGATCACGCACGACCGCGACGAGGAAAGGACAGAAACCATGCCGGATACTGAAATCAAAGACGCGATCGACCAGGTTCGATCAGCCACACAGCAGCTGCACAAAGCGATCAGCGACGCCGCCGCGAAGCGCGGCGGGGCGGTCACGGCCGATCTCCAGGCTGTTCCGCAGATGGCCAAAGCGGCCGTCGACTCGATCAGGGGCTCCATGGCCGCACAGAACGAAGCCGCCAGGAAGCGCCTCGCGGAAGCCGTCACGTATCTGGAAGCGACGGGGAAACACGCCGCCGACGGCGTGAGGAGCTCCGGCAAAGAGTTCCAGACCGCTGTCAGACAGACCATCGCTGACGCGCGGGCGGCCGCGCAAAAGGTCAGCGAAGCGGTGGCGGCCACCCGCACGGAGGGATCCACTCAGAGCGCGAGAAAGTAGGAGAAGATCATGCGCAATTACATCGCTGTGGTGTTTGACGATACGACCAAGGCGTACGAGGGGCTGCATGCGCTGTGGCAGCTCGACAACGAAGAAGCGATCACCGTGCACGGCACGACGGTTGTCCACCGGAATGACTGGGGCGAGTTCCAGGTCGATTCCAAGGACACGCACCCCGCGCTGGCGACCGCTGTCGGCGTCGGCATCGGTGCGCTGCTCGGCGCGCTCGCGGGCCCGGCGGGCGCCGCGATTGGCGCCGCATCGGGCGGCGCGGTTGGCGCCGTCGCGGATCTGAATCGCGCGGACACGCGCGATCAATCGCGCTACGAGACAGCGTGGGTGCTCCGCGCGGGGCAGTCGGCCGTCATCGCCGACGTGAGTGAAGAGACGACCTTCCCGATCGACGAGCGGATGCGCATCCTCGGCGGAACGGTCAATCGGCGTGCTTGGAGCGCCGTCCGGGATGACAAGTGGTTCGACGATCGTTCTCTCTACCCGTACGACGGGTACCTCTCGCCGTACGACTACTATCTCTACCCGTACGAATACGTCCCACCGTACTCTCCGTGGTGGGCCTGAGGCCGATCTCGAGCGGCGCCACGATAATATCGGCGCGTCGACGAAGACGCGATCGTGGCGTCGCTCGTCGGCTGATGAGTTCCCAGTGCGGTGAGCCGATCCTTCACGCAGGGAGTCGCCAAAGCTGCAGATAATGTTGGTTGCGCGCCCCCGATTTGAACCCGAGCCCTCTCGAATAGTAGTCGACATCGTGAAGCCGAAGCGTGGGACGCCCGCGCCCCGCCCGGCTCGGGGCAAGTCGCGGGCTGTCACCCGCGAAGGCGCAGCGACCGCCGGTGGGCGGAGGCGCCGATCGTCAGCACGGTTGGCAGAGGACCGAGCCGTTATGCTGGCGTTATGCTGGGCGTGAAATCCTCGCAATTCTGGCGCAATTCCGCGAATTGCGACTCGGTTCGGGACCGAGGGGTCGGAGGTTCAAATCCTCTCGCCCCGACCAAAATTAAGCAGCAAAATCGGCCTTCCATCGACGGTCATCGTCGGTTGAAGGCCATTTTTGTGGGCGATTCTAAAATCCACCTCAGGAAATCCTGTAAATCACTCAGAAATACGCGAGGTCTCGTGCCGGTCATCGTCGGTGGTCGACGGACGATATCGGCCGATTTCGGCGGCAAATCGCTACCCTGACGCTACCCTGTAACGGAGGAGGCACAAGCAAACGCCTGTCAGCTTCAATGACGGCTGCGCCACGCGTCGCCCGCATCACGTGC
>DASZFS010000324.1:0-2736 GCA_035939575.1 Vicinamibacterales bacterium | reverse complement strand
GACGTATCTCGCGACGACGTCAATCCCGACCGACTTCACTTCGAGGTAGCGGTCCTTGATCAGAAGATCGGCGAACGCCATCGCATGATCGACGCTCCACGTGGCCTTCTGCGCCGTGTGAATCGACCGGGCCAGCGCGCGCATCGAATCCGTGCCGACGTTGTAAAAGCCGAGCGTCTGCTCGCCCCGGAAATACCGGCTCGCGTCAAAGTCCCCGGCAGGACGCGCCAACTCCCGCAGCGCGCGACGGGCCCCGGCCGCTACAGCTTTCGGAGAATGAAGCATTTCAAGTAGTAGGTCTCGGGCACGCCGAGCAGCACGGGATGGTCGCGGCCCTGCATCCGCTTTTCGACGACCGTCACGTTGGCCCGCGCGTCGACCGCGGCCTCGTAAATGATTTCGGCAAACGCCGCCTCGTTGATATGGTACGAACAGCTGCAGGTAATGAGCGTCCCGCCCGGATTCAACAGCTTCAGGGCGCGGAGGTTGATTTCCTTGTAGCCGGCGCGCGCATTCGTGATCGCGGCCTTGTTCTTCGCAAACGCCGGCGGGTCGAGAACGATCGTGTCGAAGTGCTCGTGCAGCCGGTCCAGCCCGCGCAGTTCGTCGAACACGTTGCCGACGCGCGCATCGATGGTGACGTGGTTGCGGAGGGCATTCTGCCTCACGCGCGCGATCGCGTCTTCGGACACGTCGAACGCGATCGTCTCCCGTGCTTTTCGGCCGAGCACCAGCGCGAACCCGCCGTTGTAGCTGAAGCAATCGAGCAGCCGCCCACGCGCGTACAAGGCCGCCGCGGCGCGATTCTCGCGCTGATCCAGGAAGAGCCCGGTTTTTTGTCCGTGCCGCAGATCGACGTCGTACTCGATCCCAAGCTCGGTCACACCCACGGTTTCGGGCACATCGCCCGCCAGGACGTCGACGCGCTGTTCCAGCCCCTCGAGCACGCGCGCCCGGGGATCGTTGCGTGCAAGGATGCCTTTCGGCGCGAGCAGGTCCTGCAACGCAACGACGACCTCCGGCATCAGGCGATCGGTGCCCTGCGACAGCGCCTGAACCACCAGATAGTCGCCATATCGATCGACGATGAGCGATGGCAGGAGGTCGGCCTCGCCGTGGACGAGCCGGTACGCGTCTGCGTCGATGTTCAGCGACGTTCGGAAGCTGATCGCCGCCGCGAGACGGTTCCGGAGCCAGTGGTCATCCGCCCGCTCGGTCTGTTCGATGACCCGCAGCGCAATCTGCGAACGGTCGCTGAAGAGCGCGCGGCCCAGCACACGGTTGCGCGGGCCGCGCACGACGACCACATCGCCACCGGTGGCGCGGGCGTCGGCGACGTCGGTCCGGTAAATCCACGGGTGACCCGCGTGCAGGCGGTCTTCGCCGCGAGCGGAGATGACAACAGACGCGGCGCTGGAAGGCATGGCGAGCATCACATAGTACAATTGTTGGCCGTGCGAATTGCGATGGGCGCCGACCACGCGGGCTTCACGCTCAAGGAGCACCTGAAGGCGACGCTGGTTCGGCTCGGCCACGCCGTGGACGATCTCGGCACGCACAGCGAGGCGCCGGTGGACTACCCGCCGATCTGCATCGCCGTCGCTCAGGCCGTCGCCGCCGGGCGCGCCGAGCGCGGCATCGTCCTCGGTGGCAGCGGACAGGGTGAACAGATCGCCGCCAACAAAGTGCGCGGCGTCCGTGCGGCACTCTGCAACGATCTCTACACCGCGCGCTTGTCGCGCGAGCACAACGACGCCAACGTCCTCTCGATGGGCGGCCGCATCGTGGCTTTCGGGCTGGCGGACGAAATCCTGTCGGTGTGGCTGGCGACGCCCTTCGAGGGCGGACGCCACCAGCGTCGCATCGATCAAATCAGCGAGGCCGAGCGCGCACGTTAGGGCGAGCCTTTATCCCTCGACGTGCTCGAGCGAAACACATGCCTACACACACAACGCGCGCGATGTGGCGAACCCTGGCGGAGACCGATCCCGACATCGCGGACGCGATCCGCAACGAACGGCATCGCCAAAACGACGGGCTCGAACTCATCGCGTCGGAGAACTTCGTCAGCAAGGCCGTACTCGAAGCCGCCGGCTCGGTGATGACGAACAAGTACGCCGAGGGGTATCCCGGCAAGCGGTACTACGGCGGCTGCGAGTTCGTGGACGTCGCCGAGCGTCACGCGATCGCGCGCGCGACCGCCTTGTTCGGCGCCGAACACGCCAACGTGCAGCCGCACTCCGGCGCTCAGGCGAACATGGCCGTGTACCTGACACTGCTGAAGCCGGGCGATACGGTGCTCGGCATGAACCTGGCGCACGGCGGCCACCTGACACACGGACACCCGCTGAACTTCTCCGGCAAGCTCTACACCATCGTCCCGTATGGCGTCCGCAAAGACGACGAGCGGATCGACTACGACGAGCTCGACCGCCTGGCGGACGAACACAAGCCGAAGATGATCATCGTCGGCGCCAGCGCTTACTCGCGCGTGATTGAGTTCGCACGCATCCGTACCGCCGCCGACCGCGTCGGCGCGAAAGTCTTCACCGACATGGCGCACATCGCCGGCCTCGTGGCCGCGGGCGTCCACCCGACTCCGGTTCCCCACTCCGACTTCGTCACGACCACGACGCACAAGACGCTGAGGGGACCGAGGGGCGGCCTGGTCCTCTGCCGCGAGTCGTACGCGAAGGACCTCGACAAGACGGTGTTCCCGGGCGTGCAGGGCGGGCC
>DASZFS010000323.1:0-14928 GCA_035939575.1 Vicinamibacterales bacterium | reverse complement strand
GATCTGAAGAACCCTTTTCCCGAAGAGGCAAACCGCCGATTGATCTCGGTGCTGGCCGACCTCCATTTCGCGCCAACCCGAGCCTCGGCCGAAGCACTCGTGCGGGAGGGGACTCCTCCCGAGCGCGTCGCCGTCACGGGCAATACTGTCGTCGATGCGCTCGAGACGCTGCTCGACGTTCCGTGTTCGTTCACCAGAACCCCGCTCGACGGACTCCCGTTGGACGAGCGGCGGATCGTTCTCGTCACGTCGCACCGGCGGGAGTCGTGGGGCCAGGACCTGGAGAACATCTGCCTGGCCATCAGGGACATCGTCGACGCGTTTCCAGACGTGGCCGTCGTGTATCCAGTGCACCTCAACCCGAACGTGCGATCGACAGTCGAGCGGACCCTGACCGGTGCCGATCGCGTCTACCTCACCGAGCCGCTCGACTATCTGACGTTCATCAACCTGGCGCGCAAGTCGCTGCTCATCTTGACCGACTCCGGTGGCATCCAGGAAGAAGCGCCTACACTCCGAAAGCCGGTGTTGCTCCTGCGAAAAGTGACCGAGCGGCCGGAGGCGTTCCTGGCCGGCCGGGCAACCATCGTCGGAACCTCACGGCCTGAAATCGTTCGACACACGTCGCGTCTGCTCTCCGACGCGAGCGCCTACGACGCGATGACGATGGGCGAGAATCCGTACGGCGACGGACGAGCTGCCGGGCGCATCGCGCGCGGCATTCGGCGCTGGCGTCGCGGACAGCTGCCGCTTCTGCCGGCGCAGGACGAGTTTCACCCTCCTGCGCTGACAGACGCCTCCAGAGGTCGGCCCGAGCAAGAGATGTCGATCCCGGCGCCATGCCGCGTCGGGCCGCGGGTGCCGCTGGACCCTCACCCGCTTGTGACCATCGAGCCATGACGCTTCCGGACGCGCTCGCCATCTTCCTGTTGTGCACCAAGGCGCTTCTCGCTGTCGTCGGCGTGGTATTTCTGATCAGCGGCCTCGATGACGCCTTCATTGATTTCTACCACCTGGTTCGCGCCGCCTACCGTCGTCTGTTCGTGGTGCGGAACGCGGTACCTCTGAGCGTTGACCGACTGTGCGGCAAACCGGAGCAACCGATCGCCGTGATGCTTCCCGCGTGGGACGAGTCAGCCGTGATCCGCCGCATGCTCGAAGCGAACCTCGAGCGGATCCGCTACGCCAACCTGCACGTCTTTGTCGGGACGTATCCCAACGATCCGGCTACGCACATCGAAGTGGAGCGCGTGCGCGAGCGGTTTCCCAACGTGCACCGCGTGGTGTGTCCCAACGATGGCCCCACCAACAAGGCCGACTGCTTGAATTGGATCTATCAGGGCATCCGTCTGTTCGAGAAGGAACACGACGTTCGTTTCGAGGCGTTTGCCCTCAATGACTCCGAGGACGTCATCCATCCGCTGTGCTTCAAGCTGTTCAACTACCTGATCCCGAGGCTGGACATGGTCCAGCTGCCGGTGATCCCGTTCGAGGCGCCGTGGTGGCACGTCACCTCAGGGCACTACCTCGACGAGTTTGCGGAAAACCATAGCAAGGACATGGTGGTACGGGAGAGCCTCGGCGGCGGGATTCCTGGCGCGGGCGTCGGGTGCGCGTTCAGCCGTCACGCGATCCAGCTGGCGTCCGCCGTCGGCAACAATGAGCTGTTCAGCCCCGCGTCGCTCGCCGAGGACTACGACTTCGGCATGCAGCTGCGAGTCCAGCGCCTGAAGCAGGCGTTCGTCCGTGTGGCGATTGAGGAAGCCGGACACCACGCCGAATACATCGCCATTCGTGAATACTTTCCGTCGAGTTTCAAGGCTGCGATGCGCCAAAAAGCACGATGGATTGTTGGAATCTCGCTTCAGGGCTGGCGACGGCTTCGCTGGCGAGGCGACTGGCGTATGAAGTACGCCCTGATGCGAGACCGCAAAGGCCTGATCACCAATCCCGCCGTCGCGTTCGGGTACTGGGCCGTTCTCGCGCTCGTCTCGATCTGGGTCGTGCAATGGCTCGAGCCCGACTTTTACCGGTTTCCGCCAATCGTGGAACGTGGCTCCTGGTTGTGGTACCTCACGGTGGCGAACGCGTGTTTCCTCACCTTGCGACTGACTCAACGATGCCGATTTGTATGGCAGCTGCACGGATGGAAGCAGGCGTTGTTGGCAGTGCCTCGTCAAGTGTGGGGCAACGTCGTGAACGTGGCGGCCATCTCGAGAGCGTTTTACCTCTTCGGTCGATCGCTACGGACAGGTCGATCGGTGGCGTGGGACAAGACGGCCCATACGTTTCCTTCGGAGGCTGTGTTGACGACGATGAGGCGCAGGCTTGGGGATCTGCTTTTGGACAGAGGATTCCTGACGGTGGCGCAACTTGACACGGCTCTTCAAAGGCAGCAGCAGGGAGGGCGACGGCTGGGGACGATATTGACCGAGCTCGGCTTTGCGACACAGGAACAGGTCGTGGAGGTGCTCGGCCGGCAGCAGAAACTCGCGGTCCGCCGGGTTGACCCGTTCGCGGTGTCGTTGGATGTGATACGCCGTTTCCCCAGGGCGATCGCTGTTCGACACTCGATGTTCCCGCTGGAGGACGACGGCGCATCCATCGTCGCCGCCGCGGTCGACCCGATCGGCGAGGGGCCTCGGGCGGAATTGGAGTCCCTGCTGTCGCGCCGCCTCGTGATCTGTCTCGCGCCCGAGAGTGACATCGCGTTTGCTCTCCGGCGAGGCTACGAACGGTTGACCGCTCCCGAGGGGCAACAGCCGATCGGCGAACAATTGGTGGCCTCCGGGCTCATCACTCACGACCAGCTGCATGATGCGTTGCGCAGGCAGCGCCGCTCGTACGTCCGGCTCGGAGCCATCCTCGAGGAGTTGGGTTGGGTCGGACGCGAGGTCCTTGACGACACACTGGGCTCGCTCGATGTTGGAGGCGGGTGTCTGGGAGAGGTCATGATGGCGACCCAACGTCTGACTCCTGAACAACTGGAGCACGCGCTCAGCGTGCAACGGACGAGATGTCTGCCTCTAGGTCGCATCCTGATCGAGGCCGGCATGGCATCGCAGGAGGCGCTCGAGGCTCGACTGCGAGAGATGTCCCGTGCGGCCTGAGACGCGCACGCTGGTGACAGCGGCGATGCTGCTCGCGTCGGTCATGCCCGGCGGGCTGACGGCACCTCTCAGCGCGCAGTCGATCGGTCAGGAGGTCCGTCGCTTTCGCGTCTACCCTCACCTCGATCGCGCATATCGGCTCATCGAGCATCATCAGATGGTGGACGCCAGACATGAGCTCGAGACCTGTTTGGCTATCGATCGGGATGACGTCACCGTCTGGGTTACCTACCTCGATGTGCTCTATCAACTGAAAGACTACGACAGCATCTTGGACCGATTGAGCGGTCTCGGTGATCTTGGACGCGACACCCGGCTCCGGCGGTATCATCTGCTCGCCGAGTTGGAGCGCCCGGACACGAGCGCAGCTCTCGACGACCTGCGCGCGCTGGCCGGCCTCCACCCCTCGCAAGGCGGGATCGCGAAGAGTCAGATGCAGCGGGTTGCGGTTCGATTCGCCGCCTTGGCGCGCGAGCGACGCCAGCCGGAACTGCTGGTCGCGTTGCTGGCGGTCCTTCCGGAACAGGCGTTGCCGGCCGGGGCGCTCGACGAGGTCGCGAACGCGCTGCGCGCCCTGGGCCGTTCAACCGACGCGAGCAGGGTGTACGAGCACATCGCCCGAACCTCAGAGACGGCGAAACCGCGGCTGGAGGCCTATAGGGCACTCGCGTCCATGGCGATCGACCAGCAGCAATGGACCCGGGCCCGGGAGTTTTTGAGCCAGGTCCACCAGCTCCAACCCGCCGATCTGTCCTCCCTGCGCTCGCTCGGCGATGTGGCCGCGGCCCAAGGAAACTGGCCTGAGACTGTCAGGTGGTACCGACGTTGGCTCAGGGCGGCGAGCCCCGGAGCGACCGACGATCGTTACCGCGCGTATATGGTGATCGGCAAAGCGGAGCGTGAGTTGGGGCGACATGCCAGCGCTGCGGAGAGCTTCAGCTTGGCGCTTCGGGCGAGGCCCGGCGATGTGGCCGCCCTGATGGCAGACGCGGAGGCGCTGCAGCGAGTAGGCCGGACGACGGCTGCGGAGCGGCGCCTGCTCGAGGCACTGAGGGTCGCACCGACCGGGAACGCGCACGCCGAGGTTGGACTGTTCTACGCTCGGTCAGGAAAGCATCCGGAGGCCCTGCCGTATCTCGAACGCGCGCGAGACCTTCGTGTGTCACCATCGCTCGCGCCGTCCCTCCTCGGACAACTCGGCTACACCTACGCGGCTCTGAACCGGCCGGACGCGGCACGCGTCGCCTTCACGGAAGCGTTGCAGGCCTCGCCGAATCAGCCGGTGATTGACGCAGCGCTCGGTCACGCCTGCCTGGCCCTGGGAGATACCCTCTCCGCGATCAAGCATTTCGAACACAGCCTCGAGGTGCACGACGATCCTCAGGTCTGGCGGGCGCTTGGACTCGCCTACGCGGAAGCAGGAGACGACGCCGGGGTCGGACGCGCTCTCAATCGCCTGCGCATGGTGAAGGACGCTGACCGGCTCATGGACTCCGACTTCTGGCGCCAACTTGCGGAGGCGGCGTTCCAGCGAGGACGGTTCGAGGAAGCGTCGACGTTGTTTCGCCGGGCCTCCGCGAGCGGGGGGGACCAGCGTTGGCAGACGATGGCTCGAGCGGCAGACAGCCTCGAGCGCGCCGGCGCTCTTTCGGAGGCGGCCGGAATCTGGCAAGAGCTTGCGGCGTCAAGGCAAGCGCCCGACGATCTTCGCGCCACCGCTGCCGAACAGGGCGCGTATGCGCAGGTGCGGCTCGGCGCGACCGACGCCGCTCAGGCGAGCTTTCTGCTCGCCATTCGTATGGGACACGATGGTTGGCGGTTGCATCTCGATCGGGCTCTTGCGTTGAGTCAGGCGCGACGCTGGCAGGATGCTCTCGACGAGGCGCTGGCATCTCTCGCGCGCCACGACACCGCTCGAGGACAGGTCGCCGCGGCCGTGTGCTTCAAAGCCCTCGACAAGCCCGGTCTGGCGATGCGTCATTTCGCGCGAAGCCTCGACCACGCGGGCGAGCTCGAACAGGCCGATCAAAAATACGTGCTCGACGAATTGACCTATCTGTACGCCAATGAAGGCAATGATGAAGAGGCCAGCGCGAGCGCGACTCGATCGCTGACGATTGCCAACGATCCACAGATTGTCCTTCAGCTCGCGCAAATCGATCGACGCCTTGGCCGCAGCGACAGAGCTCGCGACCTGTTGGGTACCATCGACAGCCCGTCCCTGCCGAAGTCACTTCGCCTGGCCGTCCTTGACGAACGAGTTCAGGTCGACGTCGAGCTCGGAGAGAGAGCCGAAGCCGCGCGTATCCTCGAAGAAGCGGTGGCATTGGAGCCCTCGGCCGACCGCTTGTTTCAACTCGGGACGTGTTACCGCGAGCTGGGCAACCTCGAGGCCGCAATCGCGTTCTGGCGCCGCAGCGTGGCCGCCGCTCCGAACGATGTTCGTTATGGTGCTGCGCTCGGTTACGGATATCTCCAGGCGGGTCGCCTTCGAGATGCCGCCGGGCTGTTGGAACAAGTCGCGCGGCAAGAGCCCGAAAACCTCCAGGTCCGACAGGACTTGGCGTATGCGCTGGTGCGCCTCGGCGACGAGCCCGGAGCGATCCAGTGGCTTCGCCAGACGATCGACGCCGCCACGTCTGACAGCGAGTCTGCCGATTCGGAGCTGCGCCGGCAAGCAGTCCTTCGGATGCGAACGACGCTCAGCCAACTGGAAAAACGGTACGAGGGTGTCGCGTACTTTGGGTACCAGACATTCGTGGCGCCGAACAGCGTGAGCCCGGGTTCTGCACTGCTGCTCTCGCAAGGCGGCCTCGAGCTGTCCCGGTCGCTGTCAGGCGCCCAGCCTCGCTTCAGCGTCTTCGGTCGCCTGATGGCCGTGTCCAACGAGCCGACGAGCGGGCTTCGAACCGCGGGCACGTTCGACGAGCTCGGCATCGGCATTCGGTACAAGCCGTTCTCGACCGAGAACCTCAACGTATCGGCCGAGCGACTCATGCCAATCGCCTCGGGTCTGCCCGGCTCATGGCTCCTGCGGGCGATGTTTTCACGGGAACACACCCTGCCGCGCCAAGGATGGCAACCGTACTCGTTTGTGTACGGGGATGTGGCCAGTTTCATTGGCCCGTACCCGTCTCTGCTGCTCTATGGTGAAAGCCGGCTCGGCGTGAGCCGCGATCTGACAAGTTCGTGGACGATACGCCCGCATATCCTCGCAGTTGCCCGAGTTCAACCAGCCGGTCTTGGCGGGGGGGATGCGTTTCAACTGGCCGCGGGCGTCGGCATGACCTATTTCCTCGAGGGCCCGTCCGCAGCACACCGCGCGTCCCTCGAGACTCGGATCTATGGATCGGGCGCCCTCGCCGGTGCGTCGGGAGCGGGGCGGCTCGATGGAATCAAAGGGCTGACGGTGATGACCAGTGTGGGCTTCTGATACGGCGCGCCGGCCCGTCACGGTCCGGGGGGGCGCTGCGCTGACAGTCGCGATCGCCCTCGCGGTGGGCTCCGGAATCATGTCCCGAGTCGTCCACTCCGAACCCGTTCCGCGACTTCAGGGAACGTTCATGCAGTTGAGTGTCAGTCAACAGTGGACGGCCCCGAGGCTGAACCGGCTGTTCCTCGACTTCAAGCGCCTTGGTCTTTCCACCATCATCATTCAACGGTCCGTTGTCGGAACGAAGGCGTTCTATGCCTCGCATGCCTTCGAATCGATGCAGGAGCCGCCACTTGAAGCGATCCTGCAGTATGCGGATGAATTCGGTCTGACGGTCCGAGTCGGGTTGGCCGAGGACCCTGAGTTCTGGGATCGGATCAAACTGGCCTCCCCGCCCGATGAAGTCGAAACATACCTCCGTAGCCTGCGCGAGCGGTCACTGAACGCCGCACGCGAGCTGGTTCCGGTGGTGAGCAGACACCGATCGTTCGGCGGCTGGTTTGTGACAGAAGAGGTCGATGACGTCAACTGGCTTCAGGCGGAGCGTCGCGTACTGCTCCATGAGCACCTGCGCGATCTCGCCGAGACGCTGCGCAGCGAGCTGTGGGCAAGCGTCGCCATCTCCGGGTTTTCGAACGCTCACTGCGCCCCGTCGACATTGGAAGCATTTTGGAGAGACATCGTCGACGGCACCGGCATCGACCTGGTCCTGTTCCAGGACGGGATAGGCGCGCACAAGCTGGAGGTGGCATCAGCCGGCCAGTACCTTGCGGCGATGAAGCGCGCGGCGATCGGCAGCGGCCGCGCACTGAGCGTTGTCGTCGAGCTCTTCGACCAGGTGGCGGGCCCGCCCGTGAGCAATGCGCCATTCCGAGCCGTGGCGACGGGGATCGATCGCCTCACTCAGCAGTTGTCACTCGCCCGCGACGCCTCGACGGTCGGAATTATTGCGTTCAGCGTTCCCGATTACATGGTGCCGGGAGCGGGACCGTCCGCGCTGCAGCTCTTCACCGACTATACAACGCTGACGTCTGGCGTCATCAAGGGCAACGACCCAAAGCCCGGTGCGATCACAGCGGTGAGACCGTAGCAGCTTTTCACCGAACCGCGACCTTGGGCTTTTCCGTGCAGACCTGTCCATACCTACCATCGCTGGCATGACCTGCGACCACGTCTGGAGTGTGCCGAAAGAACGCGGCGACGCCCCGATCGACTCTCAAGAGTGAGCACGGGGTTCGAGGTTTGAGACGCCCCCCTCTACCTCCGGCCTTCTGGCAGGTCTTGCACTGCCTTGGGTACCTGCGTGACGAAAGCTGGCGGCAGTGTGTCCCTTCGCCTGAGAGAGTTGGACTCAGGTTACTTCTTTCGGCGCTCGGCGATGAGCACATCTACCTGCTGTTGAATCTGAGCCATCCGTTTCATCTGAATGTTCAGTTGCGAGTAGACATCATCGAAATGTGTCATCACCATATCGAGGACGTTGTCCTTGTGCAGCGGTCCGGTGAGGCCCCTCGGCCCCTTGCGACCGGCCTTGCCGATTCTCCCACGCCGGCCAAGAGGACCAGACACACCACGCGGGCCCTTAGGTCCGCGTGCCCCTGTCTCGCCGCGTCTTCCCGTGGATCCTCGTCTACCTTTCGGTCCGCGTGGGCCCTGAAGTTTCAGTTGACGCCTCGCCATGCGCCCCCCTTGGGACAATTATGCGCGATCATGGAGATGCGGCCCCCTTTCGGAGGCAGACGTGCGCGGTTGCAACGCGTGGCGGCTGCAAGCCGGGCTCAATAAGCTGGTTAACAATAACCTCGGCGGTAAATAATTCCGCTTGCCAATGTTGTGTGTTTTTAGGGACACGCTGGCTGTCCGGCCCTTCGGAGGCAAACGGCGGCTACCGCGCATTGCGTCCGTGAGGCATAAAGTCAGGTATCGGTGCGAAATCGTCTTGAGGGAGTGCCTCTTTGTCCCGCTCGTGCCTTCCTAAGGCATCGCCCGGAGGCCAATCATTGCCGGGTTCCACAACAGCGGCGGACGATACGGCGCGGGCGTCCCGTCAACCACTCGCGCGTTGACCGCGATTGCCAGCCGCGGATAGGCGAAGCACAGCACGGGTAGCTCGCGCGCCATGATGCGCTGGACCTCGGCAAACAGCGCCCGCCGCTGGTCGGTTTCCCCCGTGGTCGACACCTGATTCATGAGCGCGTCGATCTCGGCTTCCCATGGCGTGGAGGGGGCGCGCTGGCCGGGATTCCACATGTGCGCGCTGCCGGAGCTGAGCCAGAAATCCAGATTCAACGCGGGGTCAGTATCCGTCGTGAGCAGCCTGAAGTACGCGGCGTCATAGTCGCCGCGCGTCACGTAATCAACGAGGGCGCCGACCTCAAGCGCCACCACGTCTACCTGCACTCCGACGCGCGCGAGGTTGTCACGGATGATTGATGACCCTCGCTCAAGCGACGTGTTTCCCTTCTGGGTCAACAAGGTCAACCGCACGGCGTGTCCGTCGTGGTCTTCACGGATCCCGTCGTTGTTCTCGTCGGACAGTCCCAACGAGGCCAACAGGCGTTTCGCGCTGGCGATGTCGTACGCTGGGGACGGCGCCTCCGCATGCCATTCCCGATTGCCCGGCGAGACCACGCTGTCGGCGGGAATCGCGGCTCCGAGGTACACCGTGTCCACAAACGCCCGGCGATCGATACTGTGGGCCAGCGCGCGTCGAAAATCAGGATGCTGGAGCCACCGGCTGCGCGGGTCCCGAGCTTTGGCGGACGTCAGGTTCAGCCACAACAGATCACCGTCGAGCCCGATGCCCGCGTCCGTGACGGCGACGCGGCCTCCGGCGGCTCGTTTCAACGCTGGCGCATCGGAAGGCCGGAGCTCGCTCTGTGTCAGATCGATGCTCCCAGTCTCCAGCTGGAGCAACTCTGCCTCTTGGTCGGGGACAACCTCGAGCACCACGTGCGCCAGTTTGGGGAGCCCACGGGCCCGTTGCCAGTAGTAGGGGTTGCGATCGAACGTCAGCCGTTGTCCTGGCTCGTAGCGCCTGAGCACGAACGCTCCGAGGCCTGTCATGTCCGAAGGCGGCGTGGCCGGACCCCAGGCGGATCGGAGTGTGCCGGCCGCGAGCGACGGCTCCAGCCGATGGCGGGGGTAGATGGGGACCCCATCGAGCAGGCGCAGACCGGGGCTGAAGACCGATGGAAACTGAATCCTCACCGTGGCGGCGTCTTCGGCCACGACCGAGAGCGGCTGACCGCGTACTTGCAGCGTGTCCGCGAGGACGCTCCCGGTCCCAGCGTTGTAGATCGCGCGGAACGAAAAAACCACATCGTCAGCCGAGAAGGGCATGCCGTCCGAGAATCGAAGGTTCGGGCGAAGCCGCAGTCGGTAAGTTCGCTGATCGGCAAGCAGCTCCCAGCTTTCGGCCAGCTCCGGCTCGAGCTGATTCGTGACGTGATCAACGCGAACCAGCGCGGCATGCATGAGAAACGTCAGGACCGTCGTCGTGAGGTCGCGCGCCGTGTATCGATTGAACGAACGCGGCTCCGCGCGAATAGACGCCACCAGGGTGTCAGACGGACCGGACACTCGGGCGAGATCATTCAACCGAATATGCCGCATCGCCGTCGCCGCGGTGAGAGCAACTGTCACGGCGATCAGAATGAGCGCCAACGTGCCGGTGAACCCTCGACGGGGTGGGGGTCGCAACACCATGTCAGGAGACCGCGGCGATCGACAAGCGCCTCGCCGGCGGAACTTGTGACGGGGTGACTGGCGCCGCGCGCCGCGCGATCAACAACCCGACCTCCTGCGCGAGCAGCCCGACGGCCGCAATCCGGTCGTCCGAGATCCCGTTGTCCGCGACATAGACAGTGAGGACGCCGAAGAGATCCGCGCCTACGAACACCGGCACGCTCACGCACGACTGCAGCGCGTATGCGTGGGCCATATCGCCCACATCCAATACCGCGTCGGCACGCCGGATCGAGCTGCGATTGGCCGCGACCCACCCCGAGACACCCGAACCAACCGGAATCTGCAGCGGCGTAACCGCGCGGCGGACCCGCGGCGTGGCGTGGACCACGATCAGCGCGTCCTGGACCGCGTTGAACGCGAACAGGCAGGCATCAGCGGTGCCAAGCCCGGCAATCTGCTCGTCGATGAAATCCCGTGCAGCCGGAAGTAGTGCGGTTGAAGCTGGCGAGACATCGCGCGTGTCCGACTCACGCCGGCCCCGACTCGTCGCTCGCGCCAGACCCGCGACGACGGACGAGTGGGCATCGCCAAGCGCGGTCGACGCGGCGTCATCCCGACGCAATTCGGGAATCAGCTCGATGAACTTCTCGACGACTACTGGATCATAGAACGTCGCCTTGCGTGACCTGACGGTCTCTATGGCGCGCTCGTCACTCAGTTTGGGCCGATACGGACGATCTGACGTCAACGCATCGAAGCAGTCGACGACGGCGAGGATTCGAGCACCAAGGGGCGTCTCGGCCCCGATCAGGCCATCCGGATAGCCACCGCCGTCCCACTGCTCGTGATGGTGTCGCACGATGGGCACAATCGGGTACGGGAAGTCGACGGCGGTCAGGATGCGCGCGCCCATGCTCGCGTGCTTTTTCATCGTCTCGAATTCCGAGCGGGTCAGCGCGCTCGGCTTGTTCAGCACGTAGTCCGGCACGGCGAGCTTCCCGATGTCGTGCAGGAGGGCTCCCGCTTCGATGGCCTTCAGCTCGCGCGGATCCGTCACGCCGAGCGCAGCCGCGACGGCCAGCGTGTGGCGTTGCACGCGGCGGATGTGGCCATGTGTGACCTGGTCTTTCGCGTCGACCGCAATCGCGAGCATCTCCACCGACGCGCGGTACAGGTTCTCGATGTCGACCACGTGCCGGTGCGCGTCGTCGATGCGGGTCGACGCCTCACGATAGGCGACGTAGGACAGGATGAGGAGTGGAGCCACGAGCCCAACGACCCCGAAGTTGATCCGCGGTCCGCTACTGACAGCCAGCGCGGCGAGAGAGGCCGCTGCGTAGTAATTGATCGCCAGATACCACGCATGACCACGCCAGAATTCGTAGGCTGAGGTGCCGTTTTCGATCGCGACGGCCATGGCGCTCAATCCGCTATTGAGCGCAAAGAAGACGCCGACCATGGCGATCGTGGCCGGGACGACCAGCGGCGTGTTTGTCGAAAGCGACGAGCCTGGCGACATGTGCGTGATCGCGAAGAAGACGTGGGCGGCCGCCCAAGTCGAGAGCGCGGGCTCGGCGATGTTGAACAGCGCACGATGGAGCCGCCGGTGTTTCTGCGTCAGAGAGATCCACAGGCCGTCGATCGCGACGGTCAGCGTCGGGACGGCCGGACCGAATAGCAAGACCGACGCGAAGACGAAGACTTCGGACACCGAGACGGTCGCTGGCCGCCCAGGTACCTTGATCGCGAACCGTCCGCTGGCCATCGTCAGCACGGCGAGCAGGACCGCGTACACATTGAACGAGGACGCGTGGAGGAGACTCGCGCTGTCCGCCAGCACGACCGCGCCGGCGGCGACGACCGCGACAATGAAGGCGACCAGGGGAACGGGCAGGTCACGAGCCCTGTCGTCAAGTGGCATGGTGTGCCCCGGGTCTCAGCGCTTGCCACTCCGGCGCGAGGATGGACCACATCACGTGATCGCGGACGACCGGGCCGTCCCGGAACCCGCCCCGCAACACACCGTCGCGCCTCGCTCCCAGCCTTTCAAGGGCGCGATTGCCCCGTTCATTGACGTCGACCGCGCGCGCTTCGAGACGGTAGACGCCGAACTGCGAAAACACCGCATCGAGGACCAGACCGGCGCCGCGCCTGAACAGGCCGGTGCCCCACAGCGATTCGCCGAGCGCGAACCCCCACTCGGCCGTGGAGAAGTCGCGTTCAATCGGCCAGACCTGGATGACGCCGACGGCATGCGTCTGTCCGGCGGGCACGATCCCGTAACAGGCCAGCGCGCCGCGACGGCGCTCCGCGTGGGTCCACCGGATGAATCGACAAAAGCCGACGTCGGTCGACGGACACGGCGCGATATGGCGACACACATGCACGTTGTTCAGGTGCGCCACCAGCGACGACGCGTCGGGAGTGCCGAGCTCACGCAGCGTGACGATGCCGTCGCTGAGCTCGGGCAGGACAGTGCGCCAATCGTGGTGCGACGGCGTCGAGGCGGACGGCTCCGCGAACGACTTACGGAGCGCCACGACCCGCCTCGCGGTCACTTCGCGACGAGGTCATCGTTCGCGCGTTCCACGTCGCTCCACGATATCGCCATCGGGGCGACGTTGAGGCTGGAGACGTCGCCCCACACGACGCGGTCAGCGGTGACGTTACTCGAGAGCGCGCCCCAGATGACTCGGCTGCCGAAGGTCTCGCCGATCAGCGTGTCGCCCCAGACGACGCGCGCACCCCAAACCCCAGGGTAGCCGCCATCCCACACGGTGCTGTTGCCCCAGATGACGCGATTTCCCCAGATCACCCGGTCACCCCAGACGACGCGCAGCGCCCAGGCGGCATCGTTCGTGTAGATCTGGTCGCCCCAGATCACGCGATCGCCCCAGACGACGCGCTGGCCCCATGCAAGCGTCTGATTGCCGACGGTCGTCGACGCAGACACCCCGGTGCTGAGCCACCAGGTGTGTGTCGCCGCGCCAGGATCGATGGCTGCCGCCAGTTCGATGGCCCCAGCGGCATTGATCGATCCGGCGCCCTGCGTGAGGGGGTCATACCCGCGCATCGGGAACGCCGTGTACTCCAGAATCGCCTTGACGGCATTGGGCGTCAGCGGCGGCGCGTCGTGATGGTTGGTGCGGCTGGCGTCGAGCATCAAGGCCACGACCCCGCTCACCACGCCAGCGGCCATGCTCGTGCCGCTCAGCTTCATGAACGGTTTGTCGCCGACAAGAACTCGTCCCGCGGGATACGTCGCATAGAGCGTGCTTTGCGGACTGATGTCCGACACGAGCTTGGAGCCGGGTGCGACGATGTCCGGCTTCTGATACCCGTCGTACCAGGTGGGTCCGCGCGAGCTATACCAGGCGATCGTATCGTCATCGCGGGTGATCGTCTGGTTGGTGTCAACCGCCCCGACCGTGATGACCGACGGCGCGTTCCCAGGCGACGTGATGCCCGCGTACTCGGGCAGATGGGTCTGGGCATCACCGCCAAAATTGCCCGCGGACGCCACCACGACGATGCCCTCGGCGACAGCCCGCTCGACGGCCTGCACGAGCGGGTCGGTCGCCGCGGACTCGTAAATGGGATGGCCGAGGGACAGGTTGATGATGTTGATGTGGAGCTGGGTCCGGTTCGCCACGGCGAAATTGATCGCATCGATGACGTCGCTCGTGTAGCCGGCGCCGTTCCTGTCGAGAACCTTCAGCACAATGAACCGGCAGTCTGGCGCGGCCCCCGCGTACTGCCCGCTCGACCAATCGCCGACGCTGCCAATCAACCCCGAGACATGCGTGCCGTGCCCGTAGTCATCGTATTGACCGCCTTGCTTCCGGGGTTCCCTGCGGTTCGTGAAATCGAAGAAGCTGATGTTTCTCAGGTCGCCCGAGTCCTTGATCCCGGAATCAATCACCGCGACGCCGATCTCGTGACCCGTATAGGGGGTCGCGCGCACGTACTCACCATTGTCCGCCCGGCGCGTCAACATCCCTTCGGTGCCAAGCACCACGTCGTCGGAGAGATGTTTGTTGTCGAGGCTCCGGACGAGGGCATCGAAGGACATGTGCGCAACGTCTCGGTCGCGGGCCGCCGCGCGAAGGGCGTCGGGCGACAATTGGGCCACTAACAGATCAGGAGTCGTCGAAGCCGTGACGGATCCCGTCGCGAGCTGCCTCAAACGGTCACCAACGGAGGTCCCACTACCTGGTCTCGCCTGGATCAACACACGGACGGACGTAGTCGGATGCCGGATCCACTCGCGCAGTGCGCGATCGAGCTTTGACTCCGCGTGCTCGCCGCTAGACGACAAGCAGGTAACCGCCGCAATCAGCGTCAGGACCGCTCCTGTCGCGCGGAGTTTGGACATGGCAGAGAGTCGAGCAACAGCGGTACCGCTGAGGCAGGCCGCCGCTTACTCGCGAGAAGTCAATCGGTTACCGGCAGGCGCGCTACCTTCGATCCGGCTCGGACCTCAGCGGGATGGTTCGAAATGGCACAGTTGGTGAGCTTAAATGCGACTTTAGTGGACACAAGCTACAACGGACGTATTGAATTGCGTGAGATTCGGAGTCTCTTTGTGTGACATTTCGGAACATGACTCGTCACCGCCCGTTCGCCCCGGGGATCGACGTTCAGTTCAGTGCCGACTGGTGTAGAGCGACAGTGAGATTGACCCCTTACGACACT
>DASZFS010000322.1:0-2181 GCA_035939575.1 Vicinamibacterales bacterium | reverse complement strand
GCCGCGGTTAAGCCGCAAGGGGCAAGCCTTGTATCAGGGCTTGGGGCTGGGCGGCTTCGCCGAACGAGCGCTCGTCCACGAGAACCAACTCGCGCTTGTGCCGAAGGAGATGCCCTTTGCCCAAGCGGCTCTGCTGGGATGCGGCGTGGTTACGGGAGCTGGTGCCGTCTTGAACACCGCGAGCGTAGCTGCGGGGGATACCGTCGTGATCTTCGGTGCCGGAGGCGTGGGGCTTAACGCCATCAGCGGCGCTCGCATCGCCGGCGCGTCGCGGATTGTTGCTATCGACATTCAGCCAAAACGGCTCGAAGCGGCCAAGGCGTTCGGCGCTACCGACGTCATCGACTCCTCAGCAATAAAACCTGTCGAAGCGGTCCGCGACCTACTCCCGGGAGGCGCCGATCATGTGTTCGACTTCGTGGGGCTGAAGGCTGTGGCGGAGCAGGGGCTCGCCATGCTGGGCATAGGCGGTGGTCTGTACCTCGTCGGCGTATCGAAACCTGAAGCGGGTATCGATCTGAACATCTTTGACGCGATTGGCGGCCAGAAGCGCGTCCAGGGCGTGAACTTCGGTTCGACCAACTTCAAGCGCGATATCCCCATGTACGCGGGGCTGTACCTGCAAGGCCGCATGAACCTGGATGACCTGGTTTCGAAAAGAATTGCGTTGCGCGACGTCAATGACGGTTACGCGGCGCTCAAAGACGGATCGCTCAACAGAGTGGTCGTTACGTCGTTCTGACAGCGAGCATATAAGGAGAGACACCCGCCATGAAAACAGCCACAAGCAGCGCCGAAATCAAGACAGTCACCACCCACTACATCGACGGATCGTTCGTTGAATCTCACGGCCGCGAAGTCATGGACATCATCAAGCCGACCAACGGCCAGGTGATCGGCCGCGTAACGCTTGGAGATGAAGAGGACACCAAGCGCGCTATCGCCGCGGCCAACGGCGCATTCACCACTTTCGGACGGTCAACCCGTGAAGAGCGTGCAAAGATCCTCCGCCGCCTGCACGAAGCCGCCTCGGCGCGGCAAGATGAGCTGACGTCCGTGATGGTCGAGGAATACGGAGGTGTCGTCCAGTTCGCCGGACTCCTCGTCCAGTCGGGCGTCGGCGCTTTCCTGGCCGCCGAGCAGGCGCTGCAGGAACTTCCACTGACACGCACATGGGGCAAGACGACAGTCACCTTGGAGCCGGTCGGAGTTGCGGGTCTGATTACGGCTTGGAACGCCAACGTGCTGTTCATTTGTCTAAAGCTCGCCTCGGCCGTCGCCGCCGGCTGTACGGTTGTTATCAAGCCCAGTGAGTTGAGCTCACTCCAGACCCGGGTATTGGTCGAGGCGCTGCACGCGGCCGATCTCCCGAAGGGTCTCCTGAACGTGGTCACGGGGCGCGGCAATCTCGTCGGCGCCGAGTTGGTGCGTAACCCCGGTGTCGCCAAGATCTCGTTTACAGGGTCGGTTGGCGTTGGCAAATCGATCATGCGCGACGGGGCGGAAACCATGAAGCGTGTCACGCTGGAACTGGGCGGCAAGTCGCCGACCATCCTGCTCGATGACGCCGTTCTCGACCAGGCGATCCCGTCGGCCCTCGTCATGGCCTTCATGAACAGCGGTCAGGCCTGCGCCGCAGGGACGCGCCTCCTCGTGCCTAAGAGCCGGCTCGACCAAGTCAAGCGCGCAATCCTGAGCGCCATGCCTGCCTTCCCGGTCGGTGACCCGGCTGATCCCAAGACCGCTGTGGGGCCGATGGTGTCGCAGAAACAGTACGATCAGATCCAGTCTTATATCCGCAAGGGCATCGAACAAGGCGCTGAATTGCTGATTGGCGGTGAGGGTCATCCGGAAGGCTTCGAAACCGGTTACTTCGTGAAGCCCACGGTGTTTGTCAACGTGAAGAACGATATGACAATCGCCCAGGAGGAGATTTTCGGCCCCGTGCTCTCCGTCATCTCTTATGACTCCGAGGAGGATGCGATTGGGATCGCTAACGATTCCAAATATGGCCTTCACGCAGCCGTCCTTGGGACCGACCTCGCGCGCGCGCATCGAGTGGCTTCTCAGATACGGGCGGGTCGCGTCGTGATCAACAATATGACTGATGATCCGCAGGCACCCTGGGGAGGATTCAAATTCTCGGGCGTTGGCCGTGAATATGGCCGATACGGAATCCAG
>DASZFS010000321.1:0-4274 GCA_035939575.1 Vicinamibacterales bacterium | reverse complement strand
GATGGAATAGAACTTATTCCTGGATGGAATTGCCGCTCCCCGAGTGCACTCCCATCCCGAGTTGCCTAGTTTGCGGCAGGCGGTAAGAGCTTGCGGTCGATCAAGGACTGCAGCGCGTTGCGAAATGAGACCTCGGTATCGACCGTCTTTGTGAACCCAGCCTGGCGCAGCTTGACGGTGCTCACAAAGGCCCGAGGTCCTTCCGGGGCGCCATAAGCGAACGCGAAGTCCGCATGCTGGTCCCCATGACCAACCAGCTCCCGCAGCCTCCGCGATCGAAGATCGTACTTTGCGACGATCCGGTTCCAAACATCCGCGTTTTCATCGAGGTATGCTGTCACGCTCGTTGGCATGTCCGGTCCGGTTTCGACGCCGAGAGTTTTGGCCATGGCCGGCCACACATTGCGCCACTCGAACACGTCGCCGTTCGTGATGTTGAAGGCCTCGTTCGCTGCCTGGGGCGACTGCGCAGCCCAGACCATCACGTCCGCGACGAGGTCTGCATCGGCGGCTTCCCACACGAATGACGGACCGCCGGGAAACCCGAACGGCTCCCCCTTCTCGCGGCGGATTGCCGCGTAGACTCCGATGGCGGGGACAACGTTCAACGCGCCCGGGGTAGGACCAGTGACGAGTTGCGGACGTAAGGCCGTATATTTAAAGCCGTGCTTGGCGCCCACCTCGCGCACATAGGCTTCCTGGTCGAAGAAGAAGTTCGGGTGATCCTTGCGGGCATCACGTTCGCGGGCCGGGATCGGGATCGGGTGCAAGTGAACACCGTAGACTTTCGTTCCCTGCAGAATGCTGATGTGCTGGAAATTGGAGGCAGTGCGCACGATCGGCTCCACGACGTTGCGCAGCATGGCGTTGTTGGTGTCGATCTGGTCCTTGCTCGACCAGCCGGCGACCAGCTCCGGCTTCTCATGCAGAGCCGTGTAGGCGATGTGCGTGATGCCGGTCAGCCGCTCGAACGCGGCGCGCGCCCTTTCCTCGTCTCGCAAATCGACCGACAGAAAGTCAATGTCTCGGCCGCTGGGCAGCTCGGGCTTGCGGCGTGAGACGCCGACCACCTCCCAGCCCGCGGCAAGAAACTTCTCGATCGCGGCGACACCCAGCAGGCCGCTTGCACCTGTGACTAGCACCTTCTTCGGAACGATCTTGCTTTGATTGGTCGTGCTCATGATGCCGAAACCTCGTTGTCTGATGAGGTGTGTTACCTGTGAAGATGGCTATGCGGACGTTGCGTTGGCCTCGAGCCACTTCGTGATGTTGGCCGCGGCATCGCCGTAGAAGGTCCGATAGAGATCTTCGGTTACGTAGCCGATGTGAGGCGTCGCGAGGACGTTCTCCAGCCTCCGGAAGGGGTGATCCAGACCCAACGGCTCCTCCTCGAATACGTCGACCGCGGCGCCGGCTATCCGGCGCGCCTGCAGCGCTTCGATCAGAGCCACCTCGTCGACGATCGGACTACGCGATGTATTGACGAGTCTCGCCGTCGGCTTCATCACGGCGAACTCGGATGCCCCGATCAGCCCTTTGGTACGGCGACTCAGGACGAGATGGACTGTCACGATGTCGGCCTCGCGGAACAGCGTCTGCTTGTCCACGAGGGTGGCACCGGCGGCGCTGGCCTTCTCCTCAGTGAGGTTCTGGCTCCAGGCGATCACCTTCATGCCGAACGCGAGGCCGATGCGCGCCACTTCTCTTCCGATGTTGCCCAGCCCGACGACACCCAGGCTTTTCCCCATCAGGTTCGAGCCAAGGCTAGTTTGCCATCCCCCGGCCTTGAGCGAAGCGGCTTCCCGGTCGATGCCTCGCATACTCGCCAGGATCAGCGACCAGGTGAACTCGATGGTCGGCGTAGCATCGTAGCCTGTCGCGGTGACGGCGATGCCGAGATCGGTCGCGGCCTGGCCGTCGATGGCGGCGTTTCGCGGTCCTGTCGAAGCTATCAACCTCAGGTTCGGTAGCTGCTGCAGGATATCCCTCGTAAGCGGCGTGCGTTCACGCATGACGCACACCACCTCGAACGGCCGCAACCGTTCGACGACGGCCAAGGGGTCTGCCACGTGGTCGTTGAACACGGTGATCTCGGCGTGCCGACCGACGCCCGACCAGTCGGCGAGCTGCAGCGCCACGTTCTGATAGTCGTCGAGGATCGCAACTCTCATGGGCTTGCTCACTGTTTGGCGGCAAAGAACTCGGCCAGGGCTCCCGCTACGGCTTTAGGATCGTTTTCCATCGGAATGTGTCCTGCCGACTTGATCCGGACGAGCCGCGTTTCCGGAATCTCGCGTGCATAGCGTTCGGCATAGTCGATCGTCTGAAATGGGTCGTCCTCGCCCCACACCAGGAGCTTCGGCGTCTTGGACTGCAGAAGGGCCGGCAGCATCTCCATGGTGTAGCGGTGGTCGGCGGCGCCCGCGAGCGCCAGCCACGAGCGGGCAACCCTCGGATCTCTCCAGGGATCGAGATATTCGGTGATCTCGGCTTCGCTCGCGGGGCGGCCGAGCGCTTTCACGACCGATACGCGACGCGCGGCGAGAACATCATCTCGCGTCGTCGCAGCGGCCACTGCCGGATCCCGGAAGCGGGCAACGCCGGGCACCGGCCATGAATCGTACATGATTCCGTTCACCACGGCCACGCGCGGCACCTCGACGGTTCCTGCGAGCGTGAGATGTTGCGCCACGCCTCCGCCGATGTCGTGGCCGGCGACCATGACCGGCCCCTTATGCCCGAGCGCCTCGAGAAAACGCACCAGCCAGGCGGAGAGACGCGGGACCGAAGCCTCGCTTACCGTGAGTTCACCTCCGGAGCGGCCGAAGCCGGGGAAATCGACCGCAACCGGACGAAGTCCCGCCGCAGCGATGCCGTCGAGCACGGGCTGCCAGACGCGGCTCCAATAGGTGCCATGAAGCAGCAGCACCAAGGGACCACCCTTCCCCGCGGTCAGATAGCTGATCGGAATGCCGTCCACATCGACGGTCTTGCGCTTCGTCATCGGACGATCCTCTTCACATGTTCCTTGCCGAGCCCGACGGCCTCATAGTGCCTGGTCGCGTGCTCGAGCTTGGTGAAAACATCTTCGTATCCGAGCGCTTCGCCGTAGGGATCGACGTAGGTGTATCCGCCAGTCACGTGAAACAGCGTGGCCATTTCCTTCACGTCGTCCGGAACGACCAGGGTGTGCGTCTCGCCCGGCGGCTCGAATGCGTAGTCGCCAGGCGTCGCGACCCAGTCGTGCTCGAGGTAGCGCCATCTTCCGCGCAGCGTGAAGGCGTGCACCGGTCCGGAATGGCGGTGGCGCGACAAAACGCCCGAGGACCGGACCCGAAGGATGTTGATGTAATACCCCTGACTCACGTTCAGGACCAGCGGCCTGAACGCGACGGTCGGCGACTGCGGGACCCATTCACGTTCGTCGCCGTCAAGCTCCAATGCCGAGCCGACGAATACGTCCGGCACCATGCCTGCGGGTTGGGGCTTCTGGTATGCAATCTTGCTCTGGTCGATGGACTGGCGCTCGTGCGCCTGTTGTTGCTCCGATGACAACGTGATCGTCATTTTCTGCTCCATCATGCAAAGGGACGCAGAGAGTTCCGCCTGCCTATCGTCAGGCTGCCGACGCTCTGCTCGCGGTTTGTCCGAACAGGATCTTCTTCCCTTCTTCCGTGACGGCGGGGCGACTCGAGTACGGCTCGCCTCTCGCGTAGGCCCGTTGCGTCGCGGGACGCTGGCGCACCGTATCGAACCAGCGGCGGAGGTTCGGGAAGTCGTCCAGATTCTGCTGCTGGCGCTTCCAGGGAACGATCCAGGGATAGGAAGCCATGTCGGCGATGCTGTAGCCGTCGCCGGCGATGAACGTGTGGTTTTCGAGATGACGATCAAGCACGCCGTAAAGACGGTTCGTCTCGTTAACATAGCGGTCGATCGCATAAGGAATCCTGCTCGGCGCGTAGACGCCGAAATGGTGGTTCTGTCCGGCCATCGGTCCCAGCCCGCCTACTTGCCAGAACAGCCACTCCGTCGCGGTCTTCCGACCGCGGACGTCCTTCGGCAGGAAGCGTCCGGTCTTCTCGGCCAGGTACAACAGGATGGCGCCTGACTCGAACAGGCTGATCGGCTCGCCACGGTCGGCCGGCGCGGCATCGACAATCGCCGGCATGCGGTTGTTCGGGGAGATGGCGAGAAAGTCGGCCTTGAACTGATCGCCGGCGCTGATATCGACGGGATGGATCGTGTAGTCCAGCCCGGCTTCCTCCAGGAACATC
>DASZFS010000320.1:0-5447 GCA_035939575.1 Vicinamibacterales bacterium | reverse complement strand
AATCTTGATTTGGGGCGAGGCAACTGCACGCGACCATGAGTCTTCGGCCCCCATCGAGGGCCTTGGCAACTGCGCGCGACCACGAGTCTTCAGCCCCACTCTGAATCATCAGTGTCGCATCTGCCGAGGCATTTATGAGCTTCTAGTCCTGGAAATCGACGGTCAGCCGGATCGGGATCTCGACGGGCACGCCTCGCACGAGAGCCGGCTCGCGACGCCACTGTCGGACGATGGCTTGAGCCGCCATGGCAAGGTCCGGGTGCGCCGGCTCGACGATGCGGACGGCGGTTGGCGATCCGTCGACGCCGAGCCGCGCCCGCAGCTCCACGCGCCCGGCAATCCGGTTCTTCCGAAACGAGACGTCACGCGCGGTAATGGCCAGCCGCTTATCCACGCCGCCGAGCCGCAGCATGATATTGCGTTCGACATCGGAGACCCTGGCCACGCGCATCGAGGCAGGCCCGTCCGGTGCGCCGAACCCGGCGGTCCCGACCGCTAACGCCAGGAATGCAAGCGCGACGATCGCTCCTGCGAGCGGTGTGGCGGGGGTGCGATTCACGCCATCGTTCAGCGTCGCCGCCACGCGCCGCTCGAGGCAGCGCCGCCTGGCGAGCGCCGGTACCGATGCCCAGGCCGAGCGCCGCCCGCCCGCAGAACGGGCCACCTCGACCAGCAGCGAAGCGTAGTCGGCGCCGTTTACACCAAGCCCCAGAACCGCATCGTCGCATGCACGCTCGCTTTCGAGGCGCAGCCGTCCGCGCGCGAGCCAGAGCAATGGGTTGAACCAGTAGATGCGCGTGATCACGTCGACCGCGGCGTGCAGCGCCCAATCGCCGCGGCGGACGTGCGCCAGCTCGTGGGCGATGACGGCGCGCAGCCGATCCGCGCTCCACTCGCGCGCGGACTGCGGCAAAAGGACCTTCGCGGTGATCACGCCCCAGGTCATCGGCATGGCCTGCCGGTCGCTTTCGAGCAGAACGACTCGGCGATGAACGTCGAGCTCTCGGATCAGATCGTCGGCGACGGCAGCCCACGCCAGGCTGCTGGCGCGGCGCGCGCGGGTCCCGAGCCAGACCACGCGCACCCACCCGGCCGCGAGCGGCCCACACGATGCCGCAGATCCGATCAGCCAGAGCCACCACAGCGCGCGCCGCCCGGCCTCAGTGGCGTGAATCGAGGGTAGCGCGAGCGCCATGTCCGATCCCCAGGGCGGCGCGAGCGGGACGAGCCACGGCATCACGCCGGCGGACAACACGCCGAGCAGGAGCAGCCGGTGTCGGTCGGCGGCCGAGCCTCTCCGCAAGCAGGCGACCGCTGACAGGGCAGCGGCAATGACGACGGAGATCTTGACGGTGGTCATCGGCTGCTGTCCTTGCGGGCCTTCTCGATGAGATCGGCGAGGCGATCGAGCTCCTGCTCCGACATCCGCGACCCCTCGCCGCCGAGCAGCGCGGCGACTGTCTTCTCCGCGGATCCGTCAAAGAACGTCTCGACCAGATGGCGTAGCGCCGATCGCCGAGCCGCATGCCGGGGCACGGCGGGGCTGTACACGTACCGAAGACCCTCTTCTTCGTGGTGCACGTGGCCCTTTTCCTCGAGCACGCGAAGCTGCGTCCGCACGGTCGAGTAGCTGGGGTCTCCCGACAGGTCGCCCATCACCTCGCCGGCCGTGGCTCGACCCCGCCGGTAGAGGATGTCCATGATCTGCCGCTCTCGTCTCGACAGCCCGGTGTGCGATGGCTTCACCATAATGATTGATAGTGCTATTTATATAACATATCGGGGAGGTGCGGCGTGTTACCCTCTCCGCCGTGCGGGCACCTCTACTTGCCGGCCGCCTCGCGCCGGCGCTTCTCGTCGCGTTCACCGCGCAGCCGAGCGGGCAGGCGCCGCGGCCGGCGCCGCCGGTTCCAACGACCGTCTGGGCGCCGAAGCCGACCACGACGCCTGCGTATACCCCACCCCAGAAACCGTGGGTCAAGCTCGCGAGCCTGAAGGCAGCACACAAGGACACGCAAGGCTGGCGCGAGGTGCTCGTGGACGATGGGCGACTCACTGGCGAGTACATCTCCGCGCCGCCAGGATCGAAGGTCGGGCGGCACTTGCACCCTGACACGCGCGAGTGGTTTGCGGTCGTCGAAGGCGAGGTCCGCGTCGAGATCGAAGGGCAGGAGCCCTTCACCGCCACGCGCGGGTCTCTCGTGAACATTCCGCGACAGACGATGTACGCGCTCGAGACGATCGGAAACGCGCCGAGCCTCCGGTTCGTCGTCAACGTCGCGCGCGCCAAGACGCTGTATCCGGGAGATGCACCGCCGCCCGCGCCGCCTCCAGGGGCGGCGTGGGTGACGGTGACGATGAACCGGCTGCCGGGACAATACGATCAGTACAACCAGCCGCATCTCAACATCCACGCGGAGGCCGCCAGGAACGAGAAGTACGCCGGCGGGCGGTTCGTCCGCGACGACAAGTCCGAGATGCTGGTGATATACGGCTACGAGAAGAACCTGCCTCCGCTCGATCCGGCCGACAAGGGACACTTTCATCCCGAGAGCGCCGAGTTCTGGCTCGTCTTTGCGGGACAGATCCGCTATGCGTTCGAGGGCCAGCAGCCGTTCATCGCCAGCGAGGGCGACGTCGTGTACGTCCCGGCCAACACGTGGCACGCCACGCGCTACGTCGGTCCCGGCCCATCCTGCCGCCTCTCGATTACCGAGTATGTCGGCAACACGCTGCTGCTCGAACCGCGGCCTCCGGCTTCCTAGCCCCAGCGCCCCGCAAGGCCAACGAGACGGCATGGCCGCCTGATCCCCTTCGACGAACAATTCGGCTGGGATTCTGAGAAGATTGCGTGTCATGACGCAGCTACTCGCCCTGATCACTCTCATCTCGACGCTCGCGCTCGGGTCGCCGGCGCCGGCCCCGGCCGTGACCGCGCGGACGATCGACCTCGACGTGGCCACGATCGCCGACATCGACGTGGCGTTCAACGCCGGGACTCTGACGTCGGAGAGGCTCGTGCAACTCTGCCTCGCGCGGATCAGCGCCTACGATCGCCAGGGGCCGTCGCTTCATGCCGTGCTCACGCTCAATCCCAAGGCGCTGGAGACCGCTCGCGCGCTGGACGCCGAGCGCAAGGCCAGGGGCCCACGGTCGCCGCTGCATGGCATCCCCGTTGTCCTGAAGGACAACTACGACACGTTCGATATGCCCACAACCGGCGGTTCCGTACTGCTCGAGGGCTCGATTCCGTCACACGACGCCTTCGTGGTGGCCAAGCTGCGCGCGGCCGGCGCGATCATTCTCGCCAAGTTGAACATGTCCGAGTTTGCGTCCGGCGGCGCGCACAGCTCGCTCGGCGGACAGAGCCTGAACCCGCACGATCTGACGCGGACGCCCTCCGGGTCCTCCGGCGGTACCGGCGTGGCGATCGCCGCCGCGTACGCACCGCTCGGCATGGGCACCGACACGGGGGGCTCAATCCGTGGCCCATCCACCTCCAACGGGATCGTCGGACTCAAGCCCACGCACGGCCTGCTCAGCCGCGGCGGCATCATCCCGCTCGCCCTCAGCTTCGACACCGGCGGGCCCATGGCGCGCAGTGTCTACGACGTCGCGGTGGCGCTGGGCGTGATGACCGGCGTCGACCCGGCGGATGCAGCCACGGCGAAGAGCGAGGGGAAGTTCGAAACGGACTACACGACGTTTCTGAAAGCGGATGCATTGAAAGGGGCGCGCATCGGCATCGCGCGCGATTTCCTTGGCGCCGATCCGGACGTCGATTGGGTCGTCGAGGCGGCGCTCGCAACCATGCGCAGGGCGGGAGCCACCGTCGTGGATGTGCACTATCCCAAGTGGCTCCTCGACGCGCGCAGTGAGTTCTACAACGCCGTGCGATATCCGGAATTCCCGGCGCAGATCGCGGACTACCTCGCGGGGATCGGTCCGCGCTACCCGAAGACGCTTCAGCAGATGATCGATCGGGCGCAGGAGGTCAACAAGACGCGGCCCGACGGCGCAGGGCCGAACCCGAGCCGATGGACGCTGTTCTTGCGGGAGGCGGAGAGCGGTACGCTCGAGGACTATCGTTACACGTCGGTTCACGATCACGGGCTCGCACTCATGCGCGCCGCGGTCGACGGCCTCATCGCCTCACAACGGCTCGATGCCATTGTCTATCCGACATCGTCACGGCGCCCCGGGCTGATCGCGGAGACCGGAGCGTCCGGTGCCGGCGGCGGAGCGCCCTCGGCCACCAACATCGCCAACCTGACGGGGTTCCCCGATCTCATCGTCCCGGCGGGCTTCACCGGGGACAACCTGCCGGTCGGCTTGTCGTTCTTCGGACCGGCGTTCAGCGAGCCCAAGCTGCTGTCACTGGGGTTCAGCTTCGAGCAGGCGACTCACGCGCGGAGGCTGCCGGTTCACACACCGCTGCGCCCGGGCGAATCAATCGTCGTCCAGTAAGCAACGGCGGACCAGCTCAGCTCGGCCCCCCGAGCCGACGTCGCGGACATGGCGCTCGGTTTGCAGCCCTTCCGGGCGCACCCCGGCTCCACAGGAGGATCGCCATGTTCTCGTTGACGGTCATCGACCACGTCCGTCTCGATTCTGAACATGTCGCGCGCAATTACACGGTCCACGCGCGCGCAGCAGACCGGTTTGCCGGCCTCGCCTTCGGTGTTCGCATGGTGATCGCAGTGCTGCTCGCGGTCGCCGCGGCGGCGTGCATCACGGGCCTGCTGATGCCCGCGCGGTTCTACCAGGTCACTGCGGCGGTCGCGACGGTCGTCGCCCTGCTCGGGTTCGCGCTGTACTCCGTGCTCGGCCTGGAATCACGCGTCAGCGCGCATCGCGCGTTCGCACACCGCCTGTGGCTCGTGGCCGAGCGCTACCGGTCGCTCATGTCGGAGGCCGAGCAGGGCATCGTCGATGACGCCGCGCTCGTCGTGCGCCGTGATCAGCTGATCGAGCAGGTGCACACGATCTACCAGCACGGGTTCAACGTCGACCAATCCGGGTACGAGAGCGCGCGGCTCCCGGTACTGACAACCGATCGGGCGGCGTAGCAACCTTACCGCCCTGTCTCGAGCAGCAGGATGCCGGCGACGATCAGGCCGACGCCTGCGAGCCTGGCGGGCGACCAGGTCTCCCCGAGCAACAGGATGCTCACCAGGAGCGCGACGACCGATTCGAGGCCGAGAATCGTTATGTAGATGATGCCCATCGGCTCGTCACGCATGGCGAGAGCCTGCAATCCGGAGCCGAGGGCGAAGAGCGCGAACATCAGAGAGGCCGGACCCCATCGCGTCAGCCCCCGTGAGAGCTTCGTGGCGTAGCCGCCGGCGCTGAAGGACAACGCTGCCAGGACCGCCCATACACCCGCCATCGGACCTCCACTCGCGCTGATCGCTGCGGCGCTGCTGCATTCTGCCTCGTGACCCGCC
>DASZFS010000319.1:0-12637 GCA_035939575.1 Vicinamibacterales bacterium | reverse complement strand
GCGGCCATTGTCGCCGGGGGGACCGCCTCGCTGGCCCAGCCGTATCTGATCAAAGTTGCCATCGATCGGTTCGTGGCCGCCCGACGGCTCGACGGGCTGGACCGCCTGGCGCTCGTCTTCCTGCTCGTGCTCGTCGTGGCGTTCGCCGCCGAATACGTCCAGACCTGGACGATGCAGCTGACGGGCCAGAAGATCATGTTCGACTTGCGGATGGCCATCTACGGCCACCTGCAGCGGCTCGACCTGAAGTTCTACGACCGCAACCCGGTCGGGCGGCTGATGACGCGCGTCACGTCCGACGTCGACGTCCTGAACGACCTGTTCACGTCGGGGGTCGTCACCGTTTTCGGCGACGTGTTCGCGCTCGTGGGCATCATGGGAATGATGCTCTGGATGAATTGGCGGCTGGCGCTCGTCGCATTTGCCGTGCTGCCGCTCGTCCTCATGGTCACACAATGGTTCCGCCGCAACGTCCGTGAGTCCTACCGCGTCGTCCGCGGCTGGATCGCGCGGATCAACGCGTTCCTCCAGGAGAACATCACCGGAATGGCCACGGTGCAGTTGTTCAGGCGGGAAGCGCTGAACTACGCACGCTTCGACGAGATCGACCGCCAGCACCGGGACGCCAACATCGAGTCGATTTTCTACTACGCGGTGTTTTATCCGGCGATTGAGGCCATTGCCGCCCTCGCGGCGGCGCTCATCATCTGGTACGGCGGCGGCAGCGTGATCGGCGGGACCCTGACGCTGGGCGCCCTCGTGGCGTTCCTTCAGTACGTGCAGCGCTTCTTCCGCCCGATCAGCGACATGTCGGAGAAGTTCAACATCCTGCAGTCCGCCATGGCCTCGTCGGAGCGTATCTTCAAGTTGCTCGACGAGGAGGTGGCGGTCGAGCAGCCGCGTCATCCGGTCCGCCGGCCGCCAGGCGCGGCGGGGCACATCGTCTTCGACCACGTCTGGTTTGCCTACGACGAGGGGCCGGTAAAGCCCGATGGGGCCCCCGCGCGGGCCCCCGGAGCAGAAGAAAGCCCAGGGGCCCCCGGAGTGAAAACGGAGCGGGGCGGAGGGGCCCCCGCGGAGTGTGACCGGGGGGTAGGGGCCCCCGGATTGAACTTTGTCCTTCGTGACGTGTCCTTCGAGGTGCGGCCCGGTCAGCGCGTCGGGATCGTCGGCGCGACCGGATCCGGCAAGACAACGCTCGTCAACCTCCTGCTCCGCTTCTACGACGTCCAGCGCGGGCGAATTACCGTTGACGGCGTCGATATCCGCGACATGGATCTCGGCGAGCTGCGCGGCCTCTTCAGCCTCGTCCTGCAGGACGTGCATCTGTTCAGCGGCACCATCGCCGACAACATCCGGCTCGGTGAGCCATCGATCGACGACGAGCGCGTCCGCCGCGCGGCCGAGGCAGTGCACGCGGACGGGTTCATCACCCGCATGCCCCTGGGCTACGCCAGCCGCGTCGCCGAGCGCGGGTCGACGCTGTCGGTCGGTCAGAAGCAGCTGCTCTCGTTCGCGCGAGCCCTGGCGTTCGACCCGCGGGTTCTGGTGCTGGACGAGGCGACGTCGAGCGTGGATACGGAGACCGAGCTGGTCATCCGCGATGCGCTCGGCGTGCTCATGGCCGGGCGCACGACCATTGCCGTGGCGCACCGCCTCTCGACGATACAGGACATGGACCAGATTCTCGTATTGCACAAGGGGCAGCTGCGAGAGCAGGGCACGCACCAGGCGCTTCTGGCGCAGCGCGGCATCTACTTCAAGCTGTTCGAGCTGCAGTATGCGCAGTAGCGCGGAGGCCACCTTCGATCTGGCGTGCTCGCTCCTGGAGACCGTGCTGACGGGCGAGGTTCGCCAGGACATCGCGGCGGAGCTCGCGCAGGCCGAGAGCCTCGAGATCGGCCTGCAGCGCCTGCGCGCCGGCCTGCGCGCCAACGTGCTGCACGCCGGCGGCCGCCACATCGGGCTCGAGCGCATCGTCAACGCCTACGATCGAGAGACCCGCCAGGAAGGGTTTCACGTACTGCACGACTGGGATGGCAGGGCAGACCGGGTCAACGAGGACTCGATCCCGATCGACGTGCTCACCTACGTGATGCGCGTGCGCGCGGCCGATGCGGCGGATCGGAACGTCTTCGCCATGCTGCTCGACTACTACCTGGTGCACCTGCTCGCGTTGTTCTCCCTCCGCGTCTGGGATGAGGGTGACGCCGACGCCAACCTCGACCGCCTCAACGACCTGCTGGTCGAGCTGCAAGGGCCGAACGGCAGCGGGCAGCGCTTCGCGACAGACGCGGAGACGCTCATGCTGATCGCGACGTCACACTTCGAGGTGCAGGAGCGCGGCTACGACCGCCTGCTGGATCGCGTCCGACGACTCAATGTCTCGCATCAGACGAACATCGCGCTCGGGCACGCGTCGAGCATGGGCTGCCATCTCCGCTTCGGGTTCGAGGCGACCTACGGCCGTGACACGATCGTCATGCGCCACGACAATGTCGCAGACTACCCCTGGCTCTGTTACGCGCTGCTGACAGTCATGCGCGCGTACGTGCGTCTTCGCGAGCGGGGCGTCGCGGGCGCCGCGCGCGACCGCGTTGTTGAGGCGCTGCTGAACGGCCTGTCCGGCGATGCGCGCGCGTTCGTCGGTGAGCCGCCGGCGTTCATGGCGCGTTCCGAAGGCGATCGAGCCGAGTTCAGGGACCTGTTCCTGAGATATCGCGACGATCTGCTGGCGGACTTCGAGCATTTCCGGCCGACGGAGCACCGGTACTCGCCGCTGTCGTTCTTCTTCAACTTCTCGCACAACATCCTCAAGGGCACGGTCGTCGATGCGCTGTTGCGGGGAGACCCCTGGCCGTTGACGTTCAACGATCTGCTGACCGGCGTAGTGACCGACACCGGTTCGGAAAACCGGGGACAGGGCCACGAAGAGTCGCCGGACGCCAGGGAGCTGCTGGCGACGACGCTGATGACCTACGCGCGACTGAACCCCGATCGCATCCGCGGTGAGCTGAAGCCGGTCATCGTGTACGACCCGCTGGCGGGGAGGCAGGCGTTCGGGACCACGATGCGGCGACTCCGGGAGTAACCCCCGGGCTCACGGACCTGGCGACGTCTGGGGCAGCGGCCGGGAGGGGAGCGGCGCCAGCTGCGGCGCCTGGAAGAAGCGGTCGAGAAAGCTCGGTGTGGTCGCCCGGGGGCTCCAGCCGAGACGCAGCACGGTGATATGGATCGGCCTCCGACCGAACGCGAGCGCTTCGTTGCAGCTCCACATGTAGACATCGACCTGGCGTCCCTGTACGGACGGGCCCGTGTCGAGAATTGTGTAGATGCCGTTGTACTTCTGTGGAAGCCCGTTCATGTCCACCACGGAGCCGACGGGCAGGAGCTCGGGGTCTGCGGCAGCCACGCCGCTCTGCGCCGCCACGCCCGACGTCGTCGTGATGCCCTTGCAGTACGCGGTTGCGCTGAACGTGAGACGCGACCCGGGCGACGGCAGCGCGGTCGTCTCGCGCCGCGTTGCCTCGCGCGCCGCGTAGTTCGAGTCGAGGATCGTCACTTCGTACAGCGAGGCGAAGGCCCCCACCGCCACCGCCGTCGCGATCGTCTTCCGCCAGAACGAGCCGGAAATGATCATCCCGTTCGCATTGTAAATGGAGGATTGCCGATTCCGGCTTGATTTGTTGCGCGTGCCGATTGATCAGCCGGCGGATGAGCTCGATTGCAAATTCGGCACGGCAATGCCAAATCCGCAATCACATCCTTACATCCTTACATCCCTTCATCCTCAACTCACTACTTCTAACTTCTAACTTCTAAGTTCTCTAAGATTCCCCGTGCGTCTTGTGGATGATGTCGTGAATGCGACGGCGGCTGGTGACGAACGCGAGCGCCAGGGGATACGCGGTCGCTGCCAGCGCGAGCGCGCCGATGAACGAGCCGACGGTGTACGGCCAGAGCAGGGGCTTGAGGATCAACACGAGGTCATGCCAGAACCGGCCGTCGAAGACCGACAGCTCGAAGAGAGCCGACAGCCGCGCGCCGAGTCCCGGCGGTGGTCGATGCCCTGAGAGCCGTACGGCGGTCATGGTCACGAACGCGTAGTACGGCGCGATGACCCATGGCAGGTTCGAGTAGATCCCCAGCAGCACGGCGACGCGATTCAGGTTCAGCAGGAACGCGAACACCACGCCGAGGATCGTGTGCAGGCCAAGCAAGGGTGAGAAGCCGAAGAACACGCCGAGCGCGAATGCGGCCGCAGTACGCTCCGGCGTGTCTTCGATGTGCAGAAGGACATCCAGCCATCGCCGGATGAGGGCGCGGGTCAGGTGAATCATCGGAAGTGCCCGTACCCGGCGGGCAGCGGCGCCGCGTCCCCGGCGCCGGAGGTCGTCGCGACTGTGGCGCCGCTTCCGCTGCGGCAGCTCCCGATGCGCGTCACCGCCACGTCGGCGTGGCGGAGCACGGCTTCGAGGCGGCGCCGGAGCCGCGGCCGCACGGCAAAGAGGAGCTCGTAGTCATCGCCCTCGGTGAGCGCCTCGGCGACCGGGTCGACCTGCCTCGCCGCGAGCGCGTCGCGCGCGGCGGGATCGATCGGCAGCGCGTCCGCTTCGAGCGCCACGGCGATCGCGCTCGCTTCCGCGATCTGTCGCGCCGCCGCCGCGAGACCGTCGCTGAGATCGATGCACGCGCTCGCGAGGCGATTGCGCGCGAGGAGCGTCCCGACGCGCACGCGCGGCGCCGGGCGGAGGTAGCGCTCGACCAGGGCCGACTGCGGGTCGCGGATCACCGAGCGGGGATCGTGGTGCGTCGATCGAAGGATGTGGAGCCCCTCGGCGGCGCCGCCGATCGAACCGGTGACGTACAGCTCGTCACCCGCTCGCGCCCCACCGCGCGTCAGCGCCTGTCGTCGCTTCACGGTCCCCATCACGGTGATGTCGATCGAGAGAGGGCCCGGCGTCCGCGTAAGGTTGCCGCCGATGATGTGGGTGGCGTGGCGGGCCGCCAACGCCGAGAGGCCATCCGCGATCCCGTCGAAGTCAGCGATCGGCAACGCACCCGGCAACGCCATTGACACGAGGGCGAGGCGGGGCGTCGCGCCCATGGCCGCGAGATCGCTGAGGTTGACGGCGAGCGCCCGGTGGCCGATCGCGTCCGGCGGGACGAAGGCCCGGTCGAAATGCACCCCGTCCACCACACAGTCGACGCTGAGCACCTCGACGCGGTTGCGTTCTGGCACGACGACCGCAGCGTCATCCCCTATCCCGACGAGCACCCAGTCGGGCGGCGCCGGCAGTCGCTGCTGAATGCGGGCAATGAGATCGCGCTCGGAGAGATCGCTGACAGTGCCTGGGGACTTGGGGTCTCGGGCTGATTGTTCGGTCACGCGCACTACTTCGCATAGTCCACGGCACGCGTCTCGCGGATGACCGTGACCTTGATCTGCCCGGGGTACTCGAGCTCGTTCTCGATGCGCCGCGCGATGTCCTTCGACAGCCAGACCGCCTCCTCGTCGGAGATCTGCTCGCTCTCGACCATGATGCGGATCTCGCGGCCGGCCTGCAGCGCGAAAGACTTCGAGACGCCACGGAACGAGTCGGCGATGCCCTCGAGCTTTTCGAGGCGCTTCACGTACGACTCGAGGATGTCGCGCCGCGCCCCCGGCCGCGCAGCGGAGATCGCGTCGGCGGCCTGCACGATCATCGCCTCGAGCGACGGCCAGTCGATATCCATGTGATGCGCGGCCATCGCCATGACGACCGGCTCGCTCTCGCCATGCCGGCGGAGGAAGTCGATGCCGATCTGCAGGTGCGTGCCCTCCATCTCGCGGTCGATTGCCTTGCCGATGTCGTGCACGAAGGCCGCGCGCACCGCGACGTGCGCGTCCAGCCCGACTTCCTTGGCCATGATGCCGGCGAGCCGCGCGACTTCCGCCGAGTGCGCCAGGACGTTCTGGCCGTAGCTGGTCCGGTACTTGAGCCGGCCCATCAGGCGCAGGATCTCGGGATGGAGATCGTGCAGGCCTAGCTCGAACGCGACCGCGGCGCCTTCCTTGCGCACTTCTTCTTCCGTCTCGTCCTTGACCTTCTGCACGACCTCCTCGATGCGCGCGGGATGGATGCGGCCGTCAGCGATGAGGCGCTCGATCGCCTTCTTCGCGATCTCACGGCGGTAGGGATCGAAGCCCGAGAGGATGATCGCCCCGGGCGTGTCGTCGACGATGAGGTCGACGCCGGTCGCGAGCTCGAGCGCCCGGATGTTGCGGCCCTCGCGGCCGATGATCCGCCCCTTGAGGTCGTCGCTCGGCAGGTCGACGACTGAGACTGTCGTCTCGATCGCGTGCTCGGCGCCGCAGCGCTGGATGGCCTCCGTGATGTACTGCTTCGCCTTGTCGGCCGCCATCTCGCGCGCTTCGGCATCGAGGCGCTTGAACAGGTTCGCGGCGTCGTGCCGCGCCTCGCTCTCCATCTGCTTGACGAGGAGATCCTTCGCTTCTTCGGCGGTGAGGCCGGCGACCCGCTCGAGCTCGCGCTGCTGCGCGGCGACCAGCTGGGCGTATTTGGCGGAAGCCGCGCCCACGGATTTCTCGCGGTCGCCGATCGCGCCGTCCCGCGCCGCCAGCTCGCGCTCGAGCCGCTCGACCGCGCTCTGGCGATCGGTGAGCGACACCTCGCGGCGGCCGAGCGCCTGGTCGAGCGCAGCCGCCTGCTGCCGCTGGTGATGCGACTGCCGCTCGGCTTCCATCACCAGCTCGTGGGCCTTCTCCTTCGCCTCGAGCACGGTCTCCTTGCGGCGGGTCTCGGCGTCGCGCTCGGCGTCCTTGATGATGCGCCGGGCCTCTTCTTCAGCGCGTCCGATCGTCTCGGCGGCGATGCGCTTGCGGCTGGCGCTCCAGGCGGTGAAGGCCGCGGCCGCGACGAGGAGCGCGACAACGGCCGGGACGATCAAGTTGACGTATATCGACGACACGCGTGACGTCCTTTCCCGGACCCGCGTGAACACAACCGTCTGAGGTTCGAAAAACGAAAGCTAAAAAGTAAGAGCGAAGAGCCAGGGACGAGAAAAGTCCCCGCGTTGCCGTGTGGGGAGGTCGATGAACCTGCGTAAGCAGGTGGAACCGCTCAAAATAAGCCGCGCTTCAGGCTTCCTCGCTACAGAGGCATGCACACCACGCGGCGTCGCGACTCACTTGGGTAGAACGTTGGCTCAAACGAGCCTACCACCATCACGCACAAAGCAGGGAGCTCAAACGCTCCATGGATACTAGTCCAAGGTTCGCAGGGTTCGCAAGGTTCGCGGAGTTCTCAGGGTTCGACGGGTTCACGGAGGTCTCGGGGTTCGATGGGTTCACAGCGTTTCACGGAGTTCTGGGGCTTCGCTGCCATGAACCTTGTGAACCCTGGGAACCCATCGAACCCGGAGCACCAGGCGAACCCTGCGAACCGCACGAACCCGTTCCTACGCCATCAAGATCCTGTCGAGCAGTCGTTCAATCTCGCCGGCGCGCTCCGCCAGCTCACCGTCGCGTGCTGAATTCGCGTCGCGGCACCGGAAATACTCGTCGGCGATGTTGAGCGCGGCGATGATGGCCAGCCGCAGCGTGTCGCCGGTGGGCGTCGAGTCGGCCGCCGCCTGTATCTTCTCGTCGACGTAGGACGCCAGCCGCGCGACGTAGTCCGGATCCAGCCCGCTGCGGATCGGGTAACGCTGCCCGTGGATTTCGACGGGAATTACGCCGCCTTCATCAGCCACTACAGATTCAGCGCTTCGAGTTGCTCGAGCATCTCACTCACGCGCCCCCGGATCACGTCGCGCTCGTTCTTGAGCGCCGACAGCTCCGACGCGACGCCGTCGCTCGACGCGAGCCGGGCGCGCAGCGTGTCGAGCTCGCGTGACAGACGCTGATTGTCCTCGGCCACGCGTGCCTGCTCGCTTTTCATGCGCTCGACCATCGCGACCAATGCCTTGACCTTTTCTTCAAGCCGATCGATTGGTTCGAGGTCGATGCCGCGGGTTGCCGTTTTTGCCATGTCCGTCTCTTGGTGTTCGGTGGCTCCGGGTTGCTGGTTCCTGGTAGCCGGCTCCTGGTTGCTCGTCGCCGCCGCTATCGTTGAGTGGCGCCGTGCTCGCGGACGAGCGCGGCGAGGATGGCATCGAAGCTCTGTTGGACCTCGACGTCCGTCAACGTGCGGTCGGCGGATTGGAACGTCAGCCGCAGGGAGAGGCTCACCGAACCGTCCGGTATGCCCTTGCCCTGGTAACGATCGAACACGCTCACCCCGACGAGCGGCGCCGGAAGCCCGCGATCGTCAGCGGCCGCCTGAATGGTGCCACGAATGATTTCCGCAGGCAAGGTGTCCGGCACGACGATCGACACGTCGCGGACGACAAAGGGGTAGCGCGGCAGCGGCTGCGTCGACTCCAGCGGCGCGATCCGCGCCCGATCCAGCGCGTCGAGGTCGAGCTCAGCGACAATCACCCGGTCCTGACGAGGCAGGCCGCGGGCGTCCGCAACGCCCGGCAACAGCTGTCCGATGACACCGACTTTGGCGCCGCGGAGTGGGCCGGCATCCACGGCGACCGCCGCCGTCTGTCCCCAGACAAGAAACAGTTCGCGGGCCGGCGTCGTTCGCACCGGCACACCGAGCGCGCTGCAGACCCCCTCGACCAGGCCTTTGACGTCGAAGAAGTCCACCTCGCGCGTGGGCCCGGACCAGTGTTCCGCAGTGGCGCCGCCCGTCAACGCGACCGCGACGCCCCTGGTCTCACCCGCAGCGCTGAAGCGGGCGCCGATCTCGAACAGACGCACGTCCCGCCGGCCGTGTCGCCGGTTGTGGGCGACGGCGTCGACGAGTCCCGGCAGGATGAGCGGACGCAACGTATCGAACTTCGCGGACAGCGGGTTGGCGATCGCGATCGGCACCCTCCCATCCGCGCCTTGAAAAGCCTCGGCCGCGCGCGCCTCGACGAAGCCGAACGTGACCGCCTCGGACAGTCCGGCACCATTCAGCACGCGGCGGACGAGCTGGTCGCGGGGAATCCTGGGATCCGGCGGCGGTGCGGGAGCGTTGATCGGGGGAAAGGCCGGCGCCAGCCGATCGAAGCCGTAGTGGCGGCCCACCTCCTCGATCAGATCCACCTCGCGCAGCAGATCGACGCGGAAAAGCGGCACGACGACATCCCAGCCGTCCGCGGCGGGCCGGACATGCAGGCCCAGGGCCACGAGGATGCGCTCGACTTCGCCGTCCGGCACGCTCGCGCCGAGCAAGGCCAGCAGCCGACTGCGCCGCAGGTGAAGCGTGGCGGGCGTGCGTTCATGCGGGTAGCAGTCGACCACAGGTCCCGTGATCCCGCCGGCGCCCAGGCGCGCCAGCAGCGCCGCGGCGCGCTCGATGGCGATCACCTGCGCACTGATGTCCGCTCCACGCTCGAACCGCGAGGAAGCCTCGGTCTTGAGGCCCAGCCGCTTGCTCGTGCGCCGAACCGCCGCAGGTTTGAAGTACGCACTCTCCAACGCTATCCGCGTGGTGGACGCCGAGACCTCGGAGTCGGCGCCACCCATCACACCGGCAACCGCCTGCGCGCGGTCGCGGTCGGCGATGACGAGCATATCGGGCTCCAGCTTGCGGTCGACGCCATCCAGCGTGCGGATGACCTCGCCCGGCCGGGCCCGCCGCACCCGGATCTCGAATCCAGCGAGCCGCTCGAGATCGAACGCGTGCATCGGCTGGCCGATCTCGATGTTCACGTAGTTGGTGATGTCGACGATGTTGCTGATCGGGCGTACGCCTGCAGCTTGAAGCCGGTCCGCCAGCCACGACGGCGAAGGCGCTATCCGCACCTCGGCCACGACGCCGGCGTAGCGCGGGCACAGCGTCTCGTCCTCGAGCGTGATTTGGAGGTAGTCCGAGCGTCCGGTCGGCAGCGACGTCAGCGCGACCCGCGCGCCCGCGTCGGTCGACGGCGTGCGCAGCGGAAGGTCGAATGCGGTCGAGACCTCGCGGGCAAGGCCGAGCACACTGAGGCAGTCAGGCCGGTTGGCCGTGATCTCGAAATCGATGACGCCGTCGCCGCCGGGAAGCGTTTCGACCGACGCGACCTCGAATCCCCGCAGCCCGATCTTCGCCGCGATCTCGTCGGGGGACGCGTCGATGTCGACGAACTCGCGCAGCCAGGAGAGGACTAAACGCATCTGGATATCTGGTTAGTCGTGAGTTGTGAGTCTTGAGTGATGAGTGTCCGGATTGCGGCATGACTCAGCACTCGCACTCGCACTCACAACTCAAGACTCATGACTTCACTGATCTAGATCGTAAACTGCTCCAAAAATCGAAGATCATTCTCATAGAACAACCGGATGTCCTCGACCTGATACCGGAGGATCGCGACGCGCTCGATGCCGATGCCCCACGCGAAGCCGGTATAGCGCTCCGCATCGTAGCCCACCGCTTCGAAAACAGCAGGATGGACCATCCCGCAGCCTCCCAGCTCGATCCAACCGGTCTTCTTGCACATCCCACAACCGGCGCCATCGCATTGCCAGCAGCTGAGGTCGATCTCCGCGCTCGGCTCCGTATACGGAAAGAAGCTGGGCCGGAATCGCACGCGCACGGTCGGCGAAAACATCTCCTGCGCGAACGCGAGCAGGGTGCCCTTGAGGTCGGCCAGCGAGATGCCCTCGCCGACGACCAGCCCCTCGATCTGGCTGAACGCCGGCGAGTGCGTGAGGTCGAGGTCGTCGCGCCGGTACACGCGACCCGGCACGACAATGCGGATCGGCGGCGGGTGCGCCTGCATGTACCGGATCTGCATCGACGAGGTGTGCGTCCGAAGCAGCGTCCGCTCATCGTCTTCGCGTCCGGATTCGCCTTTGATAGGGGTCGCCAGGTACAGGGTGTCCTGCATGTCGCGCGCGGGATGCTCGGCCGGCATGTTCAGCGCGTCGAAGCAGTGCCAGTCGTCCTCGGCTTCGGGCCCCTCCACTGACGTGAAGCCCATGCGCGTGAAGATCTCATCGAGGCGATCTCGCACGATCGTCAGGGGATGACGATGGCCGATCAGGGGCAGCCGTCCCGGCAGCGTGACGTCGATCGCGCCGGCCGGCGCGAGGTCTTTGGCGCGGGCCTCGTGCTCCGCCCAGCGGGCCTCGATGGCCTGCTTGAGCTCGTTGGCGTAGCGTCCGATCGACTTCTTCTCGTCAGTCGGCGCGGTTGCAATCAGCTGCATCCACGCCGCGACGACGCTGTTCTTGCGACCGAGGTACCGGTCGCGCACGGACTGCGCGTCACGCGGGGTCTTCGCCTGCGCGAGCTCGGTCGAAAACCGCGCGGTGTGTGCGGCTACCGATTCGGGGCCCGGCGGTTGGTCGGGAGCCACCAATCCGAGCCTAGGCGCGCGCGGTGGCTTTCGGTGCGCCCTTGGCCTGCTGCGCGAGAGACGCGAACGCGGCCGGGCTCGACGTGGCGATCTCCGACAGGCTCTTGCGATCGAGCGTCACGCCGGCGTTCTTCAAGCCGCTGATCAACTGGCCGTAGGTGAGCCCGTGCTGGCGCGCCGCGGCGTTGATACGGATCACCCACAAACGGCGGTAGTCGCGCTTCTTCCGGCGCCGGCCGACGAACGCGTACTTCAGCGCCGTGTCGACCGATTCCTTGGCGGCGCGATACAGCTTGCTCTTGTTGGCGTAATAGCCCTTTGCCAGCCCGAGCAGCTTCTTGCGCTTGGCGCGCCGGACCGTTCCTCGCTTTACACGCGACATCTCATCTCCTCAAAAGTGCCGTGAACCCAGCAACCAGCCCCAGCAACCAGCCCCTTACTTATACGGCAGCATCCGCGCGAGCTTCGGCACGTCCACGTCAGCCACCGTCGTCGTCCCGCGGAGCTTTCGCTTGCGCGTGGTTGTCTTGCTGCTCAGGATGTGCTGCTTGAACGCCTTGCTCCGCAGAAACTTGCCAGTCTTCGTACGCTTGAAGCGCTTGGCGGCGCCGCGGTGGGTCTTGAGCTTCAGCTTCTTTGGCATCAGGTCCTCTACGTCGTGCTGGTAGTCTGGCGCGCCGCCGCCGGCTTCGCCTTGCCGCCGCCGCTTTGCGGTTTGCGGCTCAGGATGGTGTGCATCTGGTTGCCCTCCATCCGCGGCATCGTCTCCGCAATCGCAACATCCGACAGCTCACCCACGAGGCGCTCGAGAATGCGCCGCCCGATCTCCGGGTGGGCCATCTCCCGTCCGCGGAAGAAGATCGTGGCCTTGACCTTGTCGCCTTCTTCCAGGAAGCGCTCGATGTGCTTCTTCTTGAACTGGTAGTCGTGCTCGTCGACCTTGGGGCGGAACTTGATCTCCTTGACCTCGATGACCTTCTGGTGCCGCCTGGCCTCGCGCGCGCGCTTCTGTTCCTGGTACTGGTACTTCCCGAAATCCATGATGCGGCAGACCGGCGGCACGGCCGTCGGCGAGATCTCGACCAGGTCGAGCCCTTTCTGCTTGGCGATCGCGAGTGCCTGCGGCGGCGGCATGATGCCGAGCTGCGCGCCCGTGTCGTCTATCACGCGAATTTCGCGGACCCGGATGCGCTCGTTGACGCGCGTCCGGTCATCACGCCGGGGACTTCTATCGAAAGCGATAAGGCCTCCTGCTTAC
>DASZFS010000318.1:0-3945 GCA_035939575.1 Vicinamibacterales bacterium | reverse complement strand
AGACCATAGACGGCGCCGGCCAGACCGAGCTCGGGCGCCGCCGGCGCGAGCCATCGCAGGATCTGCGCGGCGTCGCGTCCGTAGTCGGCGTCAGGCGCGACGACAGCCGCCCGTTGATAGTCGTCCGAGCGGTGGAGCAGGGCGAGCCGGCACAGCACCGAGGCTGCTTCGCAATTGAGCGCGAACGGTTTCGCGCCCGAATCGCCATCGAAGAAGCCGAAGCCGACGGCGCCGCGAGCGTCCCACAGCGTGCGTCGCGCAAACTGCATCAACTCCTCGGCGAGCATCGAGTACGGCAGCCGGCTCGTGCAGTGAAACGCCGTCAGCAACGCCGACGCGGCGGAGCTCTGATCCACCAGACGCCCGCGCGGCCCTCCGCCGGCCGTCGTCTGCGACACGCCTTCGCCGGGGCGATACGCGGCCGCGACGACGCGCTCGAGCTCGTCGATGGCCGCCTGCACGATCCCGAGGGGCATGTCGCGATCGCTCGCGCGCAGGCAGGCGTCCACGCCGGCGGCAGCGACGGCGACCCGGCGCTCCCGGCCCCACCCCGCACGAAGGCTCGCCGCCAGATCGCCGGCTGCATTCCGCAACCGGTCGTCGTCAGACACCGCGGCCGCCTCGGCGAACAGCATCAGCCATCCCGGATGCTCGTCGCGGGGAACCTGCGGCCACTCGTCGAGGGCTCGCGCCAGCGCGAGCTCGACGGCGCCGCGAATCTCATCGCGGCCGGTCGCTGCGTACTGGCGCAGCAGAAATCTCACCGCGGGCGCCGTCGGCGCCTCGGCGCGTACAAGCGCCGCCAGCACGGCGTCCGTGACACGCGCCATCGCGCCGGCAATCATCTCGGCCAAATCCGGCATTATAGCGAGCCTTCCGGGTCGCCGACGCGGACTGTAAGATGCTATAGTCCCCGCCAGGATACATGCTGGACGAATTGTCCGAGGCGGTTCTCGCTCGTGAGGAAGTCGTCAAGTATCTGCGGGGCGGATACGGCGAGAACGAAGCGCGCGCACGCGAACGGGTCTGCGGGTACCTCGACGAGCTTCGAACGACACAGCGCTACGAGTTCTACAGGGCGCTGCAGCATCCGCTGTACCCCCTGCTGAGGAAGATCGAGCGGAAGCCCGAACACGAGCACCACGCCGTCGCCGCGACGCGCAGCCACCGGGTCGTGTACGCGTCGAACCACAAGAGTCACATCGACTACCTGGTCGAACCGATCGTGCTGGACGATGCCGGGGTGCGGCCGCCGCTCATCGCGGCCGGCATCAACCTGTTCGGCGGACCGCTCGGGCTCCTGCACCGGCACATCACGGGCGCGATTCCGATCCGGCGCACCACGAAGGACCCCGCGTACTTGATCACGCTCAAGGCCTACATCGCCGAGATCCTCAAGAAGCACGATCTCTTCTTCTATCCCGAGGGCGGCCGGAGCTACAGCGGCGAGCTGAAAGCGGCCAAGACCGGCCTGATCCACGCCGCGCTCACAGCCAACGAACCCAATCTCGTCGTCGTCCCGGTCGCCATCGCCTACGACCTCGTGCTGGAGGATCACATCCTGGCCAAGCAGGGCGTCAAGAAGCTCCAGCGCGCCTTTACGCGCGAGCTCGCCGAGATGGTGCGCTACGCGGTGGGGTACTGGTCGCGCGCCTTCGTCACGTTCGGGCCGGCCATACCCGTGAGCGGCTGCGATCCGCAGTCGCGCAGCGACGTGCTGGCGTTGACGCGTCTCATCCGCGCCCGCGTCGGCGGGCTGTACAAGGTGCTGCCGACAGCCGTGTTCGCATCGGCCATGCGACCCTCCATCACCCGGCGCGATCTCGAGGCCCGCGTCGATCGTCTCATCGAGGAGCTCGCCGCCCGCCAGGCCAATCTCGGCGTGACGAGCGGCCGGCAGGCGATTGAAGAGGCGGCCGACTTGCTCGAAACGCGCGGCATCGTCGTGCTGGAACGAGGACGGTTCCGCGTGCGCGACCGCAGCGTGCTGAAATATTACGCGCGAACCATCGAGCACCTCCTGGCCACCCCCGGTCGGACCCATTAATGCTCGGCAGCGCATCCAAGGCTTTTTTTCACCTCCTCGCTCACAACAGCCGTCTCAAGAAGCTGGCCTCGCGCTACGGGATGCGGCGTCCCGCGAGCTTCGCGCGCCGCTTCATCGCCGGCGAGACGACACCGGAGGCCATCGAAGCGGCCCGCGGCGTGGAGGCGCGCGGCCTGCTGCACACGCTCGACCACCTCGGCGAGAGCGTCGACAGCCTCGCGCGGGCGGACGAGGCGACGCGCGAGTACCGGGACCTCTGCGACGCGATCGTCGGGGCCGGCATCGGCAGGAATATTTCGCTCAAGCTCACGCAGCTCGGCCTCGACGTGGACCGCGCCAGCGCCGTCGACAACCTGCGGAAGGTCCTCGGTCAGTCGGAGCCGGCCGGCTTCTTCGTGCGCATCGATATGGAAAGCTCGGCGTATACCGAGGTCACGCTCGACATCTTCGAAACGCTGTGGGGACACGGGTACCGCCAGATGGGCGTGGTGCTGCAGGCGGCGCTGTTCCGCACGGAGACGGATCTGCCGCGCATGCTGAAGCTCGGCGCCCGGGTCCGCCTCGTGAAAGGCGCCTACCGCGAACCGAGAAGCCTGGCCCACCAGCACAAGCCGGATGTGGACGCGGCATACGCCCGGCTGATGAAGCGCATGCTCGAGGACGGCGTGTACCCCGCGTTCGGCACGCACGACCCGGCCATGCATGCGCTCGCGCGCCAGTGGGCGGCCGAACGCGGCATCGGGCCGGAGCGATTCGAATTCCAGCTGCTTTACGGCGTACGGCGCGACCTGCAGACCTCGCTCGTCCAACAGGGCCACTGCGTGCGTGTGTACATTCCGTTCGGGCGCGAGTGGTTTCCGTATTTCATGCGCCGGCTGGGCGAGCGGCCGGCCAACGTCGCCTCCGTCGTGCGGAGCATCCGGGACGAGACGCGGGCCCGTCAACGCGGCTGATCGCGTTTGTTGTAAGCTTCCACATCATTTCGGAGTCTCGCATTCCATGGAGAGGCAGATTGTCGAGGCGCCCGTCGAGTCCAGCGCTCCGCCGGACGTCGCGAGAAGGTACGCCGCCGCGAGCGACGGGCTTCAGGGCGAAATCGATCAGGTCATCATCGGGCTTCCGCCGATCGATCCGCAGTCGCCCGCGGCGCAGCTGACTCAACCTGAAGGCACCCGATACCTCGTCCAGGTGGGATTGGGGGTCATCGTGGCGTGCCTCCTGTTCGAGTTGCTCGCGACCAACGCCATCGCGCGGGTTGGTCCACAACTCGAGATTCTCGGCCCCGAGGAAGTGCTGTTGTCCGCCATCGGACCGGCCCGACACGGACCATTCGTGCTCGTCCTTGGCGATTCGGTGATGACCGACGTGGCGCTGCGTCGGACCATGGGCCCGGCGGCCCGCGCTGAGACCATCCCCGCCGTCATCCGATCGCGCGCGGCACGGTACGTGGGCCACGATCGGATCGTCAACCTCAGCATGGAAGGCGCGCTCGTCAACGATTACGGTGGACTCTCGCGACTCCTTTTCGAACAGCAGCTGTTTCCGTCGGCCGTGCTCATCCAGCTGGATTACCGCGTGCTGTCCCCTGTCCACGATGCGGACCAGAACCTGTCGCGACGCTGGCTCGAAGCGTATGTGCCCACGGTGGAACGACCGGTCACCGGGGACCCCGGATCGCCGGAGTTCGCCGCGCGGCCGATCGATGAGTGGTTCACCCGCACGCTGCTTCGCAGCAACGCCTATGTACTGATGCGTGGCGGCCGGCATCGCCTCAATCAGCGCGTGCTGGACACCTTCGAGGGCTGGGGTCTCCGCCAACCAGCATCGCCGCAGGACACCGAGGTGCTCAAGCTTCTCGTCGGACCGTTCTACCGGACCGACATTCCGCTCAGCCGCAG
>DASZFS010000317.1:0-6740 GCA_035939575.1 Vicinamibacterales bacterium | reverse complement strand
TAGTCGGCCGGCGCTTCGGTTTGCGTGGTCATGACACAAACTGTATCGGCTCGTCGCCGGCCGTGCAGGAGTCAGGCCCCGATATATAATCCGCGCGCTCATGTTCACGCAGACGCTCGTACCGCTCGGCAGCCTCTGGCTCACCGTCATCGTTGCGTTCGTGCCGCTGTTCGTGCTGCTGACCCTGCTCGCAGGCTTCCGCCTGACCGCGTGGCTGGCGACGCTCATCGCAGGCGTCGTCACGGCGGTCATCGGGGTCTGGGTCTGGGGCGCGCCCCTGGACCAGACCGCGCGGGCGTATCTGTACGGCGGCCTGCAAGGCACGTGGGCCGTCAACTGGATCGTGCTCTGGGGTCTGACCATTTACAACACGCTGGTCGTGACCGGCGAGTTCGATCGCTTCAAGTCATGGCTGGTGCATCACGCGACGGCTGACATCCGCATCCAGACGCTGATGCTCGCGTGGGCGTTCGGCGCGCTGATTGAAGGCACCGTTGGCTTCGGCATCCCGTGGGCGGTCGTCGCACCCTTGTTGATTGGATTCGGCGTCAGAGACCTCGACGCGATTCGCATCGCCGCGCTGGCCAACAACGCGCCGGTGTCGTACGGCGCGCTCGGCGCGCCCATCATCGCCCTCGCGTCGGTGACTGGATTGCCGCTGATGGCGCTCTCCGCGTCGGTCGGCCACATCGTGGCGGTGCTGGCGCTCGCGCCGCCATGGATTCTGATCTATCTCGTAACGGGATGGGTAGGCGTGAAAGAAGCCTGGCCGCTCGCTATCGTCGGCGCGCTATCCTATATCGCGGGACAGTGGCCGGTTGCCGTGTTCCTGGGGCCGTACTTGCCGGATACGACCGGCGCGCTCGCGTCCTTCTGGATTCTGTTTCTGTTCACGAAAGTCTGGCGCCCGAAGACGATACGTGGTTTTGGCGGTGTGCCCATCGCTGCCAGCGCGTCGCCGAAAGGGCTCGCGAGGGAGCCCGCACCAAACATCAGCGCGCTGCACGCCTGGGCCCCTTACATCGTGATCATCGTCGTCGTCGTCGCATGGACGGGTCCGTGGTCCACGCTCCCTGCGTACAGCCTCGTCAGGATGAGCGTCCAGGCCGTCAGCTCGGTCACGCAACGCCCCATCGTCTCGACCTTCAATCTCAACCCGCTCAGCGGCGGCACCGCGATCATGATCGCGTGGCTCATCATCCTGGCGCTCGTGCGGCCGAAGAGCGGCATGCTCGGTGACGTCTTCAAGCGAACGTTCCATCAGATGTGGGGCGCCGTGCTCGTTGGGTTCTTCATTTTCGGCCTCGCGTTTACGTTCGTCTTCAGCGGGATGGCGAGCTCAATGGCGTATGGCTGTTCCAAGGTCGGCGTGGCGTTCATCGTCCTTGCGCCAATCCTGGGGTGGGTCGGCGTCGCGCTCTCTGGGAGCAACACGTCGACCAACGCGATGTTCGGCCCGGTGCAGATGGTCACCGGACGTCTGCTCAACCTTCCCCTGCTGCTGCTGCCATCCTTCAACTCCGTCGGCGCGGAGGTTGGCAAGCCCATCGCGCCGCAGACCGCTGCCGTCGGCGTGTCGACGAGCAAGTTCGTCCGCAGCGAAGGCGCCGTCATCCGCCACAACATGGGCTGGACGCTCGCGCTGCTGGCGTACCTGCTGCTCCTGTCGCTGGTGTTCTACTTCTTCTTCCCCGGGTTGATGCAGGTCGCGCCGTAGGACGCCGCGGAGTGGAAAATATCCGGCTGGACGTGTGGTTGGACGTCGCGTGCCTGTTCCGGACCCGCTCCGAGGCGCAGAATGCGTGCAAGGCCGGGCGCATCGAGATCAACGGGCAGCGCGCCAAGCCCGATCGTCACCCGCGCGTCGGCGACGAGTTGAAGATCGCGCGACCCTTCGGCCGCAAACAGTTCGTCGTCGTCCGGGCGCTCGCCGGCAAGCACGTGCCGAAGGCCGAGGCCCGTGCGCTCTACGAAGACCTGACGCCGCCTCCGACCCCGGAAGAAATCGAGGAGCGGCGCCTCGAGCGCATCTACCGCGCGGCGACAACGTCGTTGAAGGCGCCCGACAAGCGCGAGCGGCGCGCGCTGAGGCGTCTCAAGGGGAAAGCTTAGAAAGCTTGACCCAGGCGCGCAGAACCTCAGCAACGCTCCACGCCTGCGACACGCAGCCCCGCGGCGCGAATGGCGGCTCGGCGTCGAACACCTCGCTGATCGACCCGATGCACCCGTCCTCGAGATGGGAGACGAATCCCTCGAGCGCCTTGCGGGCACCTGAGACATCGCCGGGGTACACCGTCAGCCATGCATCGACGAACGGCCCCGCAAGCCACGCCCACACCGTGCCCTGGTGGTAGGCGGCATCGCGCGCGCGGAGATCTCCAAAGTACTTCGGCTTGTATTCCAGATCGCCGGGCGCGAGCGAGCGCAGCCCCACCGGCGTCAGCAGCCGGTCGCGGACGATGCATACGACCGGCTCCCAGCGGTCACGCGCAAGCACGGGACGTGGCAGCGCGATCGACAGAATCTGGTTCGGCCGGCACTTGCAGTCGTTGCGCCCCGACACGCCGTCGACGTCCACGACGTCGAAAAGATAGTGACCCGCCGCGTACCAGAACCGCTCGTTGAACGCGCGCCGGGCCTGTGCGGCACGATCCGCGTACTCCGGCGCCCTGGCGGCGTCCAGCTCGAGGGCCCACTCGGCCATCAGGGCCAGCGCGTTGTGCCAGAGCGCGTTGATCTCGACCGCCTTGCCGCGCCGCGGCGTCACGACCCAGTCGTCGACCTTCGCGTCCATCCAGGTCAGCTGATAGCCGGCGGCGCCCTGCGTCAGCAGGCCATCGCGCTCGTCCACGCGGATCCCAAAATCGGTTCCACGTACGTGCGCCTCGACGATGCGCGTGAGGGTCGGAAAAAGCAGCGCGAGGGTCAGCCGATCGCGGCTGCGCTGGACGTATCGGTCGACCGCGTGGAAGAACCACAGCGTGGCGTCGGCCGTGTGATACAGCCCTTCCTTCTGGCCCTCGGGGAACATGTTCGGGATGAGGCCATTCCGCACGTAGTGCGCGAACGTCCGCAGGATGTAACCCGCCTCGGCCTGCCGGCCGGTTGTCAGCGTCAGCCCCTCGAGGCTGATCATCGTGTCGCGTCCCCAGTCGGTGAACCAGTGATAACCGGCGATCACCGTTCGCACCTCGTCGCCGAAGGCTCGAGCGCGCGCCGTTTCCTCGGTGCGGCCCGCCGGCGTGATGAGGAACTGGTCCGCGGCAAGAACAAGCTCCGCGGCGATGCCTGATCGTGCCTCTGGATCGGCCTGCGCGAGGAGGCGCCCGCGGCGATTGCGCTCGGCGGCGAGCGCCGCATGCGCATCGAGCGCACCGATGGTCTCGAGCGACTCGGTCGATGCCGTCAGCGCCACCTGAACTCCACGTGGCAGCGCGAGCGTGAAATAGCCGGGGCTCCAGAGCATGCCGCGCGCCTGGTAGCCGCGGCTCTCCTCCACCGGATAGAGGACGTTCTCGATGCGCAGCCCCTTGAGGGTGAAGGTCGCGTCGCGCGCGGAGACGCGCAGCCGGAGCGATGGCAGCGCTGCGCCAGCCAGGCCGATCTCGTAGTCGGTTCCGACGGCGTGAAATTCGTACGGCGAGCCGAGCGGCTCGCTGACCGGCAGCTCCTGCGCGCGGAAGTTCACTGACGGCCGAAGCGCCAGATCGATTCGTTCGCTTCCCGACACGAGCTCGTACGTGACGTGCACCGTGTTCTGCATGTGTGGCAGAAACAGCCGCTTCTCGATGACACTGCCGTCAACTTCGTACCGCCAGACGGGCAGCCCGGCTTCGAGTCGAAACTCGACGAGGTACCCCGTGCCCTTCGCGTCCGGCGCATCGCCCGATCGCTCCCGTTCGCCAATCTCCACGCGGCGTCCGTCCGGGAATCGCACCTGCTCGGCGATGTGGCTCAACATGACCGTGCGCCCCAGAGGTGCGGCGAGCGCGGCGATGAGAACGCCATGGTAGCGGCGCGTAATCGCCCCGGCGACGGTACCGGATGCGTAGCCACCGAGACCATTGGTCACCAGCCACTCGCGCATGACGAGCGACTCCGGGCCGGCGGCATTGGGAGGCGGCCAGCGGATGCTGCGGACAGGGTTGACGGGGTCGACAGGGTCGACAGGGTCGACGGGCGGCATGGGGTCAGGCGGTGCGGCGTCTCGGGCCCAGCGGGCGGCTGCGCCGCGGTCCGGGCGCGAGCAGGAGGGCGCTCTCGGCAACGACGTGCCAGCGATCTTCTGGCCACGGATCCGGCGTGCCTGCGCCCCCATATCGCGGGTCCTCGCTGGACCACGCCACCGCCCAATCGGTTCCCTGCGGCGGCGCGAGCAGCGGCTCGGCGAACGACGCCCGGTCGAGATCGGCGCCGAGATTGACGATCAGGACCATGTCGTCGCCGTGTCCCTGCGAGAAGAAGCGGAGCGCGAATGCCGAGGACGACAGCACGCAGCCGTCGATCATGCCGGGCTCCTGCGTCCCCATTGGAGCGCGCTCGTGGCGCAGGCGCAGCAGGTCCTGGTGCAGCGCGTAGGCGTCCGATCGCGCCGTCTGCTCGCGCCAGTCGAGCTTGCACCGCTCGAACGTCGCCGGATCCCCGGGATCGTCGAGCGTGGCGCGCCGCTCGAAATCGGAAAGGGCCGGAAACTGGGTCAGGAACTCGGCCCGTCCGGCTCGAATCGCAGCGCCAAGGTCGTCTCCGAAATCGGCGAAATACAGGAACGGCGTCGAGCTCTCCATCTCCTGTCCCTGAAAGAGCATCGGCGTCCCTGGCCCGAGCAGCAACAGCGCGGTCATGGCGCGCCAGCGCCCCGGGCTGGTCAGGCGATGGCCGCGCAGGCCGCGGGCTGAGTTCGCGATCTGGTCGTGATTCTGAAGGAACGTGATGAAGGCGCTCGGCGGCACATTCCAGGCCGGCGTCCCGCGCGGGTAGCGTTGCCAGTCGTAGACCTGGCCCTGGAAAAGGAAGCCGTACTTGGCTGCTGAGATGAACTCCTGTGGATCACCGTGCGTATCGCTGTAGTACGCCTCCGCGCGGCCGGTCAGCGCCACCATGGCGCTGTGGTGGAAATCGTCATTCCACAGCCCGTCCAGACCGTAGCCGCCTGCGTCGATTGGCCGTACCATGCGAATGTCCTGCCGCTCGTTTTCGGCGACGATGACGATGGACCGCGCGCCGGCAGCGGCGCGTGCCCGGCGACCGATGGCGGCCACGGTGTGGTCCGCGGAGCGATCGAAAATCTGTTGCGTGGCATCGAGGCGAAGGCCGTCGAGATGGAACTCGTCGATCCAGTATCCCGCGTTCGCGATGAAGAGCTCCCGCACCGGTTCCGCGCCTGGTCCATCGAAGTTCAGCGCATCACCCCATTCGTTTTCGTATCGATCGGTGAAGTACGAGGGTGAGAATGGGCGCAGGTAGTTCCCCACCGGACCCAGGTGGTTGTAGACGACGTCGAGGATGACCCCGAGGCTCCGCGCGTGCGCGGCGTCGACGAACCGGCGGAAATCGTCGGGCGTGCCATACAGGTGTGAGGGTGCAAACAGGTCCACGCCGTCGTAGCCCCAGCCGAAACGGCCGTCGAACTCCCCGACCGGCATCACCTCGATGAGTGAGACCCCAAGCTCGGCGAGCGCGCTGAGGCGTTCCGCAGCGGCGGCGAACGTGCCCTCTTGCGTGAAGGTGCCGATGTGGAGCTCATACAACACCTGGCCGCGCAGCGACACGCCGCGCCATGCGCGATCCGTCCATGGGAACGACGCCGGGTCGACGATTTCCGATGCGCCGTGCGGGCCGGCGGGCTGAAAACGCGAGGCGGGATCGGGGTACAGCCGATCGTCGCCGTCCAGCCGGTACTGATACCGATCTCCGGGCACTGCCTCGATGAAGCCGGCGAAGTACCCGGCACCGTCATCGGCAAGCGTGAACGCGCGGCCAGTGTGAAGCACTGCTTCGACGCGGGATACCGCCGGCGCCCAGACGCGAGCGTGCGTCAGACCCTGGCCGAGATACTCGGCACCGATGGGCAGACGGCGCACAGCGCCGGGGGTTGGTTGATCAACCGAAGGCTGCCTTCTTCCGGACTCAGCCATACGTACACACCATGCGCTGCACGATCGGTGCCTTCGAACGGTTGAGGTAGGAATTTGGTCATCTTGCGCCCACGACGGCCTGCCCCATGTCGTCTGGCGGGAGATAGACCTTGAAGGCTGCGCCGTGGCCGGGCTCGCTGTGGACCCAGATATAGCCGCCGCTCTGCTTCACGATCCCGTAGACCGTCGCCAGCCCGAGGCCGCTGCCCTTCCCCATCGCGCGCGTCGTGAAGAATGGCTCGAATACCCGGGCGCTGGTTTCGGGGCTCATGCCGTGTCCGGTGTCGCTGACCGACAGGACGACGTAGCGCCCCTCGAGCATGGCCACGTGCGCGTCACGGTGCGCCCCGTCCACGTCAACGTTGGCCGTGTGAATGTCCAGCCGCCCGCCGCTCGGCATCGCATCGCGCGCGTTCGAGGCGAGACTCAACACGACCTGCTCGATCGATGACGGGTCGACGCGGACGGCCAGCAGGTCGGGCGCGAGTGTGGTCACGAGCTGGACGTCCGACCCGACGAGGTCCCGGACGCTCCCATCGAGCTGCCGGATGACATCGTTCAGATCGACGCGCCGCGGCTGCAGCATCTGGCGCCGGCTGAACGCCA
>DASZFS010000316.1:0-2996 GCA_035939575.1 Vicinamibacterales bacterium | reverse complement strand
TCGCCGGCGTAGCTTCAGCGGACTTCATGGATACCTGCCTGCAACCGGTGCAACGATGCATAACGGCCGCCGGTCTTCATCAGCGCGTCATGCGTGCCGTCCTCGACCAGGCGGCCGCGCTCAATGGTGACGATGCGATCCGCCGCGCGCACAGTCGATAGTCGGTGCGCGATGATCAGCACAGTCCGCCCCGTGGCGATCTCTTTCATGTTGTGCTGAATGATGCGCTCGCTCTCGTAATCGAGCGCGCTCGTTGCTTCATCGAAAATAAGGATGCGCGGATCGGTGATGAGCGCGCGTGCAATCGCGATTCGCTGGCGTTGGCCACCGGAGAGGGTGGAGCCGCGCTCTCCGACGATAGTATCGTATCCCTCGCTCAGCTCCAGGATGAAATCGTGCGCCCCCGCGAGGCGGGCGGCCGCGATGACACGCTCGATGGGCATGGCGGGGTTGGCCAGCGCGATGTTCTCGCGCACTGTGCGATTGAACAACACGTTCTCCTGGAGGGCCACGCCGATCTGGCGGCGCAGCCACGCGGGGTCGGCCATGGCAAGATCCATGCCGTCGATGAGGACGCGTCCGCTCTCCGGGACGTAGAGACGCTGGACGAGTTTGGCGAACGTGCTCTTGCCCGATCCCGAAGGACCGACAATGCCGACCATCTGCCCAGCGGGCACATCGAAGGAAACATCATGCAGGACCTCCGGTCCGTCAATACGATAACGGAAAGCGACGTGTTCGAACCTCACGTCGCCGCGGATCGCCGGCAGCCGCGTGTGCGCCGTCGTGTAGGTCGGCTCGGCACTCGTGTTCAGAATGTCGCCCAGCCGCAGGACCGACAGGCGGGCCTGATGAAAGTCCTGCCAAATCTGTGCGAGACGCAGCACCGGCGAGCTCACCCGGCCGGCCAGAATGTTGAAGGCCACCAGCTCTCCGACCGACAAGCTGCCGTCGATGACCAGCTTGGCGCCGAAATAGAGGAGGCCCGCGGTGACGATCTTGCTCACATATTGCACGGCCTGGCTCGCCGTGTTGCCGAGGCTGAGCACGCTGAAGCTCGCCGTGACGTAACCGGCGAGCTGCTCTTCCCAGCGACGCTGTATCTGCGGTTCGACCGCCATGGCCTTGAGCGTCTCGATCCCAGTCACGCTCTCCACCAGAAAGGCCTGATTCTCGGCGCCGCGCCGAAATTTCTCGTCGAGCCGTCGGCGGAACAGCGGGGTCGCCCCCGCCGAGATCGCAATGTAGAGCGGGAACGAGCCAAGCACGATCGAGGTCAGCAGCGGCGAGTAGAAGAACATCACCGCCACGAACACGAAGGCAAAAAACAGGTCGATGATGAGAGTGAGCGCCGAGCTGGTGAGGAAATTGCGGATGTTCTCCAGCTCGCGCACCCGTGCCACCGAGTCCCCAACGCGCCTCGGCTGGAAATAGGCCATCGGCAGCGCCAGCAGATGGTGGAACAAGCGCGCGCCGAGCTCGACGTCGATGCGGTTCGTAGTGTGGGCGAACAGATAGGTCCGCAGAATGCCGAGAACGGTCTCGAAGGTCGAGATTGCGAGCAGCCCGACCACCAGCACGTCGAGCGTGCTCACGGCTCGATGCACCAGCACCTTGTCGATTACTACCTGAAAGAACAGCGGTGAGACCAAGGCGAACAGCTGCAGGAAGAATGACGCGAGCAGCACCTCGCTCAGGAGATATCGATATTTGTGGATCGCGCCTAGAAACCAGGTGATGTCGAACCGGCGGGTGACGTCCGACAATCCTGCCCGGCGGGTCATCAGGATCAAGCCGCCGTCCCAGAGCTCCATAAGCTCGGCGCGTGACATGAAGGCCGGCCGACCCAGTGGCGAGTGCACCAGGACCTTGTCCTCGGTAACCCTGGCGATCAGCATAAACCCGCCATCACGCAGGGTGGCGATCGCTGGCAAGGGCGTCTTGGCAAGCCGTGCCCAGTCGGTCCGATAAACGCGTGCCTTCAGTCCGAGATCCTTGGCGCACCGGAGCATCTCCGGTGCGCCTATCGTGCTAGTCCCCAGCCGGTGACTGATCTGGCTGCGGCTGGCCGCGACGCCCTGGAACTGCAGGAGCATCACGAGGGCATTGAGCCCCGGATCGGCTGGTTTTGCGCTGTTGGTTGCAGTGCTCACTCGCGTTCTCCGGGGCGATGTCGCGTCAGGCGTGCGGCTGCGTCAGCAACGGCGGCTGGTTTGAGGGGTGATCGGCGATCGGCGTCACACCGTGGCCGTCGCCCGCCGTGACGAAGCTCGAAGCCATGAACTGGCCCAGAAGCGCGACACTGGCCGCGTGCGAGGCATCGCTTGCGAGCGCGGGAGCGGGCGTGGGGGCGCCTGGGAGGATGATGTTGTTGCCAGGTCCGCCGTCGAGGACGTCTTGTCCTCCGCCACCAATGAGCACGTCGTCTCCCGCGCCTCCGGTCAGGATGTCATTGCCGCGGCTGCCGATCAGGACGTCGTCGCCGTCGCCGCCATTGGCGGTCAGTTGCATGCCCGAAAGGCCGGACGCCTCAATGACGTCGTCGCCGCCAAGACCATTGATGACGAGCCGATCGTTAGCGTCGAAGTTGGAGATCGTCACGTCGGTGGACAGGCCCGACACCGTCACCACGCCATTGTTGTTGGTGACTGTGATCGTGTCGTTGGCGTTAGTCGCGGTGAGGACCACCGTGTCGGCCTGACCGTCACTGGCACCATTTGCTCCGAGGTCGATGTTGAGTTTTTGCGTGTGGGTTCCCGTCAAATCATTGACCGTCACAGTATCCGCGCCGCCGAGGGTGTTGAGCTGGATGTCCTCAACGCTGTTGAGATCCATGACGACGTTGCCGACGTCGCGGGCAAGCCTCACCCGCCCGCCATTGGCCGAGAGATCGATGTTCTCGTTGGCGTTGGAGCCGTTGAACACGAGCGTGTCCGTGCCGGCCTGGCCCTCGACAACATCGCTGCCGTCACCGGGATTCCAGACGAACGCGTCGT
>DASZFS010000315.1:0-1916 GCA_035939575.1 Vicinamibacterales bacterium | reverse complement strand
CCGTCCGAAGAGCTCTACGAAATGCTCGCGCGTCGTCGCGACGGGAGGTGACGCCGACCATGCTGGGTGCACTGCAACTTGGTTCGCAGTCTGAAGCTCTTTTGGCCGCTGTCCTGGTGGGCGCCGGATTGGCTATCGCTGTGGTGGCGATGATCATGCGGGTCCGAACCCGCCAGCGCTCGCTGGCGCAGATACTCGACGACACGATGGGCACGGCCCAGGTGCCAGTCGAAGTGGTCAGCGAGTCCCCCGAGCGGGGCGAACTCTCGGCGCTCACCGTCCGTATCGCCGGTCTCTTCGGGCGCATCGACACGTCTGGCGCGCTCGAGCAGCGTCTGGACCGGGCTTCGATCCCGTTGCGTTCGGGTGAGTACCTCGTCATCAGCGCCGGCGCGGCGTGCCTTTTGGCCGTTGTGGCAGGCATCCTGATGGGAAGCATCATCGGTTCGCTGATCGCGATCGCGGTCGTGGCGATGGTCGCGTGGTACATCCCGACCTACCGGTCCAACAAGCGGATCAAGAAGCTGCAAGAGCAGCTGCCCGACGCGCTCTCGCTCCTGGCGGCATCAGTGGAGGGCGGTCTGACGTTTCAACGTTCCATCGACATGTACCGGCGGGACGCCCGGCCGCCGCTCGCCACGGAGCTCGACCGGGTTATGGCTGAGGTCGCCGTCGGTTCCGATCTGGTCGTCGCCCTCGAGAACATGGCCGAGCGCTCCGGCGTGGAGGACCTCAAGTGGGCCGTCGAAGCCGTGCGTATCCAGCAATCGACCGGAGGCCGCCTGGCGCCGATCCTCCACACGCTGGCCGCGTTCATGCGAACCCGACAGGAGGTCCGACGCGAAGTGCAGACGTTGTCCGCGGAAGGCCGGATGTCGGGATACGTGCTCTTTGCCATCCCGCTGTTTCTCGTCTTTGCGTTGGAGGCGAAAGATCCCGGCTATCTCGATCCGATGCTCCACGGCGCCGGGCTGATCGTCCTTATTTTCACGGCTGGCCTCATGGCGCTCGGGTTCTGGATTGTGCGCCGGATGGTCAATATCAAGGTCTGAGGACAAAGGGGGAATTTTTTCATGAACGCGGCGTACTTCGTTCCGCTGATCGGCATCACGCTGATGGTGCTCGGCCTCGCCGGCGTCGGCACGGCGGCATGGAGAACTCACCGGTCGTCAAACCGCCTCGACTTCATTCGTTCACTTGGGACGGAGGCCGAGGTCTACGCGGAAGCGGTCCAGTTGCCCGACCGGGTAACGGAGCCTTTGCTTGGCCGCATCTTCGGCCCTACGGTGCGCGGCCTGCGTCACGGGCTCTCCCGGCTGTATCCGTCGCAAGACATCGACCGTGTCCACGCGGACCTTCTGAAGGCTGGCCTTACCGGTTCGGTGCGAGCAGAGGAGTTCGTCGCGATTCAGGTGGGGTCCGTGATGACGGGGTTTGCCATCGGCCTGATCCTCGTCGTGAGCGGCGTCGTCAAGATCAAGATCGGCCTCGCGCTCATGTTCTTCCTGCCCATGCTCGGCGGCCTGGCCCCTAGCTACTGGCTGCGCCACCGCATCAAGGCCCGGCGAGAGCGGGTAACGAACGATCTCCCTGACCTTCTCGACCTGATGACGATTTCGGTAGCCGCGGGCCTCGGGCTCGAGCAGGCGATGCAGGTGTCGTGTGCGCGTTTCGAGTCGCCGGTCTGCGACGAGCTGCGACTTACTCTGCGCGAGATGGAGCTGGGCCTTTCCCGTCACGACGCGCTCGAGAACATGAAGCTCCGTACTGATATAGACGACCTTGTCACGTTCACCGTGGTGCTCTCTCAGGCCGATGCACTTGGCCTTCCCATCGGGCGCGTGCTGCAGGCGCAAGCCGACGAGATGCGCGACAAGCGCCGGCAGCGCGCGCGCGAGAAGGCAGCCAAGGTGCCG
>DASZFS010000314.1:0-3964 GCA_035939575.1 Vicinamibacterales bacterium | reverse complement strand
CTGCGTCGTCTTGAGATCCGCATGACCCAGCAGAAGCTGAATCGCACGCAAATCCAGGCCGCGGGCTAGCCAGCGACAAGCCGCCTCGCGTCGCAGATCGTGCCAGTGCAGATCGATCTCCGCGAGCTCGTCACGATTCACCCGTCCGCGGGCTCTGGTTCTGGTCGGCTCGATGCCGTGCGCGAGCAGCACGATCGACTCCCAGGCGGTTCGGATCGTGCCCTGGTATTCGCCGGCTGGTCCCCCGAACGCGTACGCTGTTGGCCCGAGGAATCGGCGCCGCTTCAGGACTTGCGCGAGCCGGCCCTTCGGCTCGAATGTCAGCGCTCACCTGAAAACGCGTAAATCTGGCCAGCTGTCGTCGTAGGTAGTCTTCGTTCTTTCTTCTGAAGGAAAACGAGAGGGGCTTGTGGACGCTCGTGGGAATCTCGCGTTCTTCAGCGAGATTTCCAAGCAGCGGTGGACGCGTTCTGTGCGTCCACCGCTGCGTCAGCGTCCACAGCCTCTTGTTCTGATCACGCGGTTGTCACGTCGCGTAAGCTGAGATCGCGGCCGATGCGGTGAGGGCCTGGAGCTTAGCCCCTCCAGACCCTCGGTGACCGCCTCGATGCTCCGACGGACCGAGACGGGTCACTGCTTGTTGTGCCACGGTTTCGCCCGCGTGTCCAGTCGGAGTGCGCCGCTGCTCCGACGTGGACGTCCCCCTTCGCCAGAAGGCCTGCCGCCTCTGCAACCGGCCATTCGCGATTTGTGTCGCATGTGATCGGGGGCACGCGTACTGCTCCGCGACGTGTCGCCGCATCGCGCGGCGGCGATCGATCGCGGCCGCCCGCCGCCGGCATCGCCGGAGCCCCGAAGGACGCCTCGATCATCGCGATCACCAGCGGGCCTATCGCACCCGCGTGAGGGATCAGACTTCCCACCAGGCCGCCGCCGCGCGCACACTCCCTGCCGACACGTCGACGGACTCACCGACCGTGCCCCTGGCGGGCGCGTTGCGATGTATGGTCTGCGGCCGCCAAAGCGGGTGGCTCCTTCCACCGCGCTGGCGAGTCCGTCGCGTGTCCGCGGAGACACCCGATGATCACGCCCGAACTGCACGCGGAAATTCGCCGCCTCTATTTCGGCGAACACTGGAAGGTCGGCACCATCGCCGCGACCCTCGGCGTTCACCATGACACCGTCAGCGCCACCATTGCCCACGACACCCAGGCGCTGCGCCGCGGCCGCTGCGGTCCCACGCTGGCGGACCCGTATCTGCCGTTCATTCGGGACACCTTGGCGCAATTTCCGCGGCTTCGCGCCACACGACTCTTCGAGATGGTGCGGGCACGTGGCTATGCCGGCTCGGTGGTCCAACTGCGGCGCATCGTGCACACGCTGCGGCCTCAGGTGACGCCGACGGTCTATCGCCGGCTCGTCACGCTGCCCGCCGAAGAGGCGCAGGTCGACTGGGGCGCGTTCGGATCGATTCGGATTGGCCACGGCGTCCGCCCGCTGTCCGGCTTTGTGATGGTGCTCTCGTATTCGCGAGCGATCTGGGCGCTCTTCACGCTCGATCAGACCCTCGAGAGTTTCCTCCGCGGGCATGTCGAGGCCTTTCATCAGGGCTTTCTTGGCGTCGCGCGGACCCTGGTCTACGACAACTTGCGGAGTGCCGTGCTTGAACGCCAGGGCAGCGCCATTCGGTTTCATCCGCGGCTGCTCGAGCTCGCCGGCCACTATCACTTTGCCGTACGGCCCTGTACCCCCGGCCGCGGCAATGAGAAGGGAAAAATCGAGCGCCAAATTCAATACCTCCGCCACGCGTTTTTTGCCGCGCGGACGTTTCGCGATGTCGACGATCTGAATGGTCAATTTCGGCGCTGGCGCGACGAGATCGCGCATCAGCGCCGCCATCCCGACCAGCCCGATCACACCGTCGCTGACGTGTTGGCGCAAGAGCAGCCGCGACTCCTCCCGCTGCCGGCGCACCCGTTCGCCACCGCCGTGATGCGGATCGTCGCCTCCGGCAAAACCCCCTACGTGCGCTTCGACCGGAATAGCTACTCAATTCCGCATGCGTATCGGCAGCAACCGCTCACCCTGATCGCGACGCCGACCACCGTGCGGCTGATCGTCGGCACCGACGAGGAACTCGCGTCCCACGCGCGGAGCTACGACACCGGCCAGACGATCGAACAGGAGGACCATATCGCCGGGTTGATCGCGGCGACGCGCCAGGCGAATCCCTCGACCGCGCGCGACCGCCTGCGCCTCGCCGTGCCGGCGATCGCGACGCTGATCGAGCGGCTGGCAGCGCGCGGCGACTCCCTCCGCGGCCACACCGCCCGCCTGCTGGCCCTGCTCGACGACTACGGCCCGCAGGAACTCGCCGCCGCGGTCACCCAGGCGCTCGCGCGCGACGCGATCGGCGCCGGCGCGATTGCCCACATCTTGGAAACCCGCCGCCGCCAGCGGGGACAAAAGCCGCCCATACCCTTGGCGTTACCTGATCGGCCCGGCGTGCGGGATCTCGATCTGACGCCGCATCCGTTGGAGTCCTACGATGCCCTCACCCGATCCGATCCCGACGATGCTGCCTGATCAGCTACGGCACCTCGGCCTCGTCTACACCGCCGACGAGCTGAATGATCTGGTCGCCCGTGCGACCCAGAAACGCTGGAGCCCGATCGTCCTACTCGAGCAGCTCGTCAAGGCCGAACTCGACGCGCAGGCGCGCCAGCGCGTGGAGCGTCGGCTGAAGGACGCGCGCCTCCGCCGCTTCAAGCTGATGGCCGACTTCGAGTGGGACTGGCCCAAACAGATTCATCGGCCCACGGTTGACCGCGTCTTCACGCTCGACTTCCTCGCGAAAGGCGAGAACGTCATCTTTGTCGCGCCACACGGCCTGGGGAAGACCATGTGTGCCAAGAATCTCGTCCATCAGGCGATCCTGGCCGGGCATTCCGCCCGCTTTCTCACCGCGTCGGAGCTCTTACTCGATCTCAATGGGCAGGAGACTGCCCGCGCGCTCGAGCGGCGCCTCCGAATGTACGCCAAGCCCGCGTTGCTCGCCATCGACGAAATTGGGTACCTCGGCTACGATGCCCACGCGGCGGACCTGCTATTTCAAGTGGTCAGCCGTCGCTACGAACAGCGATCCTTGGTGGTGACAACAAATTTGCCGTTCAAGCAGTGGAACACCGTCTTTCCCAACGCGTCCTGTGCCGTGGCGCTCATTGATCGGCTCACCCATCACGCGGAGATCATTCCCATTGAGGGCGAGAGTTATCGGCTGCGGGAGGCGGAACTCGCCCAGCAGGCGCGCCGCGCAACGACAGCCGATGCCGACCGGAAACGCCCCTCAAAGGCCTGACCTCACGTGATCGCCGGCTGCGAACAGACGATCACCCTCGGTTCAAATTTGCGCGTTTTTCAATGAGCGTCAACAGGGGCGCTCAGTGGGCTGACGCCCACGCCCCATCGCAGCGGCGATCTGATCCGCGAGCAGGGCATTGGGAAGGCAGGCAACCGACGCATCCGCGCCGTGATGATTCAACTCGGGTGGGCTTGGTTACGCTTTCAACCACTCAGTGCGCTCGCGCGCTGGTATCAGCAGCGATTTGGGAGCGGTGGCGCGCGGGTGCGACGCATCGGCATTGTCGCGCTTGCGCGGAAATTGCTGATTGCCTTCTGGCGCTATGTCCACGCGGGGGTCGTGCCGGAGGGAGCCACGTTCAAAGCTGTTGCGGCGTGAGATCGAGAACTGGGAAGAGATAGCGGTCGGTTAAACATGCCGATCGCGGCGAGCTGGTGCGGGCGGCCCGAATTTGAACCGGGTTCGACAACGAACCGTTTCGCAGAGGGGGCCGCTCGCGACCAGGTTCTGGCAGAGCCTTTGGGCGTACTCAGCATAGGGTGCGGGCGCGACGCGCCCCACGGATGGAAGGTTGCACGAGGGACCGATGAACCCTCGGCGCCT
>DASZFS010000313.1:0-11536 GCA_035939575.1 Vicinamibacterales bacterium | reverse complement strand
CCTGGCGACCCGGCGATGACGCTCACCGACCAGAGCCTTGTCATGCTGGACACACAGGGAAGGCTCGTCGAGTTCCGTCGCGTACCGCCACAACGGGACCCGGCGCAGCAGCCGGCAACGCCGCCCCGGTGGGAGGCGGTGTTTCGGGCGGCTGGCCTGGATCAGACATCGTTCACGCCAGTTGACGCCGAATGGGTGCCGAGGGATTTTGGGGACACCCGCGCGGCATGGGAGGGCCCATCACCCGGTAGCCCCGATGTCCGTCTGCGCGTCGAGGCCGCCGCCTATCGCGGACGCGTCATCTCGGTCAATCTCGTCGGTCCGTGGGCGCGGCCGAGGGCGCAGCAGCCGCTGCCGCGGTCGTCCGTGGACCGCGCGCTGAGGACCTTTGCGCTGACGTTCTGGTGGACGGTCCTGGCGGCCGCCATGCTGCTGGCGCGGCACAATCTCCGCTCCAACCGCGCGGATCGTCGCAGCGCGGCCCGTCTCGCGGCCGTCTGCCTGATCGGACAGGTGGCGGCGTGGGCGCTCGGCGGTCATCATCGGTCGCCATCCCCGGAAGAAGTAAACAGCTTTTTCCGTGTCTTCGGGAACATCCTGTTTCAGGCGGCCATCCTCTGGGTGCTGTACGTGGCGCTCGAGCCGTTCGGCCGGCGCTTCTGGCCGGACGGTCTGCTCGGCTGGACGAGGCTCTTCGCTGGACACGTGCGTGATCCGCGGATCGGTCGGGAGATTCTCATCGGCGCCGCGCTTGGCGGCGCCCTCATGCTCGTCGACCTGTTCCGCGGGCTTGCGCCGTACATCATCGGAGTCCCTCCTGGCCCGCCGTCGCTCGGGGAGGCGGTGAGGGCGCTGGCCGGACCTGGAACGCTCGCGCTCGTCTGGGCCGATCAGCTGTTCAGCAGCGTGCAGTTCGCGCTCCTCATCGCCATGATGTTCGTCGGCCTTCGGCTTGTCGTCCGCCGTACCTGGATCGCGGTTGTCGTCGGTCTGGTCGTCCTGACCATCGCGGTCATGAACAATGCGCGGCCGGGTGACGTCCTGTGGATTTACGCGGTCGGGCAGCTGCTGGCGATCGGCGTCATCACGCTCGCCATCTTCAGATTCGGGCTGCTGGTCACGACCGTTGCGATGTTCGTCGACAATATTCCCAGCGCCGTGCCGATTGTTCTCCACGGGCCGGGATGGGCTGCGATGCCCGCCAACCTGTCGATCGCGCTCGTCCTCGCGATCGTGTCCTTCGGCTTCTACGCCGCCCGAGCGGGCCAGCCACTCTTCGGAGACTTCTCTCAAGAGTGAGGCTTGCGTTTCGTCCTGGCCGTCGGTTTGGCAGACCACGGGTCTTCAGGCCATGGATGCTTCGGATACCTGCCGCGGAGTTCCTTTCTCACGACTGGATATGTTCGCTCCCAGAAGCTTCGAAGATCCTGTGTCACCTGAACCGGTCGGCCGCTCGGCGCGAGGAGCTCGAGGCGCACCGGCACCTGGCGGCGCCCGATGCGAGGCGTTTCGACGAGCCCGAAGAGCTCCTGAAGCTTCACCGAGACGGTCGGTGTGCCGTCAGCCCGGTAGTCAATGAGAACTGACCGGCCGCTGGGGACGGTCAGGGCGTCGGGTGCATCGCGCGCGAGATCTCTGACGAGGGCATGCGGAAGCGCGTCGGCGAGCGAGATATCGTCGAGCGACCTCGCGCCGAGCGCAGCGGTCCGGATATGCTCGTGGAGCTCGACGGTGTCTCCGGAATCCACCAATCGGCCGGCAAACGCCAGGCGCCGGATCAATCGCTCGTCGTCTCCGCGCGGTCCGCGATCGCGCCACGCATCCGCGAGCAACCGGGCGGCGGTCTCGGGATCGGCTTGGACCGCCCGCTCTCGCAGCACGATCGCGTCGTAGCGAACGACCTCGACGGCGCGTACTCGTCCCGTCTCGGGGTCGAAGCGGTGAACCACCTCGGCAGACGTGGGCTGCAACCACTCGCGGTCGACGCCGCTGGCGATGCGGATCAGCGGCGCCCCGGCGGCTCCACGCGACAGCGCGGACTGAACGTCGAGCGCTACGATGAGCTCGGCGTCACGCACGCCGCTCTCGCGCGACTGTGTCGCGCCAGTCCCCGACGCAAGAAGGAAATCTGGTGTCCCCGGCGCTCGGCGCTGCGCGACGCGATCGGGATAGCCCGTCAGGAGAGCTCGCCGGAAGTCAGCCTCGCTCCCCATCGCGGATGGGGGATTGCGGACTCCCGCAATCCTCAAACCCCAATCCGAAATGTGACCGGCGACCCGTTGAACGTGCGGAGGGACGCTCGACCACTGATCGAGCGCTGATAGCAAGTCGCTTGCCGTGGTGACTGCGCGCGGCGGCAACGCGTGGTGCTCGGTCAGGAGCGCGCACGCGCGAGCCACTTCGACCGATCCGCCGCCTGCGGCCAGCATCCGTGCGAGCCGGGGATGGAGCGGCACGGCGCGGATCTGCTCACCGAGAGGCGTGAGCGCACCGCCGGCGGCGAGGCCGAGTCGCTCGAGGAGCTCGATGGCCGCGGCCAGCTTTTCGGCCGCCGGCGCTTCGAACCACTCGAGGGTTCTCGGATCGCCGCCCCAAGCAATGACGTCGAGCGCCGCGGCGGAGAGATCGATGCGGCGGATATCCGGCTCGCGATGCGGTCGCAATCGATCTCGCGCGTCCCACAAGCGCCGGACCAGGCCGGGCGCTTCACGGCCGGCGCGGCCGGCACGCTGCTCGGCGGCGTCCGCCGTGATGCGCTCGAGATCGAGACGATCGATGCCCCGGTCCACGTCGTATCGCGCGAACTTGTGCAGCCCTGAGTCGACAACCGCGGTGACGCCGGGAACCGTCAACGACGTCTCCGCGATGTTCGTCGCCACGATCACGCGTCGCCGCGCCGTCGGCTGCAGCGCGCGATCCTGTTCGTCGGAGCTCAACGATCCGTGCAGCGGCACCACCTCGACGTCCGCGCCAGCCTGCCGCTCGATCTCCTGGACCGCACGGCGAATCTCGCCGGCGCCAGGCAGAAAGCACAGCACGTGGCCGGAGGCCGCGCCGATCACCTCGACCGCGGCGTCCGCGACGGTCTGGCCTGGCGCGTACGACACCTGCAGCGGATGCAGCCTCCCGGGAACCTGGACGATCGGGCAATCATCAAGAAACGACGAAACCGCTCCTGCGTCGAGCGTGGCGGACATCACGACGAGGCGAAGGTCGTCGCGCGCACGCCATGCCTGTCGGGCGAGTGCAATCGCAACGTCGGCGTGGATGCTGCGCTCGTGAAACTCGTCGAGAACGATGGTGGCAAAGCCCGAGAGCAGGGGATCGCTCTGAAGCCGGGCGGTCAGGATGCCTTCGGTGACGACGAGCAGCCGTGTTTCGGGCGAGGAGCGGCGTTCGAACCGAACCTGCCATCCGACCTCGCGGCCAAGCGTCCACCCGCGCTCGGCGGCGATCCGAGCAGCGATGGACCGCACAGCCATGCGCCGCGGCTGTAGAAGGACGACCGCACCGTCGCCAACGAGCGCCGGCGGAACGCGCGTGGTTTTCCCCGCTCCCGGCGCTGCCGTCACGACGACCGCCCGCGCGCGCCGGACGTGGTCGACGATGCGCGGGAGGAACGGGTCGACGGGAAGGGGGGAAAGGGGCACCCGCCGCCTTACATTCGACTATCGACTGGCCGCCGTCACCCCCACCGGGCAGCTGACGCCCGTGCCGCCAATCCCGCAGTAGCCATCGGGATTTTTTGCCAGGTACTGCTGGTGGTAGTCCTCCGCGTAGTAGAACTCCGGGGCTGGCAGGATCTCGGTCGTGATTGGCCCGTAGCCGGCCGCACGGAGCTGTTGCTGGTACGCGTCACGCGAGCGCTCAGCCGCGCGCTGCTGCAGATCGCCGTAGGTGTAGATGCCGGACCGGTACTGTGTTCCGACGTCGTTGCCCTGCCGCATGCCCTGCGTCGGGTCGTGATTCTCCCAGAACACACGCAGGAGCTCGTCGTACGAGATCTTCCCGGGATCGAAGATAACGAGAACCACCTCCGCATGCCCGGTCATGCCGCTGCACACCTCCCGGTATGTCGGATTCGGGGTATGGCCGCCCGCGTAGCCAACCGCGGTCGAGTACACGCCAGGCAACTCCCAGAACTTGCGCTCCGCGCCCCAGAAGCATCCCATGCCAAACATGGCCCGGTCGAGGCCGTCATTCCCAGGGTCCACGACGTCTCCCAGGTCCCCGGGGGACCTGCGGAACGGTGGCTCGAGCCTGTGGCCGTTCACGAAGTGACGCTCGGAGACAGGCATCCGGTCGCTGCGGCCTGGCAGCGCTTCGGCTTTCGTCGGAACAGTCTTTGGTTTTCCGAACATACGTTCTCCGGTTGGCAATCAGCTACGCGCGGCCGGCTTGAAGATCGCGAATGTCGCTCCCTGCGGATCGGTCAGCACAGCGAACCGGCCGGTGTTCGGAATATCCGTTGGCGGCACGGCCGCGCCTCCACCGAGACCCTTCGATTTTGCAGCGCTCGCATCGACATCGTCGACCTGGAAATACGGCATCCAGAACGATGGCACCTGCGCGGGGACCATGGCGGGCATCGGCATCATGCCGACACCGGGTGGATTCTGGTTGCTGAACTCCGTGTACTCCATGCCGGAGTTCGGCGCGCTGTGCTTCGCCGTCCATCCGAACAGCTTGGTGTAGAACGCCTCCGCGGCTTTGGTGTCGCGCGTCGACAGCTCGGTCCAGCAGAGCGAGCCGGGCTCGTTCATGATGCCGACGCCGGCGTGCTTGTTCGGCTGCCAGACCTGGAAGACCGCGCCCGTGGGATCCTGCAGCACGGCCATGCGCCCGGACTCCATGACGTCGAACGCCGGTGCCAGTACTTTTCCACCAAGCTCCTGCGCGCGCTTCGCGGACTCATCCGCGTTCTTCACACTGACGTAGGCGTTCCAATGCGGCGGCACCCCGTGCTGGCGCTGCTCGGACTGCAGCGTGCTCGCGGCGGCGACATCCTTGCCCCGCAGCTTGAACATCGAGTACACCTCGGTCGGACCGATGGGCTGCTCTTGAATGTCCCATCCGAAGAGCGCGCGGTAATACGCGACCGCCGCTTTTTGATCGGTTGTGGCCAGCTCGGGCCAGCAGAACGTGCCCTGCGAGTGCGACGAGAATTCAGCCATCGATACCTCCTCCACTCAAACTGTAAGTATATCGTCGCAAGCGGTCAGCACGCAGAGCGATGCCGCTGAGTGAGGATGATCCTGAGTGAAGACGATCAGTGAACAAACACACTCTTTGGCATCCGCACATGCACCCCGAGGTTTGGCTTGTCGACGAGCTGCGTTACGGCGACGTTACCCGCGATGCTGACGAGCTGATACGCGCGGTGGCGCGACAGACCCTTGGTCGTCGCAAGAAAGTCCACCATCTCTTGAATCGCCAGCCGGGTCGCCGTCGTCAAATCGGGATCGGTCGCCATGCTGATGAAATCGGTGGCTGTTTCCGCGCGCGGCCAGGCAAGCGTCATTCCCTTGCGGACGGTCAGTTGAACGCGGGCTCGAAGGGAGGTCTCAATCGCAGTCTGATCCACCTCGCCGTCGCCCTGCGCCGCGTGACCGTCTCCGATCTCGAAGAGCGCGCCCGGCGCGAAGACCGGGATGAAGAGCGTGCTGCCGGCGACGAGCTCCTTGTTGTCGAGGTTTCCCGCGTGGCGACCCGGCGGGTTGCTGCTGACGCGGCCCGCCGAGGGCTCGGGCGCCACGCCCATGCTGCCGAAAAATGGCCTGAGCGGTATCACGATGCCGGGTTCGAACTCTGCGGTCATGGCCTTCTTGTCGAGCTGGATGATCTTCGTGCCGGCGGCGCGATCGCAGTTTTCCGGGATGAAGCCGCTGCAGCCGTTGTAGCCATAGTCGATAGGGAAATCGATCGACAGGACCTTCACCTCGAGCGCATCGCCCGGTGCGGCGCCCTCGACGAACACCGGACCGGTGAGAATGTGACCACCGGGACCGCGGCGGTCGCCCGTAACTTCCGCTACGATGGCCTTCAACGACGGCTGGATGCGGTCGTCCGGCACGCCAGCCCGCTGCAGGCCCGCCGGCGAGTTGGTCAGGAGCGTGTCGACATCGATGATGTCGCCCGACGCAATCCGCAAGACCGGCTTGGCCTCGGACCAGTAGTAGCCGTACGCAACCGTGGCGGGTGTGGCCTCCAGGCGATGGGTCTTCGGGCCCGGGGGGCCCTGGGGACCCTGGGGACCCTGGGGACCCTGACCGGCAAGTGCAGTGATCAGCACGAGCGGAGAGGCGAGGGCGGCCACGCGCGTTCTCATATGGGCTCTCACTCCTTGGCCTCGAATGTCATGGCGACGCCGTTCATGCAGTAGCGCAACCCGGTCGGTTGTGGACCGTCAGGAAAGACATGGCCCAGATGACCGCCGCACTTGGCGCAATGAACCTCGGTCCTGGTCATTCCGTGGCTGCGATCGGTCGTGGTCCCCACGGCCTCTTCCATGGGCTGAGTGAAGCTCGGCCAGCCCGTCCCGCTCTCGAACTTGGCGCCTGCTTCGAACAGCGGTTGGCCGCAGCCGGCGCAGCGGAACGTGCCGGCCCGCTTTTCCTTGTTGAGCGGGCTCGATCCGGCGCGCTCGGTCCCGTGCTCACGCAGGATCGAGAACTGCTCGGGCGTCAGCGACTTCCGCCAGTCGTTCTCGTTCTTTTGCATATAGGATCCTTCAACGATTCGTCGGCGGTCCTTGTTATCATCCTAACCTCGGGCCACCGAATAAAGGTAAATCAGCCATGAACGTGCTGCTGCTGTCCATGCCCGACTCGTTCGAGCATATGCCGCCGGTCGCGATCCGGATGCCCAACGGCGCGCTCGCGTCGCTGGCCGCCAACGTCGATCCGCACCACCGGGTAGCCATCGCCGATCTCATCCTCGCGCGCTCCGCGGTCCGTGAGGCGGTCGAACGGCTGGTCGCGCGGCACACGCCCGATCTGGTCGGGCTGTCGGTGATGACCTTCCAACGGACGACCGCTCTCCAGATCGCGCGGCTCGTCCGGACGCTGCGCCCATCGGCGCGGGTTGTCGTCGGAGGTTACGATCCCAGCCTCTCGCCCGAGTCGTACGAACCGAGCGAGGACATCGACTTCATCGTCAGGGGCGAGGGCGAGTACACGTTCTCAGATCTCCTCCGTGCACTGGAATCCCAATCGACAATCGGCACTCCTCCACTCCAATCCTCAATCCTCAATCCTCAATCCTCAATTTCAAGTATTCCAGGCCTCTCCTATCGCGACGGCGGACGCTTCGTTCACAACGCGGCCCGGCCGGTGATCCGGCTGGCCACTGAGCAGCTCCGACTGCCGGACCGGAGCGCCCGCGTGCTCGGCGGCTACACGCTTCTGGGCCGGCCGGTGGACGTCGTCGAGACCTCGCGCGGCTGCACGTTCGACTGCAGTTTCTGCTCGATCATCGAGATGCGGGGCCGGAATTTCCATCCGTACGCGATCGAGCGGGTCCTGGCCGACATCGCGGATGCGCGGGCGCACGGCGCGCGGGCAATCTTCCTCGTCGACGACAACATCACGTTGGATGTTCATCGATTCGAGGCCCTGTGCGCCGCCATCATCGACGCCGGCTTCAACGACGCGGACTACGTCGTTCAGGCTATGACGGCGCCGCTCGCGCAGCACGGCGCCACGCTGGCGCCCCTTATGCGACGCGCTGGATTCCGCTATGTCTTCCTCGGCATCGAGAACGTGCTCGACGACGATCTGGCGTTCTTGAAGGCGCGGGCGAAGAACGAACGCCGCGAGCGCGGACGCACGGTGGGAAACGCCAGCATCGATGCCATCGGCCACCTGCATCGCAATGGCATGTTCGTGGTCGGTGGGCTCATCGTGGGGAATCCCGACGACACCCCCGAGTCGATTGAGGCCAACCTGACGTTTGCGCGCAAATACGTGGACTGGCCGTACATCCAACACCCGACACCCTACCCCCGCACGCCGATGACTGCCGAATTCAGGAGCCGCGGCCTGATCGTTGATGAGGACGTCGCGCACTATGACGGGACGACCGCCGTCGTGCGAACGATGCACGTCGCCGCGGAGGAGGTCGAGTTCATGCGCTGGAGAGCGGAGCGGTGGATCAAACTGAAGCATTTTCCGTCAGCCTGCCGCCACAGCCCGGGCTTCGTCGCCCGCCATGGCCTCGAGATGCTGGGACACACCTTCGCCGGCAGCAGCTGGCGCTCCCTGGTTGGCCTGGAGGATAGCCGGTCCGTGTTTCGGAGATTCCGCGCGGAGCGGCAGCGTGAACGAGTGGCCTGCCTTCCTCTCGGTATTGAGACCGCGCCAACGGTGGAGGCTGGACAAGCCGCCTGATATCGAACTCGCTGGCCCTCTTCTTCGTCTCCTTCCGAGACGAGCTCCGCCCGCCGAGCCGTTTTTCAGAAACCGGTGTCCCATTCGCCAGCAGCAGAACCTGGTGGATCGGCCCCGTTACCCGTGCGCACGGAGCCGTGATGAGCCTGTTGCAGGATGTGCGATTCGCCGTCCGTCTGCTGATCAAGGACAAGTGGTTCACGCTTGTCGCGATCACGGCGCTCGCGCTCGGCCTTGGCGCCAACAACGCGGTCTTCACGTTTGTGAACGCCGTGCTCATCCGCGGCCTGCCCTTCGACGACCCCGACCGCATCATGGCGGTGGGGGCCCTTGACGCTCGCGGTCGGACGCTCGGTGTCTCCAGGCTGGACTTCGACGACTTTCGCGAAGGATCGCGGGCCTTTTCCGCGCTGTCGATGTTCCTTCCCACGACGGTCAACGTCAGCGATGAGGGCCGCCCTCCCGACCAATTCCAGGGCTCGTACGGCTCGGCCAACATGTTTCAGGTCATCGGACAGCGAGCGCAGATCGGCCGCGACTTCGGCACCGATGACGACAGGCCGGGCGCGGAGCCGGTCGTCATCCTGGGCGACGGTATCTGGAAGAACCGGTATGGCAGCGATCCCTCGGTCGTCGGCCGGACCATCAAGGTCAACAGCCTCGCGAGCACGGTCATCGGCATCATGCCACCGGACATGAAGTTTCCGGCCAACAACGACGTCTGGTTGCCGCTGTCGCAGCTGCCGCCCGAGATCAGGAACGCCAAGCGCGGCGTCCGCAACTTCCAGGCGTTCGGGCGTCTTGGCCCCGGCGTGACGGCCGCGCAGGCCCGGTCCGAGCTCGACAACATCAGCGGCCGGCTCGCCCGCGAGTTTCCCGAGACGAACAAGGACATCCGTCCCACGGTGATGACCTTCAACGAGCGACAAAGCGGACCGGAGGTCAGGCTCATCTTCCTCTCGTTGATGGGCGCGGTCGCGTTCGTGCTGCTCATCGCCTGCGCGAACGTCGCCAACCTCCTGCTTGCGCGCTCGGCGAGCCGATCGCGCGAAATCGCCGTTCGCGTGTCGCTCGGCGCCAGCCGGTGGCGGATCGTCCGGCAGCTGCTCGTCGAGAGCCTGCTCCTCGCGCTTGCCGCGGGCGCGGTTGGCTTCGGGTTGTCCGTCTTCGGCGTCCGGCTGTTCGATGCCATTACCAGCGACGTCGGCAAGCCGTACTGGATGAAGTTCACCATGGACCGGACGGTCCTCGCCTTCCTCGCCGTCGTCTGTGTCGGCACGGGTGTGCTGTTCGGCTTGGCGCCGGCTCTCCACGTCTCCAGGACCGACGTCAACGAAGTGATGAAGGAAGCGGGCGGCAGGAGCGGCACCGGAGGCATGCGCGCGCGCCGCTGGACCTCCGCGCTCATCGTCCTCGAGATTGTGCTCACGCTCGTCCTGCTCGCCGGCGCCGGCTTCATGATGCGCAGCTTCATGGCGCTGTACGGCATGGATCTCGGATTCGATACGTCGCGCCTCCTCACGATGCAGCTGTACCTGCCGCTCACGAAGTTCCCGAAGCCTGAGCCTCGCGTCGCGCTCTTTCAGCGCATCGAAGAGCGCCTGCGCGGCATCAGCGCCGTCCAGGCCGGCGCGCTGACGACGAATCCGCCGCTCTCCGGCGGATTTCTTCGACAGCTCGAGCTCGATGGCCGTCCGGTTGCCGCGGGCGACCATCCGCCGGAAGTCACGATGGTGAGCGTCAGCGCCGGCTACTTCGACGTGCTCGGACTTCGGACCGTGCGGGGGCGGGGCTTCACGGCAATCGACGGCACGGCCGGCCACGAGAGCGCGATCATCAATCAGCGATTCGCCGCGATGCATTTCGCGGGCGAGGACGCGATCGGCCGGCATATCCGCCTGATAGATGCCGCGCCCGGACCCCAGCCATCGCCGCCGGTGGAGGCATCGATTGTAGGGATCGTACCCACGGTCCGCCAGCGCGACTTCGCCGAACCCGACCCGGACCCGGTCGTGTACCTGCCGTATCGCGCCGATCCGCAGCGATTCATCGTGCTCGTCGTCAGCACGCAGGCCGACCCGGGAACCGTCACGGCCCTGATCCGGGAGGAGATGCGCGCCATCGAGCCGGACCTTCCGCTGTTTCGCATCCAGACGATGGAGCAGATGCTCGCGGTCCGGCGCTGGCCGTTCCGCGTGTTCGGGACGATGTTTGCCATCTTCGCGGCGATCGCGCTGGTGCTGTCCGCCGTCGGCCTGTATGCAGTCACCGCGTACTCGGTGACGCAGCGCACTTCCGAGATCGGCGTTCGCATGGCGCTCGGCGCCCAGTCGCCGCAGGTGATGTGGCTGGTGCTGCGCCGCGGTCTCGTGCAGCTTGCCATCGGACTGCCGATCGGCATTGCTGGCGCGTTTGGCGTGGGCCGGCTCATGCAGATCCTGCTCGTCCAGACGAGCGCGCGCGACCCGGTAACAATCGGTTCGATCGCGGTCTTGATGACGGCGATCTCGGTCGGTGCCTGCCTCTGGCCGGCGCGGCGCGCCACGCAGCTCGATCCCTTGAAGGCGCTGAGGTACGAATGACGCTCGACACGATCCGCCGAATCTGCCTGGCGCTCGTTCAAGTGCACGCCCGAAATCTTCGCCGAGCTGATCGAGCGGGCAGGCCTCAGGCCGGCTCCGTATCTCGCGCGGGCGATCTGGGTCCAGAAGGAGGAACTTGGCGAGCAGCTTGGCGGCGCGTTCGAGCGCGGCGATCTGGAGCGCCTCATCCGGCAGTCGTACGAGTTGGTGCGCGCGAAGCTGCCGAGACGAAGTCGCTCGACGAAGACGCGGCTACCGCCGCCCGGCGATCTCGAGCCGCCCCTGCACGAGGGCGCCGTCGTGGACGCTGACGGCTGGCGCGGACAAATCGCCTTCGAACGTCGCCGTTTTGTTCACGACTATCCGGCCGTCGGCGAGGACCTTGCCGTTGACGCTTCCGCCGATCACGATCGTGTGCGCGACGATGTCAGCGGCGACGTGCCCGGAATCGGTCACAACCAGCGGATGGCCGCTGACGTCGATGGTGCCCGTCACGTGGCCGGCAATGGTCAGTGGTTCCTGGGCAAAGACCTGGCCCTTGATGCGGATGGACGGGCCGATCTGCGC
>DASZFS010000312.1:0-2186 GCA_035939575.1 Vicinamibacterales bacterium | reverse complement strand
TTCCACGTGATGTGCGTGATTCGATTGAAGCGCCTCGGCATTTTCGATCCGCACGACGAGAATTACCGTCCGGGACACAGCCAAAAGCGCGCGCGTCCCCGCCCTCGCCGCCGCGCGCCGAACTGATGCTTTTCTGTCTCCTCGCCCTGTTAGGGCGAGGATGAAGGTGAGGGTCCCTATTCTGCGCGCGATTATTTCGCGTGCGATTCAAGATTCTGCTCTCTTCTCAGAACGCCCAGCCCAACCCCCGTCACTCAGAACCCACAATCCTGAACAACTCCCGCGCCTCACCAAGGCCCTTGAGCTCATGGACTCCGGCAGATTCAACCGCGATCCCCGAGCCTTCCAGCAAATGCTTCGTCGTCGCTGAAACGAGCACTTCGCCCGCCCTCGCAACCCCCGCGACCCGTGCGGTTTCATGGACCGCCAGCCCTCTTACGTTATCGCCCACGAACTCGACCTCGCCGGTGTGAACCCCCGCGCGAATTGCGACGCCGAGTCGGGAGATCGATCGGCTGATTGACCGCGCGCATCGAACCGCTCGCGCGGGACCGTCGAACACCGCAAGGAATCCATCGCCGGTCGTCTGTATCTCGCGCCCCCGAAAGCTATTCAGCTCGAGCCGCACCTGATGGTTATGTTCGAGCAGCAGCTCGCGCCAGGCCGAGTCGCCCAGCCGCCTCAAATGCTCAGTTGAGTCCACGATATCCGTGCACAGCATCGCGGCGAGCACGCGATCTGCACCAGCCGGCGCGGCATAGAGCCGCGCGCTCGCGAACTCGATCGCCTCGAACGGCTCGTCGCCGGGCACCGACGCGTCGTGACCCGGCGGAATGTCATAGACATCGTCGACGCCGAACTCGCACACCTCGCCCGTGTCACTCTCCACCAGCAGCCTTCCTCGTAGCACGACGCCCTGGTGATGGATCTGGCATGAACGCGTGCCCGCGATCGGCCCGACATCGCGCGACCATCGCCATCCCGGTTGAAACACGAAGCGCCCGATCGTCGTCTCGCCATGTGAAACGTTCGCAATCCGGCCGTTGGGAAACTGCCGCACCTGATCAGGGCTACGAAGATTCTTTGCTTGCGGACGCGCCATGGAATTCCTCGCGCCAACTTCAAAGCGATTCGGTACGGAGCATAGGCATCGCGCTCCGCTGACTCAAGGCTTACCTCAACTCCACCGGCGTCTGCCCCTCGATAACTTTCTTCGCGATTATCGTCGCCGTCGAGCGGGGCACCAGCCGCACCGCGTTCGCGCGCACCCAGTTGAACCATCCTGAGATAACGCTCGGATGCTTGCCGAGCGCGTCGAGCGCGACCCGCACCACATTCTCCGCCGGCTCGCCGTGGTCGTCGCCCACAGACTCGCCCGCCACCGATTGGAACTCAGTCTTCGTCGGTCCCGGCTCAATCACGAGCGCGTCGACGCCCGTACCGCGCAGCTCGCCCCACAATCCCTCGCCGAACAGCAGATCGAATCCCTTGGTCGCACTGTAAACCGCATGCAGCGGCAGCGGCTGACGTCCCGCAACCGAACCCACGATAATCACCGCGCCACGCCCGCGCTTCACCATCCCGGGAATGATTCTGCTCGTCAGCACGACAGGCACCACGCAGTTTACGACCACCATCGAGCGCAGCCGGTCAGTCGCAAGCTTGTCGAAACGTCCCGCGTATCCGAAGCCCGCGTTGTTCACGAGAAACGCAATCTCCAAATCCGCGACCGCGTCGGCCAGCCGATCTACACCGTCGTTCGCCGCAAGATCGACCGCGACCACGCGTGTGTTAACGTGATATTTTTCCTTAAGTTCAGCCGCCAACGCATTCAGCCGATCCTCACGCCGAGCAGTCAGCACGATCGACATGCCATCGCGCGCGAGCGCCCGCGCAAACTCGAGCCCAATCCCCGCCGACGCGCCGGTGACGAGTGCCCACTCGCCATACTTCTCCCGATACTTGCGTCCATTGTCTGCCATCGCCGTTCCCTCCGGATGCGGCGAGGAAGGTCTGTACCCACACGCCGCTTTCTCCGACTAGTGTTTAGCAGCTTGTGACGCCGCGATCTTGCGCGCAAAGAACCGGAGCACACGAATGGCAGAATCGATATCGAAGGCAGTCCTGATAACAGGATGTTCGACCGGAATCGGCCGCGCGACCGCCGAGCATCTCGCTTCCCGCGG
>DASZFS010000311.1:0-6063 GCA_035939575.1 Vicinamibacterales bacterium | reverse complement strand
GGCCACCTGCCGGCGCTGTTCCCGGCGAGAGGGTGTCGGATTATCCGCAGCTCAGCGTTCGGGTTCCCCCGGATATGAAGTTGAAACTCGACGCGCTCAGCAAGCTTCAGTCCAAACCGCAGTGGCGAATCATGTCCGAGTCGATCGAGTGTTTGATTCGGTCCCTCCCGGAATCCGACCAGCGAGCGCTCGAAGAACTCGTCACACGTCGCTAAACTAATGTGCCGCGTGACGCCCACTTCATGACGTAACAAAATGAGCCTTGCTCCCAGAGTTGAAGGCATCTACGATAGTCGTCTTGTTGAGCCGTCCCCACGCTCGAGCTCGGACATGAATCTCGAAGACATCCCTCGTCTGCTCGACCGCATCGATTTGCTTCGGCACCCCTGCGACCTTGACCTCTTGCTCTTCTTTGCGCGGCACCCGCGCACGCTGATCACCAGCGAGCAGCTCGCGGCCTGGCTTGGGTACGAGCTCAAGCAGATTGCGGACTCGCTCGAGATCCTTCTGGAGGGTGGGCTGCTGACACGGACGCAGAACCCGTCACATGCCGCGCGGATGTACGTTTTTGCTGTCGGCGGCACGACAGGCGGATGGCTCCCATCACTGCTGGAGCTGGCCTCCACACGTCACGGACGCCTGGCCGCAATCCGGGCGCTCTCGCAACGCGCGCCGAAAGGCGCCGGCGGCCCCGTTGCCCGTCGCACGCGTAACGTGGTAGCTGCCTCGGGCCCGCGCCCGTTTGTGGTTCGGCGGAAGTCACATGTAGCCCCTGGGAGCAAGGTGGGATGAGGCGCGGAGACGTGGGCACCGGAGGCATTGGTGGCTGAACCCGATCTCGTCAGGACAGGGATCAGCGGCCTCGATGACATCCTCACCGGCGGTATTCCGCGCGGCAACGTCATCCTTCTGGAAGGCGCGATCGGGACGGGAAAGACAACGACAGGTGTGGAGTTCGTCTACCGCGGGGCCAGCGAGTTTGGCGAGCCCGGCATCATCGTCCTGTTCGAGGTCTCTCCCGAAAAGGTCGTGCGCGACGCGGCGCGGTTTGGCTGGGACCTTCCCCATCTCGAGCGACAGAGCCGCTTGAAGATTATTTTTACGACGCGCCAGGTGTTCCGGCAGGAGCTGCAGCAGGCCGACAGTCTGCTGCTCGACGAGGCCGCGACAATGGGAGCGCGCCGCATCTTCGTGGACGGTGTGGCAGGCGTGATTGGCGGGGTCGGGGGACCTGAGCCACGCGACGCGTTTCACGTTCTCGTCGAGGGGTTGAGCCGCGAGAATCTCACGGCGGTCCTCGCTCTCGAAGCGAGCGCGCTCAACGGAGACAAGCCGGCTGCGCTTCCCGAAGAGTCGATCGCCGACACAGTGGTCCGGTTGCGTATGGAAGACATGTCCCGCGCGACAGTGCGATCGATCGAGATCGTCAAATCGCGTGGCCAGGACTTTCAGATGGGGCGCCATTCGTTCCGGATTATCGATGGACACGGGATTCAGGTGTACCGCCGTGTGCAGGCTCCCCGCCGGGCGAGCCGCGACCGCGCCGCTGCCTTCGATCCGACGACTCGCATCTCGACTGGCACGCCCGGGCTCGATGAAATCGTGAACGGCGGCTACTTCCTCGGCAGCACGACGGTGGTCGCGGGCATTTCAGGCGTGGGCAAGAGCGTCATGGCGTGCCAGTACATGGCGGAAGGCGCGCGGCGCGGCGAGCGAAGCCTCATGCTCACGCTCGATGAACAAGTGCCTCAAGTGATCCGGAACGCGGCGAGCATTGGCATCGACATGCAGCCATGGATCGATCAGGATCTCATTCGGCTGCACTACGATCCGCCGCAGGAGATCGAGATCGACCAACATTTTCACGAGATCGAGAGGATCGTCACCGAGTTCAGGCCTACGCGCGTCGTGCTTGACAGCCTCTCGACCTATGGCTCGAACCTCGGCCACGAGGGTCGAACGTTTCGTGACTTCTTCCACGCCCTCGTGGCGCTGATGAAGGAGCACCAGACCGCCGCCGTCTACAATCACGAAAACCCGGAAATGCTCGGCATGTCGTCGATGATGGGCGACTTCGCGATGAGCTCGCTCGTGGACAACATCATCCTGATGAACTGGATTGAGATCGGCGACGCCTTCCGGCTCGGGCTGACGGTCGCGAAAATGCGCGCGAATCCGACCACTCGCACGACCTATGAGTGCGAGGTTCTGAACGGCCAGGGCATGCGCGTGCTGCCGCGGCAGTTGCCCGTCGCGACACCCCACGCTGCGTTCTCCGCCTATCAGGGATTGATCTCGCGCGCGCCGACGAGGCATCCGCGGGTTGGACGGCGCCGCGGCGAGGCTCACGAATCCGAGTAGAGTAGCCCCATGAGCTCGTGGGACAAGGCGACCCTTTTCAACGGGAACGTCTGGAGTCCGGCGCTGGAGAAATTTGGCGCCGTCACCCACCTGACTGTTGCGCTGTACGACGTGGACGGGAGTATCGTCTGCGGTCCTTCGCCATCCACGCCGCTGTTTGCCCTGTTGAACGAGTATGGCTATGCGCCCGGCATTCTGGCCGAATGCGCCCGAACGTGCCTCCAGCAGACCGGGAAGCGTCCAGCCGTCATCGTCGCGCCATTGTACGGCCTGGCCGTCGTCGGGACATCGCTCGTACTTGACGAGAAGGTCGTCGGCGCAGCCGTCGCGGGCTATGCGCTGGTGGATTTCACACAGTCGTCGGCGATCGAGCGGCTCGCGCGCCAGGCCGGAGTTCCGTTTCGACGTCTATGGGACGTGGCACGGCAGCAGCAGCCGGTGCCCGAGCGCCGTCTCGTCCTGCACGGCGAGTTGCTCCAGGTCCTCGGTGACACACTCCTTCGGGAAAACCATCGTACCCGCGAGTACGAAGACATGGCAACGCGGCTCAAGAACGAGATGACCGCGAAAGACGAGTTTCTTGCGGTGGTGTCACACGAGTTGCGGACGCCCCTGACGCCGATCCTTGGATGGGTCCGAGTCCTCAAAGAGGCCGTTGATAATCCGGTCAACCGCCGGAAGGCAGTCGATTCGATTGAGCGGAACGCGCTGCTCCAAATCAAACTGGTCGACGATCTTCTCGACCTGAACCGCGTCATCCGTGACGATGTGCCTCTCGACGTCGGCATCCACGATCTGTCTGACCTGCTGCGCTCGGTGCTGGACACGCTGCATGAGATGGCCGCGAGCAAGAGGATCGACGTCGAGTATGCCGAGGCGAACGAACCGCTGACCGTCGAAGGAGACGCGGGCAGGCTGCAGCAGATCTTCAGCAACGTGCTGTCCAACGCGCTGAAATTCACGGCCGCGGCCGGGCGGGTCACCGTGACCGCGGAGCGACAGGGGGATACGGCGGTTGTGCGGATTGGCGATTCGGGAGAGGGCATCGCCCCGGCATTCCTGCCGCACGTCTTCGACATGTTCCGGCAGCAGGAGGAAGGCACTCGACGCCGTCATGCAGGGCTCGGGATCGGGTTGGCGGTCGTCAAGCGACTCGTCGAACTACATCGAGGGTACATCGATGTTGCGAGCAGCGGACTCGGACGCGGGACAGACGTCACGATCCGCCTTCCCGTGACCGATCTAGGCGCCTCTGTTGTCTTGCGCACCGCTGACACCGAAGAACGAAAAGACCCTCCATTTGACGATCTCACGCTCCTCCTCATTGAAGACACGCAGGATTCACTCGATGCGACGCGCGTCATGTTGGAGGTCCTCGGCGCCCGCGTGCTCGTCGCGCGAGACGGGCTCGAAGCGCTCGCTGTCATGGCGACGAGCCGACCCGATCTTGTCCTGTGTGACCTCCGAATGCCGAGGATGGACGGCTTCGAATTTCTGCGCGAACTCTGTCGCGTCCAGGGGCAGGATCATCCACCGGTCGTCGCGGTGAGCGGTCTGGCCAGTCAGGCCGATCACGGCCGGACGCAGGCTGCGGGATTCGAAGGCCACATCAACAAGCCGTTTGATGATACCGAGCTCGTATCCACCGTGCGGGCCACGCTCGAGCACCGGCGGTCGCACTAGACCGTGCGCTTGCCGGGCATGCCGATGTCCGACACCAGGACGTCGAATGGCTTTTCTCGAACGTTCTGCAACAGGTCGAGCGCGGCGACAGACGTGGACACGGCAACGACGTCGGCGCCACACCGACCGAGCGTCGGGACGAGCAGGTCCCGGGCGTCAGCGTCGTCGCGCACCAAAAAAGGTCATGCGCTTACGTCAATCTGGAACCCCGACTGCCCATGCGTGCCCTCCGGGGCAAGAATCCTTGTGCCAAGGCAAGGGATGTACCCAAGCTCGTCTAGCGACACGTCGGCGCGATGGTCTTGATCGAGTGGAGGCCAAGGTAAGGTATCGGCGTCGTATCGCCGTTCCTCTCGACCTTTGATTCGGCGGTCTCGCCAGTCGTCCCTTCGACTTTGTGTTCGACCTTCACCTTCCCGTCACCACGATCCGCCGCCTTGCCTTTCACTTCCACCCGGCGATCAACGTACTTTGTCAAGTTGTCGTCCGTCACGACCGCGTACTTCACTTGACCGACTTCGTCGGTGAGCACATAGTCCGTGTGGCCATCGCTTCGCTGGAGGCAACCGGTCAGCGTCACCTCTTTTCCGCCTTTGACCTCGATCTTGGTTTTCTCTTTCCGCTCAACGGTGCCGGACTGTGCCGTAAGGCCAACAGCACAAAACGCACATATCGCTATTGCCGCGACAATTTGGACGCGCTTCATAGGAACCTCCGTTGAAGCGCTATGCGATGTTCGTGCCCACTGGCCACGAGGCCAGCCTCGGCCGTACGCTTCAGGCGACGGGAGGTTCACGTCTGAGCATGAGCTCTTCAGCGATAGAGTGCTCCAATCAGCTATCCGTTGGCCGGGGACGATTATGGACGAGACGTTTGATGTGAACTTGCGGACGGCCGTGTATCAGCATTTTGTGACAACGCGGCAGTCTCCAACGCTCGATGCCATGGGCGAGGCGATCGGCGCCACGAGCGAGCAGGTCAGGGACGGGTACCGCCGTCTGCATGCCAAACGCATGCGGGTGCCGGCTGGCGATTTCGCGTCCATTCAGATGGCGCCGCCGTTCTCAGGCATGGGAGAAAAGTGACATGGCCAGGAAACGAGTCGCGGACGTGCTCGTGGATGTTCTCGCAGCAGCAGGCACCCGGAGAGTCTACGGTCTGGCTGGTGACTCGCTCAACGGCATCACGGACTCGATTCGTGGCCGGAAAGACATTCAGTGGATTCATGTCAGGCACGAAGAGACGGCCGCGTTTGCCGCCGGCGCGGAGGCGCACCTCACTGGACGCCTGGCGGTCTGCGCCGGAAGCTGCGGTCCAGGCAACCTCCATTTGATCAACGGCCTCTACGACTGTCACCGCAGTCGTGTTCCGGTCGTGGCGATTGCCGCGCAGATACCCAGCCGTGAGCTCGGGAGCGGGTACTTTCAGGAGACGCATCCTGAGCATCTGTTCGCGCAGTGCAGCCACTATTGCGAACTGGTGTCTCAGCCTGACCAGATGCCCCGCGTCCTCGAGATCGCGATGCAAACGGCGATCTCGCGGCGCGGTGTCTCCGTGATCGCCCTCCCGGGCGACATCGCGCTGCTCGATGCCGTCGAGCAAGCGCCGCGCCTGCGCTTTCCAGAACCCCGGCCAAGCGTGTGCCCGTCCGAAGACGACCTCAATGTGCTCGCAACGCTTCTGAACCGTTCGAAGAAGATCACGATTCTTGGCGGGGCAGGTTGCGCAGGAGCCCATGCGGAGTTGGTCGCGCTGGCGGCCAGACTGAATGCCCCGATCGTGCACGCGATGCGTGGAAAGGAGTTCATCGAGTACGACAACCCCTTCGATGTCGGGATGACCGGGCTTCTCGGCTTTTCATCCGGCTATCACGCCATAATGAACTGCGACGTGCTCTTGATGATTGGCACCGACTTCCCGTACCAGCAGTTCTATCCCGAAGGCGCCAGCGTCGTGCAGATCGACATTCGCGGAGAGCAACTGGGCAGGCGCACCAAGGTTGACCACGGCTTGATCGGC
>DASZFS010000310.1:0-2782 GCA_035939575.1 Vicinamibacterales bacterium | reverse complement strand
GTTGCGCGTCGGCGCCTGCACACCGCCGGACGCGCCGCTGTAGACGCGCACGTCGACTCCCGGTTCGCGTCGGACGGGCACGCGATCGACATGGAGATCCTGGAACCCCGGTGCCGTCCAGCGGTCAGCTTTCGGCAATGTCAGCCACAATTGCAGCAACCGCACTTTGCCCAAGGCCCGTGCGTTCTCGCCATGAATGATGCCGCGACCCGCCGTCATCCACTGCACCTCGCCGGCATGAATCAGCCCGCCTTCGTCCGGATCGTGAATGGTGCCGTCCAGCAGCAGCGTGACCGTTTCAAAGCCGGCATGGGGATGTGCCCCACCCACCTGCCGCACGCCCATATCGAGGTGGTCATCCATCAACGCGATGAACGGATCGGTTTGCGCGAACTCCTCCATCGATATGACCGGCGCTGCCGTGTGTCCAGCCCCGGCAAGACCGGGCGCCAGTGGAGGCACATTCACGACGCGCGCGATTCGACGCTGGGTTCTCATGGTCCTTCCTCTCCTTATCTCAGGCAGCGGTGCTCACGTGTCCGGCCGCGGCCGACTGGTGTCGTTGCGCGAGCTGCACCAGAGCCCCGACAACGGCCACGACGATCGCGCCGATGCCCCACAGCGTTCCGCTGAACAAATAGCCGAGCAGCGCATCGATCGAGAACGCGCCAGCTCCGCTGAACGCGAGACTCACCGCGGCGGCCGCGAGCACGAAGTTGTATTCGTACCCGCCGCCCGCGGCAAAGAACCCGTTCTTCAGATGCACCGTGATCGTCGCGACGAGCATCACGGATGCGATCAGCGCTGCGCCGAGCGGCGTGAGCAGGCCCAGCGCGAGCAACACGCCGCCGCCAGTCTCAGTGAGGCCCGCCAGCGCCGCATGGCGACGACCAGGATGGAAGCCGAGCTTCTCCATGAATGCGCCCGTGCCGTCGAGACCATAGCCGCCAAACCATCCAGACAATTTCTGCGCGCCGTGTGCAGCGAGGGTGAGACCAACAACGGATCGTAGGATCAAAAGTCCGAGGTCCATAACACGTTCTCCTTCCTTGTCAATCGACACTTGCCCACCCTTCAGCGCGCGATCGGCAGGGCGCTGAGGAGTTCACGCCGGCGAGCCCAGACGAGGCCGACCGCCCCGAGCAGCAGAACCGCAGGCGGGACTGCCGAGTCTCCGACGATGAAGAGTTCCGCGGCGACGGCGCCGATCATCGTCGGCACGAGCGCCAGGGCACCGTAGACGGCGATCGAGGGCACGAGCAGCGCAATCGCGGAACCGACTTCGATGAAGCCGGTCACGTAGCGGAACCACTGACCGATGCCGATGGTGTCGAACAACGCCACCATGGCGGGCGCGCCCAGCAGCTTCGAGCCGCCGGCGAGTAGGAACATGCCGGCCAGTGCGATCTGGACGACCCAGAGCGCGATGACTCCCGAGCGGCCACGACGGACCGACGTTGGCTGCGTGACTGACAGTGCGTGAGACATGATCAACCTCCTATGTAGTTAGAAATCTAAATATCTGGCCAAAAAATTTTGGGGTTCCGGTTTCAGTCTCCTTCCGTGACTGGTTCTCCCGAGTTTCGGCGCGCATGCACGCTCAGGGTTCGCAGCAGTCGAATCGCGTCGCGCTTTTGCGTCACCGACAGCCCACTCATCGCCCGCTGGAGACGCTCGACATGCGCGGGAAACACGTCGTCGATCAAGGCGCGGCCCTTCGCCGTCAGCTCGCCGAACACCACTCGCGAATCCTCGGCACATGCCCGCCGCCGCATCAACCCTCGCTCCTCGAGTTTCTTGACGACATAGGTCGTGCTCGCGCCGGTGAGGAGAATGCGATCCCGGATCTCGCCGAGCCGCAGAGCCCCCTTGTGATACTGCACCTCCAGGACCGCGAACTCGGTCAGGCTCAAGCCCTGCTGAACGAGATGCGGTCCGACGGCCCGCTCGAGCGCCTGAAGCGCGCGGCCCAGCGCGATGATCAGCTGCAGCGTTGCAGTTCGGTCGGCATCGCTGGCGACTTCGGTCTGCTGTCCGGCTCTCGGGGTCACGATAGTTAGAATTCTAACTAACGTCCCCGTGTGTGTCAACTCCCCAGGGCTGGGGTCAATAAACTGGGCTCCGGTTTGGGAAGCAGCCGCTCACTGAGGTGCGCCCACCACCAGGACCTTATACTCTTTGATCAGGTCAGCCGGATGCATCAGGTGACCACCGACGATCCCACCTTGAACGCGCTCTCGCGAGCCGCCGAACACGTCCTCGTCGACAAGACGACGAGGAGGCGATTCTCGCCGGCGTCGAGTGACTCGCTGCTGCTCACCAGTGCTCCCCTGGGCTGGAGCGGCATCGTCGTGGAGCAACACCGCCTCCCACCAGCGGAGATGCCGGAACACTCCGCCACCGGCCATGCCATCTCTGTCAACGCCGGTACGAAGCCCACCTCGTTCGCCTGGTCACGAGGGCGGGGCGGATGGGATGACAGGCCGACCAACCCTGGCCACTGCCGGATCCTGACGTATGGTGAATCCAACCCGTCGCGCTGGCTTCAGACCTACAACGACGTGATGCTGATCATCGACCCACTATTTGTGGCCGATGTTGTCGGGGACGGGCTGGCCGCCGATCGAATTGAATTTATCAACCGGCACTCGATCGTCGATTCTGTGATCACTGATTTCGCCACGACGTTCCGTGCAGAACTCGCCGCTGATGCGCCGAACGGCGTGATGTACGCGGAGTCGCTGACCGTAGCTCTTGTGCTCCACTTGCTCGCGAATTACGG
>DASZFS010000309.1:0-2616 GCA_035939575.1 Vicinamibacterales bacterium | reverse complement strand
ATCGACAATGCCTCGCGGCCCTTCTTCGCGGGCCAGAACCCGTCGGCGACGACCGCGATGCCGCGCGGAATCTGCACGACGTGCTTCACGCCTGGGACTGCTTTCGCCTTTTCGCCGTCGAAGCTCTTGACCTTGCCGCCGAAAACCGGTGAACGGGTGACAACCGCGACGAGCATGCTCGGCAGGTTCACGTCGAGCCCGAAGACTGCCTTGCCGTTGACCTTGTCAGGCGTGTCGAGCCGTTTGGTCGATTTGCCGACGATCCGGAAATCGTTGGGATCTTTCGTCTTCACGACTGTCGGCGGCTTCAAGTCCGCGGATTTCTCGGCAAGCTTGCCATAACTCACTCGCTTTCCGGATGCGACGTGGACGACGTAGCCCGGTTCCGTGCTGCACGCTGACGCCTGGACGTTCCACTCCGCGGCCGCTGTGGCGATGAGCATCGCTCGCGCCGTCGCCCCGGCCTTGCGGATCCGCTCCCACTCGACCCAGGTGCTGCTGCTGCCGCCTGTCAACTGAGCGCCATAGATCGGATGGTTATACACGGCCGCAACCGGAGCCGCCTGGAAACGGACCTTTGACCAGTCGGCGTCCAACTCCTCGGCAACGACCATCGGCATGCTCGTGTAGATGCCCTGGCCCATCTCCGAGTGATTTACGACGACGGACACCGAGTCGTCAGACCCGACCCGCACGAAGGCGTTGAGCGCGAACGGCCCGTCCTTTTTTCTCGGCTCCTGACCCTTCGCCAGCGACGGCAGGTGCAGGCCCAGGACGAGCCCGCCACCGGCCAGCAAGCCAGTACGGAGGAAGTCGCGGCGGCTGACGTTTACGACGTCGCTCATTTCGCACCACCTTTCGCCGCGAGCGCGGCAGCAGCGTGGATCGCCTTGCGGATCCGCGCGTAGGTCCCGCACCGGCAGAGGTTGCCGCACAGGGCGTCGTCGATGTCGGCGTCGGTCGGTCGTGGGGTCTCGCGGAGTAGCACGGCGGCGGCCATAATCTGGCCCGACTGGCAGTACCCACACTGCGGTACGTCCGCCTCGATCCACGCCACTTGCAGCGGGTGCCGCAAATCGGTGGACAGGCCCTCGATCGTCACCACCTTCTTGCCCGCAGCACGCCGCACCGGCGTGACACACGAACGAACGGCCTCGCCGTCGAGGTGTACGGTGCAGGCACCACACAGGGCCATGCCGCATCCGAACTTGGTGCCGGTGAGGCCCAGCGATTCGCGGAGGACCCAGAGCAGCGGCGTGTCGGCGGTGGCGTCCACCGTGCGCTCTTGGCCATTGACGTTGAGATGGATCACGGCTACGCCCTCCCAGGGTGCGTTTCTCGCATCAATATGGCACAATAGCCATCGGTGCGTCCAAGATATAATTGTAATCGGTTTGATACCTGGAGAGCATCGAATGGAACTCCGCCACTTGCGTTATTTCGTGGCCGTCGGGGACGAGCAGCATTACGGGCGAGCCGCCGAGCGCCTCGGAATCGCTCAGCCCGCGCTGTCGCGGCAGATCCAGGATCTGGAGAAGGAGCTCGGGTTTACGCTGCTCGACCGGTTGCCGCGAGGGGCGAAGTTGAGCGCGGCGGGGAAATCGTACTTGAGCGATGCACGCCGCATATTGCTGGAAGTCGAGGAGGCGAAGCTGCGCGCCGAGCGGGTCGCTCGCGGCAAGGCGGGTATCCTGCGAGTCGGTTTTGTCGAAGTGTTTTCCTGGCATGGCGTGGTTCCAGACTCCTTCCGCCGATTCCGGCGCCGACAGCCGGACGTGGAATTGGACTTACAGCCTTTGCGATCCGTCGAACAAATTGAAGCAGTTCGGTCCGGGCGGCTGGATGCAGGATTCATCTTCACGTTGACGGAGCCGGACCAGGATTTTGCACAGATAATGGTCGCAATGCACAAAGTCGTGCTCGCTGCGCCCGAGGGCCACGCGGTAACCCGATTGAAGCGACTTCGGCTGCGCGACCTCCGCGATGTGCCCTTCGTCTGGTTTTATCGCTCGGCGAATCCCCTCTTCTACGAGCGAATTACGATGGCTTGCATTCGAGGTGGTCTGAGTACGCCGCGCATCGTTCAACACGCCGTCGATCATGCGACTGCCCTCAGCCTGGTGTCGTGCAGACTCGGGGTCGCGTTTGTCAGTGAGACTGCGCGATGGCAACGCCCGCGCGGGGTCAAATTGCTGCCAATTGCCGACCTGGATATCCCAGTACCGATTTATCTGATCTGGCGGAAAGACAATCAGTCGGCGGTGTTGCAGAGACTGGTGGCGCAGGTGAAAGCCTCCGTGTCGCCGAGACCGGCGTGAATGCGATGGAAATTCTCCATGGAATTGTCACACAGACGCTTTCGGCGTGTCGAAGGAGGAGATACTGTTCAACCCTCGAGGGACAGCCGTGTTCAATCCATTTACTGAAGTGATCGACGAATCCGCCGATTCCGACCTGATTTCACAGGCCAAGAACGGCGACCGTTCCGCGCTTGAGAAGCTGGTTCTGCGACACCAAGCGTGGATTTACAACATCGCAGTCCGGATGGTTTTCGACCCGCACGATGCTGAAGAGTTGACCCAAGAGGTGCTGATCAAGGTCATCACCAAGCTGAGC
>DASZFS010000308.1:0-1956 GCA_035939575.1 Vicinamibacterales bacterium | reverse complement strand
GAAAACACAAACGGCGTTTTCAGTTCTGCATCGAGCGATTTCAATGTGCTAGGCGCCTCTTTCTGCAACTTTGTAACTGCCAAGCGGTGGTGAGTCCGAATTGCCACAGGTTCGTGGAAACTGATCGCGGCAGGCTGATTGTTAGGGACGGCAGGCGACGAATCTGACTCAGAAGCGGGATGGTCATCCCGCCCGAAATCCAGGAGTTGTTGGCTTCGAAGGACCGCCGGATCGCGGAGCTCGAGGCCTTGGTGGCCGAGCTTCTGCGCCGCTTGGGGCTGGACAGCACGAACAGCTCGAAGCCGCCTTCGAGCGACGGGCTGAAGAAGAAGCCGCGGGCGCCGCGCAGTCTGCGCGGCAAGTCCGGCAAGAAGAGCGGCGGCCAGGAGGGCCACGCGGGCGACACGCTGCGGCAGGTCGCCCAACCCGATTTCGTGGTTCCGCACGAGGCGTGCGTGTGCCGGCATTGCCGTTTGCCGCTCGATCCGAAGGCGCCGATCGCGATCGAGAAGCGCCAGGTGTTCGATCTTCCCGAGCGCCTGCTGCTGGTGACGGAGCATCAGGCTTCGACCTACCGTTGCGCGAATTGCCGAGGGGTGACCAGGGCGGCGTTTCCCGAAGGCGTGGTCTCGCCGGCGCAATATGGCGAGCGCTTCAAGGCGGCGGCGGTCTATCTGAACGTCCAGCAGTTGATCCCCGAGGATCGGACCGCGCAGACGATGAGCGACATATTCGGCGCGCCGCGGGTCTGTTCGGCGAGCGTCGTCGGCTGGGTGGGCGAGAAGGCGGAAGAGCTGACGCCGGTCTACGAGCGGATCGGCGAGCGCGTCGCCGGCGAGAAGGTTCGCCATCTCGACGAGACGGGCTATCGGATCGGCGGCAAGCTGCAATGGCTGCACACGACTTCGAGCCTTTGCTTCACCTTCTATCGCGCCGGAGAAAAGCGCGGCGACATTCCCAGGAATTTGAAAGGCGGCGTCGTCGTTCACGACCACTTCAAGCCTTACAACGGGCTCGTCGAGGTCATCCACGCGTTCTGCAACGCCCATATCCTGCGCGAACTCGAGGGCCTGATCGAGTTTGAAAAGGAACCCTGGGCCGAACTCATGCGCGCGATGCTGCGCGAGGCCAACGAGGCGGTGCGCGCGGCGCGGGAAGCAGGAAAGCGGGCGCTCCCGACCGAGCAGGTCGAGGCCTTCGTCGATCGCTATTGGGCGGCGGTCCGGATGGGCCTGGCGTATCATCGCGGGCTGCCCGCGTTGGAGACGAAGTCGAAGACTCGCGGACGCCGCAAACAACGTCCCGGCCACAATCTGCTCGACAGGCTGAAGAAGTTCAAAACCGAAACGCTGCGTTTCCTCACCGACTTCGACGTGCCCTTCACCAACAACCTCGCCGAACAAGATCTGCGGATGATGAAGGTCAAGATGAAGATCTCCGGCGGCTTCCGGACCCTCGAGGGCGCGCGGATTTTCGCGCTCCTCAGGTCCGTCGTGTCGACCGCGAGGAAGCAGGGTTTCAACATCCTGCAAGTCCTCATCGCGACCCCCGAGCGGCTCATGCAATCTCTCGCCGTCTGACAGTCGGCCGGAGCCACGCCGCTCGAGCGCGACGAGGAGGCGGGTCCGGCGGGACGGAACGCGGCCGCACCGAAAGGGCGACGCCGCGCCTTCGGAACCGACCCAGAAACGGCGTGTCGCCCGGAAGATACAGAACAGCAGCGGACGTCGACCCCGAACACCTCGAACCTTCGCAACCTCGCCGCAGCAAGCCGCGCCGCACCCCATGGGCAGGTGACCGGCCGTTGCCGGCCCACCGACACATCGGCCTCCCCCACCGCTCCCGGCTAGGGAGTTACGCGAGCCGAGACGGTCTATTTTTTACCGGGGTAGCGCTGAGGGTAACGGCGAGAGGCCCAAAGAGGAGTGCGAGCGCCCTATGGCAAGATATGTCACT
>DASZFS010000307.1:0-37572 GCA_035939575.1 Vicinamibacterales bacterium | reverse complement strand
CCCCCCCCCGCGACCATGAGTCTTCAGCCCACGGCCCGTGCGCTAGGCGCGCGTCAGCAGCGTGGCAACGGTCTCACCGGTCGACGGGTCGACCAGGTCGGGCGCGATTTCAGCCAGCGGCTCGAGAACGAAGCGCCGCTGACGGAACCTCGGATGTGGAACGACGAGATCGGGTTCGTCGACGATCAGGCCGCCGAACAGGATGAGGTCGAGGTCGAGAGTCCGGGGGGCGTGGGGGCCCGGCGGTCGCTCGCGTCCCCTCTCACGCTCGACGCCGAGGAGCAGCTCGAGCAGCGCGCGCGGCGGCAGGATCGTCTCGCCGACCGCCGCCGCATTCAGGTACAGCGGCTGTGGACCCACCACGCCAACGGGTGCCGTCTCGTAATACCGCGAGATCTTCAGCCTGCGAAGAACGCCCTGGAGCCGGGCGACTGCGTGATCGAGATGGGCGACGCGATCGCCCAGGTTGCTGCCGAGGGCGACGGCTACTCGATCCAACGGGACGGAAGCACGCGGCCGTGCGACGGCGCGAGGACGGCGGCCCGCCGGCCGAGCAGATCCGTACGGCCCGCGAGCGCCTGCTCGAAGAACCGCCGCTGCTCCAGCACCTCGCCGAGGACGACCCGCAGCATCCTGGCGAGCCGCGCGTTGCTCATTGCATCCACCCGCGGCTTCCACCGCTCCACGAACGCCTGCGCCTCGCGGGCATCGTCCTCGAGAATCGCGCGCTCGGCGGCATCGCCGCTGCCGGAGACGCGCCGGTCCGGCTCCTGAAGGTCGGCGGGTGTCCCCCCGAGCTCGCCGATGGCGGCCGCGACCCAGGTGAGCTGGGTCTCTTCCCGGTTGACAATGTACTGGTAGGTATTATTGAAGTCGTACTGGCCGACGAACCGCGCGCCCGCCTGGTGGCGCAGCAGCGCCGTCAGCTTGTCGCGATGGAAATCCTGCAGCAGCTCGAGAAGATCGCTCACGAGTTCTGCTTTTCCTTGCAGCTGATGCAGACGCGCGTCCAGGGAATCGCGTTGAGCCTCGCCGGCGCAATCGGCTCCCCGCAATCGCGGCAGATCCCGTACGTGCCCTTCTCGATCCGCAGCAGCGCTTCTTCAATCGCCTGAAGGATCTTCGCGTCGGTCTGCTTGAGCTTCAGCTGAATGTGCACCTCGTTGTTGCCGCTCGCCTGGTCCGCCATATCGCCCTGGCGAGTGTTGTTCTCCATCGAGGCCTGCAGCGGCTTGATGCCGCCCGTGCCGAGAATCTCGCTTCGCTTCTTCAACAGTGCGTCTTTGTAGGCCTGCATGCCGTCGGTCTGCATGTCCATCACGTGTGTGGCTCCGTCCCGCACCCTGGGTAACATCAGATCATAGCACTACCGCAGATGGATGTATCGCGCGGCAACGTCCACAGCGTTCACAGCGTCCGCACCGGGCACAGCGCCGACAGCGCGGTATCGCAACCGCGTAAACAGACACGCGTGCGTTGTGACGGCTTCAACGGGGGCCGCGCGCCTACTCGGCCCGCAGCGTGGACAGCGGCTTGTTGCGCAGCACGTCGAGGCTGGAGAGCACACCGATGGCGGCGACGAGGACCGCCGTCAACACGACGCCGGCGACGTTCTCGCTCGGGAAGATGCGCCATGGGATCTCGAGCGCGTACCGGCTGACGCTCCATGTCAGAGCGATTGCCCCGACCGATCCGACCAGGCCGGCAAGCGAGCCGAGCACGCCGTACTCGAGCACCAGCATCCGCGCGATCGTCCGCGTGTTCGCGCCCAGGGTCTTGAATACCGCCGCCTCGTAGACGCGCTGGAACTTGGTCATCGCCACGGCACCGATCAGAATCAGCACGCCGCTGAACAGCACCAGGCCGCCGACGACGGTAATCGCCAGCGTCACCTTCGACATGACGTCCCGGATCGTCTCGAGAACCTCGCGGAAGTCGATGACCGACACGTTCGGAAACCGCTCGACCATGTCGTGCTGGAACCTCGCCCGGTCAGCGGCGCTCGACGGCCCGCGCAGCGGCGACACGAATGTCTGAGGCGCCGTGTCGAACGGTCCGGGCCGGAAAACGAACATGAACCCGCCGTTGCGCACCTCACGCCATTCGACGTCCCGGATGCTCGTCACCTTTGCGTTGATCGTGCGCCCCAGGAGGTCGAATCGCATCGTGTCGCCCACGTCGATGTCGAAGCGCTCGTGGATGCCGCGCTCGATGGACACCTCCGGCTCGGCCGCCGGACCGGTCCAGAACGCGCCGGCGGTGACCCGCTCGTTCGCCTCGAGGTGATCGCGGTAGGTGATCGTGTATTCCCGGGCCAACGATCCACGGCGACGGACGTCATCGACCCCGTCGATCTGGGCGTGCCGGCCCGACACACCCGTCACCCGGGCGCGGAGCACCGGAATCAGCTGAAAACTGCCCGCCCCGCGCGCGGGGTCCTGCAGGAACGCGCGGATGCCGTCTGCCTGCCCGCGCTGGATGTCCAGCAGAAACATGTCAGGCGCGTCATCCGAGGATCGAACGGAGAACTCGCTCAACAGCGTGGCCTGGAGCGACCTGACGCCGACGATGAAGAAGGCGCCGAGGCCCACGGCCAGCAGGATCACGCGCGTCTGATTGCCGGGCCGCGACAGATGCAGGACGGCGTGGCGCAGCGGAAACGAACGGGAATTGGCCAGCGGGGCCACCAGCGCCACCAACGCGCGTCCTGCCATCACCAGAACGACCGCGACGCCGGTGAAGCCACCGCACACGATGAGGCCGATCCTCAGGGACGCGGCCTGCCACGCGGTCACGGCAACGAGGCCGGCGGCGACGCCGACCAGGACCGCGATGCCGAGCCAGTCTCGGCGCCGCCTGACCGTTTCGTCACGAAGGAGCAGCGACGGCTTGACGAAGCGCACCTGCAGCAGCGGCGCGATGGAGAACAGCAACGACACCAGCACGCCGACGGCAATCCCCTGCAGCGCGGCGCTCCAGGTGACGCGATAATCGGCCTGCGCCAGAATGGACGATGAGGATCCGAGCGCAAGCGGAATCGACCCGACCGCCGCAGCTGCGACGCCCACGCCCAGGAGGCTGCCCGCAAGGCCGAGCGCGATCATCTGGAGGACGTAGACGGCGACGATCTGCCCGCTGCGCGCACCAAGGCACTTCAGCACGGCGATACTTCGGATCTTCTGCAGAATGAACACGCGCGTGACGCTCGATACCGCGATGCCGCCGAGAATCACGATGACGAGGCCGACCAGGCTCAGATAGTTCTCTGCGCGATCGAAGTCGCGTCCGATTTGATCTTCGTTCGATCGGTACGACCGGATGCCCGCGAACTCCTCGCGCAGTTCCTGCCGCAGCGACCGGACGAGCGAATCGATGCGATCCTCGGGCACTTTGACGAGCAGTTGCCGGCCGGCGCGACTGCCGAAGCTCAGCAGGCCCGTCGATGGGATGTCCGCGTAGTCAATCAACACGCGCGGTCCCAGGCTGAAGCCCCCCATCCCCCGCCCGGGCTCTTTCATCAGCACGCCTCGAATGGTGAACGTGGCCTGGCCGATGACGATCGCGTCTCCCACCTTGACGCCGAGCGCGGTCAGGAGCTCGGGGCGCACGATCGCGCCGTGCCCTTCAACGAGCGCGTGCGAATAGGGCTGGTCACCCTGGAGCGTCATGACTCCATACAACGGAAACCCATCCTGCACGGCGCGCAGCTCGGCCATCTTGGCAACCGGCCTCGCAACGTTCGCGACGGCGGGCCGCACCATCGTCGGCGTCTCGACCGTCTCGGTTCTGGCCGTCGCGCCAGCATCGGCCAGGCCACGGTCGATCGTCGCGCGCAGCGTGTCGGACCAGTCACGGTTCGTGCCGATGACGACGTCGGCGGCGATCAGCGCCTTGGCTTCGGTCCCGAAGACGCCCCGAGCGCTCTGGATGACCGATCGCAACGCCACGATGGCCGCTACGCCGACGGCGATGCACACGAAGAAGAACAGCAGGCGCCGCCACGACGCCCGGGTCTCTCGCGCCGCCATGCGGAGGACGAACCTCACAGGCCGGCTCCCTGCGGCGCGGCGGCGCCCGGGATAAACCCGCGATCGCCGTGCTCACTCGTCGTCGCGCGAGCGGCGAGCGAGTTCTCCGCCACGCGTCCGTCCCGGAGGACCAGCCGGGCATCCGCCATCGCCGCGAGCTCCGCGTCGTGGGTCACGAGCACGATCGTGCTGCCGCGCCTCTTGTGGACGTCGCGCAGCAGTTCCATGATGTGGCGGCCGTTGGTGCTGTCGAGATTGCCGGTCGGCTCATCCGCGAGGACGATCGGCGGGTCGTTCGCGAGCGCGCGCGCCAGGGCCACGCGCTGCTGCTCGCCGCCCGACAGCTGTGACGGATAGTGGTGCGCGCGGTCGCGCAACCCGACCTCGTCCAGGAGCGTCTCCGCGCGCCGGCGGGCGTCCACGGCGCCGGCAATCTCCATCGGCACGGCAACGTTCTCGTACGCGGTGAGCGACGGGATCAGGTGAAAGAACTGAAAGACGAAACCGATCCGCTCGCCGCGCAGCCTGGCGAGCGAGTCCTCGTCGAGGCTGGTGATGTCGACGCCGTCGATGATGACGCGGCCCGACGTTGGGGCGTCCAGCCCGGCGACGAGGCCGAGAAGCGTCGACTTGCCGCTGCCCGATGGCCCGACGACGGCCACGAATCGTCCTCTCGGAATCTCCAGCGTCAAGGGGTGAAGGATCGTGAGCGGTTGCGTGCCGCTCATCACGGTCTTGGAGACCTCCCGCAGCTCGATCATGATCCGGTACGTCCTTCGCCCTTCTGCGCCTCGGCCAGCGGCCTGAGGACCGACCACACGTTGTCGGCGACGATACGCGCGCCCGCGGCCGTCGGGTGAATGCCATCCCGCTGGTTCAAGCGGTCGATGCCGGCGACGTTCTGGAGCAGAAACGGCACGAGCGCCACGTTGTACCGACGGGCCAGGTCTGGATAGACCCTGTGAAAAGAGACGATGTAGTCGCGGCCGTAGTTCGGGGGAGCTTCCATGCCAGCCAGAATCACGCGCACGTGGCGCGCTTGCGCCCTTTCGATGATCTCGGAGAGGTTTTGACTCAACGCGTCGGTCGGCAGGCCTCGCAGACCGTCGTTGCCGCCGAGCGCGATGACGAGAATCCGCACGTCACCCTGCAGCGCCCAATCGAGACGCGACAGACCGCCGGCAGAGGTGTCGCCGGATACCCCTGCATTAACGACCTCGAACTCCAGCCCTGCTCTCTTCAGACGCTCCTGCAGCAACGATGGGTACGCTTCGTCGGCCGGCAGGCCCAGACCGGCGGTCAGGCTGTCTCCGAGGACAACGATTTTCGGGATTTTCGGCCGCGCGTCGCCTGGGCGAACGGGCGCTGCGGCGCTGCCGGCCGGCGGGGTCGTCGCGCGCCGCTCGTCTTCGCGAGCGGCCTCGCCGCGACACGCAACCGATCCGAACAGGAAGACGGACAAGATGACGGACAGGATGACGGGCGCGACGGGGGCCAGGACGAGGCGACGCATTCTTCCTCTATGTTACGATGCCGGCCCTTGATCGACGGCCGGCAGGCGCAGATCTACTTCAACCGCTGAAGCTCGCTCTCGAGCGCAGCCACGGCGTGGTCGAGCATCGCCCGATGGACGTCTGACCTCGCCGCATCGCGGTCGGCCCTTGTCCGCGCGAGCGCCAATTCGAGCGTCCGGCGCCGGCCTTGCGCCTCTCGCTCTTCGGCGGTCAGTTTGACGGCAGCAGCTGAGGCAGAGGCGGGCGCTCCGCCGCGTTGCCTGGCGCGCATCGCCTCGTCCTGCTGGAACTCGACGTCCTTGCTTTCGAACCCGCGGGCCACTCCTAAAGTATTCTAGCGACATGGCGGCTCGAATGAGCTTTACGTCTTCGAGACAGGGTCACGGTAGAGTGCTGGGAGAGGACAGCATCGCAGGGTGCTGGGAGAATCTCGGCTAGGGAGTAAGAACGCGATGCAACTCGGTTTCATCGGACTTGGCAGGATGGGCCTCAACATGGTGACGCGCCTCGTTCAGGGAGGCCACCAGGTGGTTGCCTACGATCGCAGCGCCGAAGCGGTGGCCCACGCCGGCCAGGCCGGCGCCACCGCGGTCTCGTCGCTGGAAGCGCTCGTGGCCGCGCTCGCCGCGCCGCGTGCCGCGTGGGTCATGGTGCCGGCCGGCAATCCAACCGAATCTACGATCGCCGCGCTCAGCCGCCTCCTCAGCCCCGGCGATGCCATCGTCGATGGCGGCAATACCAACTTCCACGACGACATCCGGCGCGCTGAAACCCTCGCGGCACAGAAGCTTCACTACGTGGACGCCGGCACGAGCGGCGGCATCTGGGGATTGCAGGAGGGCTACTGCCTCATGGTCGGCGGCGAGGTTGACATCTGCAAGCGCCTCGAGCCGGCATTCCTGACGCTCGCCCCCAAGGACGGCTACTTGCGCGTGGGCGGTCCTGGCGCGGGCCACTACGTCAAGATGATTCACAACGGCATCGAGTACGGCCTCATGCAGGCATACGCCGAAGGGTTCGAGCTGATGCACGCGAGCTCCTACGAGATCGACCTCGCGGCGGTCTCCGCACTATGGAGTCACGGCAGCGTGGTGCGCTCGTGGCTGCTGGAGCTGACGGCGCGCGCGCTCGCCGAAGATCCGAAGCTGTCGGCGCTGCGCGGCTACGTCGACGACTCCGGCGAGGGCCGGTGGACCGTCCAGGAGGGCATCGACCGCGCCATTCCGCTCCCCGTGCTGACGGCGGCGCTCTTCACGCGGTTCCGGTCCCGGGAGGACAACCCATTCGCGGAGCGGCTGCTGGCGGCCCTGCGCAATCAATTCGGCGGCCACGCGGTCAAGAAGGCATGACGACCGCCGACGCCACGACTACGCTGTCCGATCAGCTCGCCGCGGGTGACGTCCGCCCTGTCGCCACCGAGCCGGTGACCATCGTGATCTTCGGCGGCGGCGGCGATCTCGCCCACCGCAAGCTGCTGCCCGCGCTCTACAACCTGCACGTGGACGGGCTGCTGCCGCCGCGCGTCGCCGTCGTCGGCGTCGGCCGGACCGAGACCACCGACGACGCCTATCGCGCGTTTGCGAAGGACGGCGTCGCGCGCTTCTCCCGCCGGCCACTCGACGAGCAGGCCTGGAGCACGTTTGCCGCGTCGGTGTTCTTCGCGAAGGCGTCCATCGAGGATACTCCGGGGGCCCCTTCCCCCCGGGCCGACGGCCGCGCGTTCGCGCCGCTGGGCGCGCGCCTGGACATCATCGAGCACGAGCACGGGCTCACCGGCAATCGCATCTACTATCTCGCGATCCCGCCGTCGTTGTTCGCGCCGACCGTGTCGCAGCTCGACCAGGCGCGGCTCATTGCAAGGCCGGCTCCCGGTACAGACGGTACCGTCCGTCCCGCCGCCCCGTTCGCCCGGCTGATCGTCGAGAAGCCGATCGGGCACGATCTCGACAGCGCCCGCGCCATCAACAACGCCATCGCGGCGGTGTTCGACGAGCGCCAGATCTACCGGATCGATCACTACCTCGGAAAGGAGACCGTCCAGAACATCCTCGTGCTGCGATTCGCGAACAGCATCTTCGAGCCGCTCTTCAATCAGCGATACGTCGACCACGTCCAGATCACCGTCGCCGAGGACGAGGGCGTCGGCACGCGGGGGGGATACTACGAGCAGGCGGGCGCGCTGCGTGACATGGTGCAGAACCACATCCTCCAGCTGCTGTCGCTCGTCACCCTCGAGCCGCCGCGGTCGCTCGACGCCGACGTGGTGCGCGACGAGAAGCTCGAGGTGCTGCTGTCGCTGCGGCCGATGGAGGGGAGCACGGTCGACACGTGCGTCGTGCGCGGCCAGTACGCCGACGGGTTCGAGCTCGGCAGGCCCGTGCCGGGCTACCGCCAGGAGGCCAAAGTCGACCGCAACTCGCGAACCGAAACGTTCGTCGCGATGCAAGTCTTCATCGATAACTGGCGTTGGGCCGGCGTCCCGTTTTTTCTGCGCACCGGCAAGCGGCTGCCGAAGCGCGCGAGCGAGATCTCGATTCATTTGAAGGCCGTGCCGCCGATTCTGTTCAACCGGCACCCCGACGGGCAACTCGATCCGAACGTGCTCTCCATCCGCATCCAGCCGGATGAGGGCTTCGCGCTCGGCATCAGCTCCAAGATCCCGGGGCCGCGGGTGCGCGTCTATCCGGTGAAGATGGATTTTCACTACGGCAGCACGTTCGGCGGATCGACGCCCGAGGCGTACGAGCGCCTGCTGCTCGACGTGATGGCGGGAGACGCGACGCTGTTCATGCGCCGCGACGCCGTCGAGGCCGCCTGGCGCTGGGTGATGCCCATCCTCGAGCGCTGGGCGGCGTCGTCAGATCCGCTGCCCACCTACGCGGCCGGCGAGTGGGGTCCGGTAGAGGCCGACCGCCTCATCCAGTCAACAGGACGGCAATGGCGCCAGCTGTAGTCGAGAGAACCTGGCGGGAATCGACGCCCGAAGGGGTGGAGCGCGACCTTGCGGCGCTCTGGCGCGAGCTGGCCGGTCGCGGCGACATCGCGCGAGCCGTGATGTCCAATCTCATCGTCTTTCGGCTTCACGACCGCCGCCATTCGCGCCGCCCGGACGCGCCTGGTGTGCCTGACGTGCTCGATGTTATTGATGTTGTCGATGTTATCGATGGGGTGGTCGCACGGCACCCGTCCCGCACCATCGTCATCGAGCATGACCGGGGCGATCACAATCCGAGCGCGCCGGTTGGCGCGAGGGTCAGCGTCACCGTCTTCGGACCCCCGACCGCGCAGTACGCAGTCGAACAGGTCGTCATCCGCTCCGCCTGTGCGGAGATGTCCCTGCCGTCAATCGTCCGCCGCTTCGTCCGGGGCGATGTGCCGACGTCGGTGTGGTGGATGGAAGACCTCTCCCGTGTGGGGCCGTTGCCCGCCCTGGTCGGAACTGGACGCCAGTTCCTCTACGACAGCCGCCGATGGCGCGACGTCGGCGGTGGCGTCCGCGCGCTCGCGCCCTTGCTCGCGACCGGCCGTATCGACCTCTCCGATTTGAACTGGCGGCGGCTCGCGCCGATGCGTCTGGCACTGGAGCACGCGACGGGATCGATGTCCACCGTGCCCGACGTGTCCGACGTGTCTGACGGGGAGGTCCGGATTGCCCATCGGCCCGGCGAGGCGCCTCTCGCCGCGCTGCTCGCGGGATGGCTGGTCGCGCGCCTGGGATGGTCGCCCGATCGCTGGCCCGCGATCGACGAGGTGGCCTCCGACGCGGCCGGCAGCGACGTGCTGTCGCTGCGCATCGGCCAGGGCGCCGAGAGCCTCGCGGCAACGCTCGACGAGCATCGCGTTCGGGTCGAGCAGCCGCGGACGCCCGCGCTGGTCGTCGCGGTTCCCCGCAGCGTCGAAGCGGAATCGGTCGCCGCCGAGCTTCGCGCTCTCTCCGTTGACGCGGCGCTGCGCGATGCCCTGATCGCGCTCGTGCGGCGGTATGCGTTGGCCTGAGAGGGTCGACGCCCGGCTCCCCGCGACGGCCGCAACTTCCGCCTATAATCGCGGCGTGCCCTCGTCATCCCTGCAGGCGCTGCTCGCACGCGCCGGGGCCGCGCTCGAGCGGGGCCGAGGCTCCGAGGCGGCACAGATGCTGGCGCCCGTGCTGCGATCGTCCCTCACGCGGGAGGACGAGCTGGCGGCCCGCTCGATGCTCGCCGAGGCGGCGCTGTTGCAGGACGACCTCGATCAGGCGGCTTCCGTCCTCGGCCGCCCCCCCGACACCTTCCGCGACACGATCTCGGCCGGCCGGCTCTCCGCGCTCTGGCGGCTGCACGGCCGCCTCGCGTGGGCGCGCGGCGATCACTCGCGCGCGATCGCGCTCCAGGGCCGTGCCCTGAAGCAGGCGGAAAGCGCCCACGACTCGCGCGCGATCGGCCTCGCTCACTACGAGCTCGGGCGCTGCTACCGGCAAGTCGGCGACACCGCCATCCTGCGCGAGCACATCACGAAGGCGGCGTCGGCCCTTCTCGCGGCCGGAGACCGTCGCAATCTCGCGCTCGTCCACTCGCTGTCCAGTATCTCGCTCGCGCAGCTGGGGCGCTACGACGAGGCGATGGGTGCGCTCCGGCAGGCCGAGCGCGTGGCGTCCCTGGTCCGCGCGGATGACGTCCTGGCGACCGTCTGCGGCAACCAGGCCAACGTGATGATGCTGCAGCATCGTTACGAGCAGGCGCTCGCGCTCGTGGAGCGCAGCGTGTCGCTCCACGAGGCGCACGGCTCGGGGCACGGGCTCGCCGTGGCGCTCGCAACGCTGGGCCAGATCTGCGTCCGGCTTGGTGATCTCGGCCGCGCAGAAGAAGCGCTGCACCGCGCGCTCGACGTACGGAGTCCCATCCAGTTCCACGAGACGACCGGGGCCGTGTTCGACACGCTGGCGCAGATTCATCTCATCCGCGGCCGGTACGACGCCGCCAGCGAGTTCCTCGCCCGTGCCGGGGACGCCTACGGCGCGTACGGCCGGCAGACCAGTCAGTGGTACGAATGGTCGGTTCGCGTCCTCGGCGCCCGGCTGGCGCTGCGGCGCGGCGACCTCGATCGCGCGGTCGAGCAGGCCGACGAGATCCGGCAGGCCGGCGCGCCGCCGCTCGACGCGCTCCAGGCAACCCTCATTGCCGCGGAGGCGCTCACCATTGCGAACCGCCTGGACGCCGCGCGGCAGCGGCTCGCGCTGGCGGCCGACGCCCTGGATCCCAAAGCCGCGCCAGCTGCCTGGGGAGAGTACCTGCGTCTCCGCGGCGCCGTCCATGCGCGCAGCGGCGGCGCGTCCGACGCGTACCACGACTTCGCCCAGAGCGCCACGCTCCTCGACCTCCTTGGGGAGCGCTACCAATCCGCGCTCAGCCATCTCGCGCTGGGCCGCCTGGTGGCCGAGACCGGGGCCCGGTCGGTGGCTGAGCGGCACCTGAGCCAGGCAGAGGCGGTCTTCCGGCAGCTCGGCGCTGAGCGGGACCTCGACGACACGCGCAGCGCGCAGGCGCTGCTGACCAGCGTCGGGACCGGCGAGTACGTGATCTCTCCGGCCGACGCCGACGACGCCATCGTCCGGCGCATGGTGGACGCGGCTGCGCTGGTCGACCTGCTCGGCCGAGAGACCGCCGCCGCGCTTCACGAAGCGGCAGCCGCGGACTCCGCGGCGGTTGTCGTGCAGCGCGGCGAGGGTGACGTGCAGATCGTCGCGGTTGCCGGGTGCGACGACGACGCCGCGCGCGCGATGGCGCGGTCCGCCCTCCAGGGCAGTTCGTACGGTCGCGGCGAGTTCATCGTCGAGCCACTGGGGCGGGATCCGGACGGCCTGCGCTTCGGCATCGTGGCATCCCCGCGGCCGGTCGGCCACCCGGTGATGCGGCGCCTGCGGATGATCGCCGCGGTTGCGCGCCAGGGATTCGCACTCTGTGCGGCACGGGAGCGATCGCCGGGACCGGTCGGAGTCGCCGTCGATCGGTCGCTCGAGCCGCTGCTGCCCGGGTTCCTGTCCGCGAGCGCGGCGATGACGCGTGTCGTCGAGCAGATTCAGCGCCTGCAGGGGAACGACTTGACCGTGCTCATCACGGGTGAGAGCGGCACTGGCAAGGAGCTCATCGCGAGAGCCATCCACGTCGGATCGCTGCGGAGCACGGCGATGTTCCTGCCGTACAACTGCACGACGACCGGGCGCGAGCTCGCAGACAGCCAGCTGTTCGGCCATCGCCGCGGCGCGTTCACGGGGGCGGTGTCCGATCAGCCGGGGCTCGTGCGGACCGCTTCGAACGGCACGCTATTCCTGGACGAGATCGGGGATCTGACGCTCGATGTGCAGCCAAAGCTGCTGCGGTTTCTCGAGCAGCACGAGATCATGCCCATTGGCGAGACCAAGCCGCAGAAGGTGGACGTGCGCGTCCTGGCGGCCACCAACGCCGACCTCGAACAGCGGGTCGCGGAGGGCAAGTTTCGGGAGGACCTTTACTACCGCCTGGCCGTAATCCGCATCCACGTGCCGCCGCTTCGCGAGCGGCGCGAGGAGATCCCGCACCTGAGCACATTTTTCCTGCGCGAGGCGCTGGAGCGCCTGGGCAAGCCCGACATCCAGCTCAGCTCTGAGACCCTCGATGTGTTCTCACAGTACTGGTGGCCGGGCAACGTGCGGCAGCTCAAGAACGAGATTCAGCGGGCTGTGGCGCTGAGCGCTCCGGGGGGGACAATCGATCCCGCTCACCTTTCGCCGGAAATCGGCACGACGAGGTTGGCCGGCACGGTCGCCGGTGTTAGCGCTGCCGTCCATATCCAGGATAGGAGCCCGCGATTCAGTCCCATCAATCTGGCCTCGGCCGTCGAGCAGGTCGAGCGCAACCTGATCCAGGATGCCCTCGACCAGAGCGGTGGCAACATTTCAGAAACCGCGCGAACGCTCGGCCTGACCAGGCGCGGGCTCTACATGAAAATGCGCCGGTTGGGCCTGGATACGCGACCCGAACTCGACGCTCGGCCCGAGATGGATACTCACTGATGGATACTGAATACTCAGTTCACAGGTATGTTGTATACGTAGTATACGCATTGCACAGGGATTCTGGCACCTGCACGGTTTTGTAAGCCATTGGAGGACAATTAGTTAGCCACTTCGGCGGTTGTTTGGCTTCACGAAAATGCACTAGGCCTGGACCTTGATAGTCTTCCGTGCGTGACCAAGACCAACGTGACCAACCAGATCAAACGCGCCAGCGCCCGCCACGACGTGCTTCTGCCCGCCCGTCTGACGTGGAAGGACCAACGTGGTGCCACGCGCTTCGCAGCCGTGGTCATGCGCAACGTCAGCGAGCATGGCGTCTACGTCGAGTGTCACACGCCTGTGGCCATTCCTCTGTTCAGGCTCGTCCAGCTTCAGCTGGAGCGCGAAGGCCGGCAAACCGAGGCGATACCTGCGCCGCTCCAGCAGGGTCGGGTGCTCTCGGCCGTCTACCGCGTTTCGGCGCCCTCGTCCTCCGAGCCACAGGGCATCGCTCTCCGGCTGATGGTGGATCCAGGGCAAGCGGCTAAGCCCGTTTGCGCCAATATCGCGCAAGTCCTCGCCAGTTGAGATCGAGGCGGCCCGCGACCTCGTAAGCGTGCGCGTCGCTTTCGGAGAGCCGGTGCCGCAGCATCGCGCGAATCTTGTCTGTAAACCAGGCTTCCCGGTCCTGGTCCGTCCCGTCAACGTCTCCCGGGGCCAACGACTGCTTCGCAAGCGCGGCGACCATCTCGAGGTGCTCCGCCATTTCAGCGACGTGCGTTCCGACGGGGGCGTGCGGGCCGAAGTGCGTCAGGAACAGCGTGTCGGCGCGCCACGCGCCGATTGCCGCCAGGCTGCGGCGCCACGCCTCGATGTCGATGTCAGGCGGAGGCGTCGGCGGGAGCACGAATCCTCGATCGAGGAGACAGACGCCGGCCGTATCGCCCACAAATGCGACGCCGGAGTCCCTGGAAAAGTAGCTGACGTGATGTGAGGCGTGGCCGGGCGTATAGGCAACTTCCAGCATTCGTCCGCCCGCGTCGATGCGCTCGCCGCCCGCGAGGGAAACGATCGCGTCCGGCGGAACGGGACGCATCTCGCCCCACAGCCGATCCATCTCGTCGCCCCACAATCTCGTTGCGCTCGCCATGAGCGACGTCGGATCGGCCATGTGTGGAGCGCCTTTCTCGTGCACGTAGACCCGGATCGATCGGTTTTCGTGGACGAGCGTTCCAGTTGCGCCGGCGTGGTCCAGGTGGATGTGCGTCAAGATGATCGTGCGCACGTCTGACACGGACACACCCGCTGACGAGAGGCCAGCCCGCAACGTCGGCAGCGTGCTGGATGGCCCGGGGTCGATGAGCGCGACACCGCCAGGGCCGTGCATCACCACGGTCGCGATGACGCGGGCAGTGTCCAGAAACCGGAGATCGACGTACGACAGCCCGGAGGCGAGTGTGATCATCAAGTCCGACGCCGGCGGCTCCGGAGGAACCAGACTGCGCTCGCTCCGCAGACCACAATGAGGCCCAGCAGGCCCGTCCGTCCAATCCACCTATCCAGCAGTTCCCAGCTCTGTCCGAGCGCGTAGCCGGCGCACGCGATAACCGTACACCAGACGACCGCGCCGCTGGCGTTGTAGACCACGAAGGTCGACCACCGCATGCCGCTGCCGCCGGCGAGAATCGCACAGACGACGCGCAAGCCGGTGATGAACCGGGCGACGAACACGGTCTTGGGGCCGTGCCGATCGAAGAACCGATCAAATTCGGCGAGGCGGTCGGGCGTCAAACCCACTCGTCCGCCGTAGCGCTCGGCCAAGCCCCTGCCCCCGCGGCGGCCGATGAAGAAGCCGAGGTTGTCACCGAGGGTCGCTGCCGCGATCGCGACGAGTATCACGCGAAGGAGCGAGAGCTGGCCCGCGTGAGCCAGCACCGCCCCTGCGAGCAGGGCGGTCTCGCCGGGCACCGGCACGCCGACATTCTCAAAGAACACGCCGAAGAACACGACGGCGTAGCCGTAGCGCGCGAACAGATCGAGGAGCCATTGCGGCACGATGTTCCCAGCCGTCCGTTACGGTTTGGAGAGTCTCGGGACTCTTTCGACTCTTTCCCCAGGGGCCGGCTTGAACCCGGGGCCGCGAAGCGGACGACCGGAGCGTTCGGCCGTCGCCGCGCCATCCGCGAGCACGCGGCGGCCGTTGACGAACACGTGCCTGACGCCCGTCGAGTAGTGCTTCGGGTCCTCAAAGGTCGACACGTCACGGATCGTCGCCGGATCGAAGATCGTGATGTCGGCCTTCATCCCGGGGCGAAGGATGCCGCGGTCCGCCAGATGCACGCGCGTCGCCGCCTTCGAGGTCATCTTCCGGATGGCCTCCTCGAGCGTCAGCAGGTGCTCGTCCCGGACGTAGTGTCCGAGAATCCGCGGGAACGATCCCCACGCGCGCGGATGCGACTTCGACTCTGACAGCCGCCCGTCCTCGGCCTGCGCGCCGGAGTCCGTGCCGACCCCGACCAGCGGATGCTTCAACGCGGCGCGCACGTCGGCTTCGTCCATGATCGACGTGATGACGGACGTCTCGTCCCGATCGGCGACGACGAGGTCCATCACGGCGTCGCGCGGGTCTTTTCCAGTAACCTTGCCGATCTCGGCGAGCGTCATCCCTTCGTACTTGCGGAGGTTGGCGTTCAGGACCGACGAGATCATCACGCCCGCCCCGCCGCCAGCGCCGTACCACTGGTTCTCCCACGTCGTCGCGGCCGCATCGTCCATGTCCCTGCGGATGCGATCGCGCTGGGCCGCGTCGTTCAGGCGCGCGAGCATCTTGTCCAGTCCGCCCTCGCGGACCCAGAGCGGCAGGCAGGAGGACAGCCCATTCGACGCGCGCGTGTACGGGTACTGGTCAGCGGTGACGTCCAGCCCGCGGGCGCGCGCGGCTTCGATGCGCCGCAGAACCTCGTCCATCCGCCCGAAGTTCGCTTTGTAGGCGGTCTTGAGGTGCCAGATCTCAGCCGGAATAGAAGCGCGCTCCGCGATCTGGAACACCTCATCGAGCGACTCGAGAATGCGCGCGCTCTCGGAGCGCTGATGCGTGAAATACACGCCGCCGTAACGTGCGGCGACCCGGGCGAGCTCCACGATCTCATCAGTCGACGCGAACCGGTCGGGTACGTATTGCAGAGAGGTGCTCACGCCGAGGGCGCCCTGCTCCATCCCCTGCGCGACCAGCTGTTTCATCGCGTCGAGCTCCTGTGCCGTCGCCGGGCGGTCGTCCTTGCCGATCACGTAGTTCCGCAGGCTGCCGGCGCCGACGAAGCTCGCCATGTTGATGGCCGGCCGCGAGCGCCGCTCGAGTCGCCTGAAGTAGTCGCCAAGAGTGCGCCAGTCCTGTGCGACACCGAAATGCGTTGCGGCTGGGGCGGCGTCGTGCACCATCCGATCGTTCACCGGCCCGATCGACGTGCCCTCACCTGTCACTTCTGTCGTCACCCCCTGGTAAATCTTGCTGGCCGCGCGGCCGTCCACCAGGACGTTGAACTCGGACTGTCCCAGGAGATCGATGAATCCGGGCGCCACCACGAGGTTCGAGGCATCCACTCTCACGGTCGCACTGGCGTTGGTCAGCGTGCCGATCGCGGCAATCGTATCGCCGACAATTCCTATGTCACCCCGATACCAGGGCGCTCCGGTGCCGTCGACGATGCGCCCTTTCGTAATCAATATGTCAAATGTGTGAGCGGCCGGCTGCGCGCGTATCCGCACACCAAGGAGGACAGCGAGACCAAGAGCGGACACGCCCAGCCTGCAGATCGTGGAAGACATACGCCGAAATGCTAACAGAACACAGGGGTTGCGCTTTAAACCTTTCATCCTGGAAGTGGTCCAACCCATGCAGTGACCGCTTCGTTCCCCATGCGTCGTCGACCGACCGTTCGCTTCTGGTTCACGCTTTACGCATTCCTCGCATTCACCGCTGTCGCGACGCCCGGGCAGGCGGCCGCCACGGCCGTCGCGAGTGCGGGCGATGCGTCCATCTCCCACAATGAATCCGCAGGCACGTGGACGCTGTCGGCAGCCGGGACCAGCCTCACGTTGACGCTCGACGCGGGACGTGACTTCGCCGTTGAGCGCCTCGCCACATCGTCCGGCACAACGTGGACGCGATCGGTCGCGGCTGATTCGATCGTCAAAGTCGGTACGCAGGTCCTCGCGCTCGGCGCGCGCTCAGCTGGGTTTGTCCTTCGCGATGTCACCGTCGACACAACCGATCGTCGCCTGCAGCTGAATGCGATCTTCGATCTGGAGGCCGCTGGACTGCGGGTCGCGCGGCACTACGCAATCGTGTCCGGCTCTCCCAGCTTCGAGGCGTGGAACACCTACTCGCCGCTGCGCGGGGCGCCGCAACTGTCAGACCTGGACGCGCTTCAGATCGTCGTCACGTCGGGGAACGTGCGAACGCTGACCGGTTTGACGGGCGACAATGCAGACGTCGAAAGCGATGCGGCTTTCACGCTCCAGCAGCGGACCGCAACGGCGACCACGCCCTTGACGATCGGTGCACAAGGCCGCGCATCGGAGTCGTGGGTGCCCTGGCTGGCGATCGACGGCGCGCGCGACGAGTTTTACATGGCGTTGATGTGGTCGGGCGCCTGGTCCATCTCGGGCACGCGAACCGGCCCGGGCCTGTCCCTGAGCGCCGGCCTCGCGTCGATGACGACCACGATCACCGCGGTCGTCGACGGCCCGCACGTTGTCTTCGGCGCCGTCGCCGGCGGTCTGTCCGAGGCCACCGGCGCCTTGCGATCGTACGTGCTCGACGGTGTGCGGGCGGGACAGGCGCTGACGCCGCTCGTCACCTACAACACGTGGTTTGCCTACGGCACGACGGTGGACGAACCGTCGATGCTGTCGGAGATGGATGCTGCGGCTGCGCTTGGCGCTGAACTGTTCGTCCTCGACGCCGGCTGGTATCCCGGCGCCGGCGCGGCCGGGCCATTCGACTTCGATGCCGGCCTCGGTTCGTGGACTGCCGACCCGGCGCGCTTTCCCAACGGCCTGCGGCCACTCCGCGACCACGCGCACGATCTCGGCATCAAGTTCGGCGTGTGGGTCGAGCCGGAGCGGGTCAACCTCTCGCTCGTCGGCGACCCGGGCCCTGACGAATCGTGGCTCGCCACGGCTGGCGGCGCGTACGGCTCGGATCACTCGGCGCTGATCTGCCTGTCGAACGCCGCCGCGCGCAAGTGGATCCTCGACGGCCTGACGCAGCTCATCAATGAAGTCCAGCCCGACTACTTGAAATGGGATAACAACATGTGGGTCAACTGCGACCGGGATGGGCACGAGCACGGCAAGCTGGACGGCAACTTCGCGCAGGTCAACGGCCTGTATGACGCCCTCGCCACCTTGCGCCAGCAGTACCCCGACCTCCTCATCGAGAACGTCTCGGGCGGTGGCAACCGGCTCGACGTGGGAATGCTGCGCTATTCCGACACGGCGTGGATGGACGACAGGACGGCGCCCTCGGCGCATGTCCGCCACAACCTCGAGGGCCTTGGGACGGTCTTTCCACCGGCTTACCTTCTGTCGTTCGTCACCGAACACGACGGCGAGTCCCTGCACAATCCGCTGGATCTCTCGCTCTACATGCGGAGCCGCATGGCCGGCGTGCTTGGCCTGTGCTTCAAGAGCGCCGAGTACTCCGAAGGCGAATCGGCCGGCATGTCGCACGAGGTCGCGATCTACAAAGGGATACGGGACGCCATGAGCAGCGCCGCAGCGACGCTGCTCACTCCACAGGCACGACAGTCGAACGGGCCGGCGTGGGACGTCGCTCAGACGGCCACTGTCGGCAACGGCGAGGAAGTGGTCTGGGCCTACCAGTCGGACGACGGCGTGGACAGGGTCAATGTGAAGCCGGTTGGCCTCGACCCGAAGTCGACCTATCAGGTCGAGTCCGTCGACACAGGCGCCCTCGGCGAGGCGACCGGATCGGATCTCATGACGAACGGCATCGACGTCCTGCAATCGCCGAACACGGCCGCCCACGTGCTCATACTGACAACAAAGCAGTGAGCGGGATCAGGCGCCGCATTCGCGACGTGTATACTTGCGCGTGGCGGCGAATCGCAACCACCCATGATCCTGGAGCAGTTCTACCTCAAGTGTCTCGCGCACGCGTCCTACCTCGTCGGCGATGCACAGAGCCATGTCGCCGCCGTGATCGATCCGCAGCGCGACATCGATCAGTATCTGGCGTACGCCGCTGAGCACGACCTCAAGATTAAGCACGTCATCCTGACCCACCTTCACGCGGACTTCATCGCCGGGCACCTCGAACTGCGAGATCGAGCTGGCGCGACGATCTATCTCGGCGCGAACGCGTCTGCCGAGTACACGTTCACGCCGCTGGCGGATGGGGACCGCATCGACTTCGGGCGCGTGCGGCTGCAGGCCCTCTCGACGCCGGGACACACGCCCGAGTCGATCTCGATTGAGGTGTTCGATCTCGACCGGTCCGCCGCCGAGCCGTTCGCGGTGTTGACGGGCGACACGCTGTTCGTCGGCGACGTCGGGCGTCCGGACCTGCGCGCCGCGCTCGGGTGGTCAGCCGCCGATCTCGGTGGACTTCTCTACGATTCGCTGCACTCGAAGCTGCTGTCACTGCCCGACGCCAGCCTGGTCTACCCCGCCCATGGCGCGGGCTCGCTCTGCGGCAAAGCGATCAGCGCGGAGACGGTATCGACGATCGGCACCCAGCGACGAGCGAACTACGCGCTGCAGCCGATGACGCGGCAGGCGTTCGTCGACTTGATCACGGCCGATCAACCGGACGCACCGCCCTACTTCACCTACGATGCCGTGCTGAACAGCCGCGAGCGGCCAACGCTCGAGGCCTCGCTCGCAGTCGGCCTCAACCCGATCTCCGTCGAGCGGCTCCTCGATCTCCAGCGCGCGGGCGCGCAGGTCCTCGACACGCGCGACCCGGTAGACTTCGCGGCCGCGCATCTGGCCGGCAGCATCAATATCGGTCTCGACGGGCAGTACGCGACCTGGGCCGGCACCGTGCTCAGCCGCGAACGGCCGATCGTGATCGTCGCCGACCCGGGACGCGAGCACCAGTCGGCGATTCGTCTCGGCCGCATTGGCTTCGATCACGTCGCCGGGTATCTGAAGGACGGCCTGCGGAGCCTCGAATCGCGTCCCGAGCTGACCGCCACGACCGAGCGCCTGTCGCCGCCGCTTGCCGCCGAACGACTCGGCGCCGATCGCCCCCCCGAGCCCCCGGTCGTCATCGACGTGCGCGCACCAGCGGAGCGCGCGCAAAAGGCGATCGCCGGCAGCGTGAGCGTGCCGCTGAATCAGCTGCTTGATCGATTCGGTGAGCTGCCGGCAGATCGCCCGCTGCTCGTGTATTGCGCCGGTGGCTACCGATCTTCCATTGCCGCGAGCCTGCTCCAGGCGCGCGGCTTCACCGCCGTGAGCGAGATTGCGGGAGGGATTGCGGCATGGGAATCCGCCCACCTTCCGCTGCAGCCCTGAACGGCGACTGTGCTACAGTCGGCCCGTTTCCTCACTTAGCGACAAAGGCTTAGCAGTCCATGGGCGAAGTCCCACTGGCGCGTCTGTGGCACCTCCCGGACGGGACGACGTGCCTCCTGCTGAAGAATCCAGACGCGGAGAACTGGGAAGTACGGGTCAACCGGGGCGAGGCGATCCTTCGCACTGAGCACTTCGGGAGCCCCATCGTCGCCATGGAGGAAGCGAAGCAGTGGCGGTCCGCCTTCGACCCGTCGCCGCAGCCGTCGCCGCAGGCCTTGCGGTAGGCCAAATCCGTCAGAACGATCACGAGTTTCGTCTGTACGGGATCAAGATCACCGGGCCATCACGGGAAAACAGGCCTTCTTCCGGGGTGTCTTCACGGAATGACGCTTGCCCTGCCAGGCCTGTGAACCCTGTACCGCTGCGGACAACTGCGACCGATGCCCGCCTCTCCAACGCCCCATGACGCGCACGCCGATCGCCGTGCGGCGATTGCCGCCGCAATCGCGATCGTTGCGACGGTTCCGTTCGTACAGATCGACGTTGTGCGGGCGGCGTGGGAGCCGATCTCCGTTCTGCTGAACCTCCAGGGCGGGCCGAAGGCCGTCTCGGCGAACGTCCTCTCCGATCACGAAATCGAAGTCCTCGACTCCATGAGCCCGCAAGGCCAGGCGAGCCTGCTCCTCGAGCGATCCATCAATCACTTTCAGGGCGCGAACGAACAGATCGAGGCGAGGGCCGGCGGCTGGCTTGGCCGGATTGCGCTGGACGGAACGGACGGAACACTCAAGGGCCTGTTCACCACGGCCCTCAACTCGGACGATCTTCGCGTGCGCGAAGCGGCAATCGCGATCGACCTGGCCGCCCGGAACCTCGAGAGGTCTACGGCGACCGTCGAGCGGCTGGAAGCGGCCGCGCAATCCGGCGAACAGGGTCCACGTGCGAACGCCCTGTGGGACCTGGGTCTCCTCGGCAGCCGCGGTCTCGAGCGGGAGCGCATCGGCCTGATCCTGATGAGCGCGGTTCACGACCCGAACGTGAACATCCGCTACTGGGCGGTCGAAGGTCTCTCGTACCTGGCAACCGATGACTCGATAGCCCCGCTGCTCGAGATCCTTCACGACGATGCCTCGCCGATGATTCGTGAGCGCGCAGCTTGTGGCCTGGCCCAGTCGGGCATGCTCAGTGCGCAGCAGCGCCGGAGCGCCATCCCACGACTTCTGGACTTTTCGGACGACGGCGGCATGGAGCCGGAAACGCGCAAGTGGGTCTTTCAGGCGTTACGCGACATCACCGGGCAGAGCCTCCCTCACGACTCGCACGCCTGGCGCGAGTGGTATCGCGCCTCCATCGCCAGGCAACCGCAATAAGTCGCAGGCAACCGTCGCACGTAGATCTAGCTCGTCACTGGGACGTCGTGTGCTCGGGTCGGGCTTCGATCGACGCTTGCAGCGCTTTCGTGACTTCGCCCGCGATATCGTCCTGGACCATCAAGCGGTCGTCCAATCGCCTGTCGTAGGTTTCAGACCAGACAACGAACCCGCTGTCGGCGCGAATCAACCGGGCAGCGACTCGAAGCATGCCCCCTGATTTGCGGAGGCTCCCATCGAGCACGTACGTCACGCCGAGCGCCTTTGCGATATCAGCGACCGTGACGTGCTTGCCCTTGAAATAGAACGAGGATGTGGGAGACGGCACCCGAAGTCCCGGGATCTTGCTGAGCTTGTCAATGAGCTCCTCTGTGATCCCGTCGGCGAAGTACTCCTCCTTCATCTCTTCGGTCAGGTCGAGAAATGGCAGCACGGCCACCGATTTCTGAGTCGCAAGCGTTGAGGCGGCTGCGGTTGCCCGATTGGCATTCTCGACTCTGGCGCGATACAGAAGAGTGCCGACGACCACGACGAACAGTACGGCGCCGGCGGCGAGGTACACGCCGGTACGACGCGAGGCCACGGCTCGCGCGTCGCTCGCCGCGGGCGCGGATCTTTCAGCCGAATCAGGCGAAGGGACAGTCGGGACAATCACCCCGGGGGGCCCGACGGGCAGCACAGGCACCACGGGCGAATCGACCCACGGGCTGACCGTCGCCACCATCCGATACCCGAGTCGCGGCACAGTCGCCACGTAATCAGGCTGCCTGGGGTCGTCTCCGAGAAGTCGGCGGAGCGAAGCCACCGCTTGATAGACCGAGTCCGACGTGACAATGACGCCGGACCAGACCTGTTCGAGGAGCTCGTCGATGCTGACGACCTCACCGGCGCGCTCGGCGAGACACAGCAACAGTCGCATCGTCCTGGCCTCTACCCGGACGGGCTCGCAGCCTTCCCGTGAAATCTGGCCTGAAGCCGGATCGACGCGCCAGGCACCGATGCGCAACGCTGTTCTGGTTGGACGATCCATGCGCGGCTGCGATTTTATCAGAGCTTTTCAGCTACTCCTCCATTTCGGGCGCCAGTGCGGGCCTCATCACGCGGCTGATTGCGTTCACCAGCTCGGTCCATCGCGACTCCTCGCGCAGGAGCTGCGTCTTGCCCTCCGGCGTGATCCGATAGAACTTGGCGCGCTGGTTGGCATCCGTCAGGCCCCACTTCGATGTCACCCACCCTTTCTTGGCCAGGCGCTGCAGGGCTGGATAGAGGGAACCGGCTTCCACAAGCAACACGTCAGACGACTGCACGCGGATCGTCTGCCCGATCGCGTAGCCGTGCTGCGGTCCCCACTGAAGGGTCCTCAGGATCAGCATGTCCAGGGTGCCGTGTACCAGGTCGGTGCGCGCGTCGGGTCGTGAAGAGCGAAGGGCCATAGTTATAGATAGTCTATAGCCGTTGGACGTAGGGAGTCTATCAGGCTGCTGAAAAACGCAGCCTGAAGTGAGAAGTGTGAAGTGAGAAGTCCGGGCTATACCTACCAGAGCAGCTTGAGCCCGAACTGAATCTGTCTGGACGAGGTCGAGGTACTCGTGACCTGCCCCGCCGTGGGTGACGCCTCGGGGAATGTTCCGTTCGGCGGGGCCTGCAGCACGTGCGTGATCAGGTTCGGCGTGTTGAAATTCGCCCGGTTCAGCAGGTTGAAGACTTCCAGGCGGAACTGCAGGGTCGTCTTCGCGCCCACGCGCGTATCCTTGAGACCAGAGAAATCCCATGTCGCCAGCCCCGGACCCGTGTAGGCATTCCTCCCCACATTGCCGTAGAACCCGCTGGTGCTCGGCGGCGCGATGAACGCGTTCGGATTGAACCACTGGTTCGGGTTCCCGGTCACCACCGATCCCGAAAAGGCGGGATTGAGAAACGGCCGGACCGGATTGCGTGAATCGCCGTTGTTCGCGGGGTTGTAGGCGAGCTGCGGCGTCAGCGGGAATCCCGACTGCAAGCTCACGATCGAATTCAGCATCCATCCGCTGACGAGCTCGTTCGCCACACCGCCGAAGCCGCTGAGCATCCGGCCTCCGCGCCCGAACGGCAGCGCATAGATGACGTTAACTGAGCCGGCGTGGCGGACGTCGTAGGTCGCCGGCCCCCAGTCCGCGATCGGGTTGTAGGGATTCGAGAGCAGCGCGACGGCATTGCTCGCGGCCGTGGCGTTCAGCGAATCCCCGTCATCCATCGCTTTCGACACCGTGTACACGCCGCGAAGCGACAGCCCTCCGTTGAATCGTCGGTTCAGGTCCAGCTGCAGCGCGTTGTACGTGCTGCGGCCTTCGGAGACCCACGTCCACGTATTGGCCAACGCGGTGTTCGGCTTGGTGGCGGTGGGATTGAAATACGTGCCGGCCGGCACGGGGGTCCCGGCCAGCGCGCCGTACACCGGCTGACCGCTGGTTGGATCAAGCGTCGTCGGGAACGTCGCAGGACAGGGCGACGCGGGACAAACAACCGGCGCCGGCGCATTGGCATCGACGCCGATGATCTCGTGGTAGCCATGGCTGCCGACGTAGCCAACGCTGAGAGAAGTGTTCGAAGACAGGGCCCGCTCGACCCGGGCCGAGTACGAGACGAGCGTGGGCGTGGACAGGTCGGGCTGCACGCCTCCGGGCAGCAGCAGCGCGAGCGGCGTCTTCGTCGGAGCGGCGCCCGGCTGGATCGGGCTGCCGCGCGCCCCGAAGATATTCGTCAGGCCCGTCGCGCCGATGGTATAGGTCGGGTTGAAGGGCGCATTCTGATCCGCCCGATAGCCCAACGCATCCTGCAGGTCGTTGTACACGCCGGCACTGGCACGGACGACGGTCTTCTCGTCGAATGGTCGCCACGCGATCCCGATGCGCGGCTGCGGCAGGAACGCCGAACGGTTCATCGAGAGCAGCGAGCTCCCGACTTGCGGCAAGCAGACGTTGGACGCTGGTTGCGACGCGCACACGGGGCCTGAGCTCCCCAACGCGTAGTTGGCGGCCTGTCCGTTCGCTTCGTTCCAACCCGTGCTGAATTCCCCTCGGAAGCCCAGCGAGATCGTCAGATCCGAGCGCACGCGCATGACGTCCTCGGCGTACAGCGCGCCAAACAGCGAGCGCCATTGCATCGGCGTCGGCGCCGGGTCGTACAGGAAGCTGGCGGTGCCTGCCAGGAAGTTTGGCAGGCCTGTAAACGTCAGCTGGCCATACTGGCTGAGGGCGATCACCTCGTTGGATTGGAACGGCTGGAGCCACGCACCGACCCGAATCTGGTGCTGTCCCCTGCTGAACGCCACATCGTCCGACAGGCTGAACAGGTTGCGCGTGATGTGCAGGTTGCTGCCGTTGTTGCTGCCGGCCAACCCCAGTTGGGCCTGTGGATTGGACGCCTGGCTGCCGCCGACGACGACGGCGCCGACGGGGAGACCCGCCAGGAAGCCCGACACGCTGGCGGCCGGCGTACCGGGAGTCGGCTCGCCGGTGAAGAAGTACCCGGCGCGGGAAAATCCGAAGCGGGCCGTGTTGAGCATCGCTGACGAGAATACGTGGGTGTGCTGAACGCTCAACACCTGCTCCCGCAGACTCAGTACATCAGTGCTGTATGGATCGAACGGCGTAGCCGTGACCGAGTTACTGTCGTCGATCGTGTACACCGCGCCGAGAGTATCTCGACTCGACATCGCGTGATCGAGCCGGACGGTTCCGAAGTGTTCGCGGATTGTCTGCAAGGGACTGCTGAGCACCTGCGCGACGCCGTCTCCATTGGCCGTCACTTTGAAGTCGGGAGCGCCCGCGGGCGCCACGGGCCACAGGTTCAGCAGACCCATGGTCTTGATAATGGGCGCGGCGTCCAGCCGCGCCTGTGCGTCTGGCACGAACGCCACGGACGTCTGGTTCAGGTTCTGGGCGAACCCTTCGTAGTTGGCGAACACGAACGTCTTGTCCTTGACGATGGGACCGCCTCCGGATGCCCCGAACTGGTTCCTCTGAAACGGCGGCGGGTTCGGACCCGCATCGAAGTAGTTCGGCGCGTCCAAGGCGCTGTTGCGCAGGAATTCGAACATCGACCCGTGGAACTGGTTCGTGCCGGATCGCGTGACGATGGTGATCTGGCCGCCGGGCTTCTTGCCGTACTCGGCGCCGTAGGTGTCGCGCAGAATGTTGAATTCCCGAACGGCATCAATGCCCAGCAGCTGTCCGCTCGCCCCACCGGGCGTCATGTTGTTTTCAGCTGCGCCCGTGAACTCCACGCCGTTCAACAGGAAGAGGTTCTGCTGCGGCCGGTTGCCTGACACGGCGAACATGTTGGCGGTGGTCGAATTCGAGATGCCGATCCCGCCGGTCTTCTCCCAGGTGAAGTTCACCACGCCGGGATTCAGGAGCATGAGCAGGTCGTAGCTGCGGCCGTTCAAGGGAAGATTCTTGACCTGCTGCTCGCCGACCAGGCCGGAGATGTCGGCCGTCGTGACGGTCACGGGAGGCACGTCTCCGGTCACCGTGATCTGCTCCGTGACGGCTCCGACTCTCAGGCTGGCGTCAACACGCGCGTGCTGTCCGACGACCAGGCGGATGCCACCGCGAACGATCGTCTGGAAGCCATCCTTCGCGACCGTCACGTCGTAGGCTGCCACGGCGAGCTCCGCCAACTGATACCGCCCCGCTGAATCCGTGACGGTCGTCCGCACGCCAGCCGTTTCAAGATTCCTTGCCGTCACGGTGGCAGCGGACATCGCGGCGCCGGACGCGTCGGTCACCACGCCCGAAATGGCCGCTGACACTTGAGCGGCGGCTGGGGACGTCAGCGCCAGGAGGACGACGAGGACGAGGGGGACGACGGACACAGGGAGGGCGACGAGCGGACACCGGCCAGCGACACGCATTGAGACCTCCGTGAACCCGGGAAGCGTGTCACTCTATATCGGATACAGATAAGATTCAAATCGGCTCTAATCGACTCGTCCCTTCTCAAACGAGCGCGCCAGCGCCTCGAACATGCCAATCCCCTGCTCGAGCAGCATGGCATCGTCGGTGTGCATCGCCCGCAGGCCGTCGACCATCCGGCCGATCGCCGCCGATTCAGGAGCGGCGTACGTCTTCTCCTTCAAGTCCAGGTCGTGGACGATGTGCGCGACCTGCATCACCGCCGGTTCCACGATGCCGAACTCTTCACAGAGCACTTCGAAGGTGCACAGGCTCCCGCGGTGCCCGAAGCCCCGAGACACGTCATACATGTCGAACGGCACGTCGGCCGACGCCGCCTTGTCAACGAACGCGAACGTCGCGCGCGGATCGATGAACCGCCGGATGAGCCACGCCGATGCCATCCGGTCGACGCCCGGACGCCGTCGCGTCACCCAGCGGCGTCCTTGAAAATCGGCTCTGCGTGTCGGCGAACGGGCGGGCGGCTTTGCCGGCCGCTCGCTCTCGACTCTTCGCGCGAGGTCTGCCAGTGCCGCCGCAGCGCTGTCCCGCGCGGTCGCCCGGAAGAAATCAACCCGATCGAGCGCGTCAAACCGATCGCGCAGCGCGTGCAGCGCCCGGACGAGTCGCGGCCCCCCGCCTCGGGCTTTCTTCCCTCGCACGGTCGCCAACACCCGGTTGATGTCCTTCTGCAGCGCCTTGTAGTCCTGCGTCCGACTCTCTTGAAAGGCCTTCACGATGTCCTCCGCATCACGCTGGCTGATCGCGTCCGCCGCAAATACCGTGGCCTCGCCGCCGGCGGCGACAATTTCGGTGCGCAGCCACTCGAAGTCCTCCCGGCATTGCTCGGTGTTGGGCAGGACGTAGACGGAGTTGCGTGACGCCACCGCCCCGAGCTGCTGGAGGCGCCGCCACGTCTTGACCCGGGCATTCGACGAGCGCGTGGGCAACTGATGGGCGAGCAGGAGCCAGCGCGGCTCGCTCATGTGCGCAGCAGCTCCGCGGGGGCCGCGTCAGCTGCCTGACGGGCGGGCAGATACGTCGCGACAGTCGTGACCAGAAGGATCGTGGCCGTGACCGTCAGGTACACAGCGGGATCCGAAGGTCTCGTGGTAAAGAGCATTTCGGTGAGCGACCGTGAGGCCAAGAACGCGACCGCCGCGCCCGTCCCGATGCCGGCGAGGAGCGGTGGAAGCTCGCCCCGGACCATCAGCTGCGCCAGCGACCACCGGCTCGCGCCAAACGCGGATCGGATCGCCAACTCGCGGCGCCGCGTCCCCGCCGAGAAGACTGCCAGCGCGTAGGTACCGAATATGGCGAGCAGCATCGCCACCCCACCGAACAGCTCCAACAGGCGGACGTTGGTCCGGCGAGGGCCGACCGACGCCGCGAGGATCTCTTCGAGGGTGCGGGTGCTGGACGTCGCGACGTCGGGATCGACGGCGTGAATCGCGTCACGCACGGCTCCGGCCGCCACTTGCCCGCCCCCGCGCGCGCGCACGACCCAATACATGCGTCCCGCGATCAAGGAGGCTTGACCGGGCGGCATCTGATGAATATCCACGTAGAGATCCGCGGTCGGCGCGCCATCCAGACCGTACTGCTTGACGTTTCTCACCACGCCGACGACCTCACATTCGGGCAATCGCGGCGTCTGCACGATCCGCAGATGCTTCCCCACGGCCGACTCGCCCGGCCAATGTCGCGCGGCGAACGCATCGCTCACGATGACGGCCGGCGCGCTGCCAGCCGTCTCCCGTGCCGTGAACTCCCGTCCGTCGAAAACGACGATGCCTGAGGCGGCGAAGTAGCCGGCGCTGGCAATACGGAAATGCGCCTGGGGGACGGCGTCGGGCGGCGGCGCCGGCCGGTCGGGAAGCTCGATGTCCATGGTGGCCAGCAGTCCGGTGAGCGGGAGCAGGGACACCGCGCCAACGCTCGCGGCCTGCGGCAGCGCGGCAAGCCTGACGGCGAGCGCGTCGTAGAAGGTGGCAACCGCCTCCCGCGTCCCATAGCGAGCGGGCGGCAGCGACAGCTGGATCGTGAGCGCGCGATCGGGTGTGAACCCGGGATCGACCGCCTCGATGCGCGCCAGACTGCGCGCGACCAGACCCACGCACACGAGCAGCACGACCGACCCGGCGACCTGCACCGCGACGAACGTCCGCCGGACGAGACCCTCGCGCCGGCTGCCGGTCAGCGACCGCGTGGTGCTGGCGAGCGGCGCCGCGAGGTCGCGCGTCGCTGCCCACGCAGGCGCCATCCCGCAAATGCACGCCGCGACGCCCGAGGCCGCGGCGGCGAAGAACAGCACACGCAGGTCGAGCGAGACGAGCGCCATCCTCGGGAAGTCTGACGGCCCAAACGCCTTCCACGCCGACACGGCCGCCGACGCGAGCGCCACCCCGCCCACGCCTCCGCCGATCGCCAGCACTGCCGCTTCGAGAAACAGCTGCCGGGCCAGGCGGGCTCTTCCCGCGCCGAGCGAGATCCGCAGCGCGAGCTCCGATCGTCTTCCTGCCGCGCGCACGAGCAGAAGGTTCGCCAGATTGCCGCATCCGATCAGGAGAAGGATTCCAACCGCGCCGAACAGCGTCCACAGCAGCGCGTTGAAGTCGCGCACGATCTCGGCCTGCAGCGGATACAGGCTGATGCCGATCTTCCGGGCATCGTCGATCGGAAACTGCTGCTGGAGGCGGTGTGCGGTGCGATTGAGATCGCCCTGCGCCTGCGCGATCGAGGCACCGGGTTTCAGCCGCGCCACGACCCGCACGAAATTTGCGCCGCGGTCGGCGCGCCGGCCGTCGGCGCGCAGCACGAGGGGAACCGCGACTTCCGCGTATCGGAACGGAAAGACGAACGCAGGCGGGAGCACGCCCACAATCGTGTACCGGGCGCCGTTCAGGACGATGGCGCTGCCGACCGCGGCGGGATCGCCACCGAAGCGCCGCTGCCACAGGCCGGCGGTGATCACTGCGGCCCGCGCATCGGCGGTCTCGTCGGCCGGAGCGAGCGTGCGGCCCAAGGCCGATCGCGCCCCGAGCACGTCGAAGAAATTTCCGGCGACGCGGACGCCCTCGAGCCGCTCGGCGTCGCCGTTCCCCGTCAGGTTGGCCGTCCAGTTGGTGAACGCCGCCAGGCCGGCCAGAGTCGTGGCGTCTCTCCGGTAGTCCTCGAGATCAGGTATCGAGAGCGGCGCACGGTCGCGCTCGGTCCGCGCGTTGTACATCCATGTCAGCCGATCCGGGTCGTGAAACGGCATGTTCGCGAGCAGAACCGCATTGACCAGGGCAAACACCGCGGACGCAGCCCCGATCCCGACGGCAAGCAGCAGCACGGCCGCGGCCGAGAACCGCGGCTGGCGTCGCACGAGACGGACGGCGTGGCGCACGTCCACGAGCAGGCCTGAGCCCATGACAATGACTGTAACATATATTACATCACTCAGTAACGTCTCTTACATCAGCTTGGCGCTCCAATCCCTCCGGGCAGCTCACCGCCGAATCTCTCCCGTGTGTCGATTCTGGGACGGGCGGGAATCCAACCAATCGTCACATCGCGATTCCGGACACTGACCGGAAGGATTCTTGGATCGCGCCACTCTGGGTGCAATCGTGCACCGATGTTCGCACGCGGCCTCCACAGCGTATTCGTACGATCGACGGATGCGATCGTCGTCACACAAAGGAGCGTACATGAATCGCGCCGCAGCGGTGTTCTTGTTGTTCGTGCTTGCCATGGCCGGAGCGGTCGACGCCCGCGCGCAAGGCGTCCAGACCGGTACGATTCGCGGCGCGGTCCGCGACACGCAGGGGCTCGCCATGCCGGGCGTCACCGTGACGGCGGCTTCGCCGGTGCTGCAGGGGCCGCGGACCACGGTCACCGACCCGGACGGCGCGTTCACCATCGCCGCGATTCCGCCTGGCGAGTACACGGTGAGCTTCGAGCTGTCGAATTTCGCGACGATGACACGGAAAGCGACCGTGCCCGTCGGGTCCACGGTTGTCGAGAACGTGACCTTGTCGGCGGCCGGCGTCACCGAGACGGTCCGCGTCGTGGCCGAGACACCGGCGCCGATCGCGACACCCACTGTGGGCGCGGATTTCCGGCACGATGAGATCGAATCGCTGGCGACGCCGCGAACCGTTCAGGGCATCGCACAACTCGCGCCTGCGGTCAACGAGAACGGTCCCAACCCACAGACCGTCGTCATCAACGGGGCGTTCTCGTTCGACAACGTGTTCATGGTGAACGGCGTCGACATCAACGACAACCTGTTCGCGCAGCCGCAGAACCTGTTCATCGAGGACGCGATCGAGGAGACGCAGGTGCTCACGTCGGGCATCTCGGCGGAGTACGGCCGGTTCAGCGGCGGCGTCGTCAACGCCGTTACCAAGAGCGGCGGCAACACGTTCTCCGGCGGCGGCCGGGTCAACTTCCTGAACCCGGCATGGACCACCCAGACGCCGTTCGAGGTGTCGCGGGGCACCAACCACCTGGATGTGCTGTCGAGAACCTATGAGGGAACGTTCGGCGGACCGATCGTCCATGATCGGCTCTGGTTCTTCACCTCGGGCCGCTACTCGAAGACGAGCAACCAGGTCACGCTGCAGCAGACCGGCATCGGCCTGACCGACCTCGACACCAACAAACGCGGCGAGCTGAAGCTCACGGGCACCGTCGCGCCGAATCAGACGATTCAGGGCGGCTATCTGGCCGACCCCCGGATGCGGACCAACAACTCCGGGCTCCAGACGTTCATCATCGATCCGCACAGCGAGGTGAGCCGCAGCAACCCGAACTGGTACTACTACACGAACTACCGCGGTGTGCTGCGCAACAACCTGCTGGTCGAGGCGCAGTACTCGGAGCGGCGGTTCTCGTTCTCGGGGGACGGCGGCACGAGCACGAACATCCTGGATTCGCCGTTCATCTCTGCCACGCAGTGCGCCTGCCTGTTCAACGCGCCGTACTTCGACGCGACCGACCCCGAGCACCGGAACAACCGGCAGCTCACCGGCAGCGTCACCAACTACTGGACGTTCCACGGGCGGCACGAGACCAAGGGCGGCTTCGAGTGGTTCCGCAGCCAGCGGACCGGCGGCAACTCACAGTCCTCGACTTCCTACGTCTTCAACTCGGACTTCGCAACGGGCGCGAACGGGCTTCCGCTGCTCGATGCGACCGGCCGCGCGATCCCGGTGTTCGTCGCCGGCGCCTCTTCGGTCGATTTCTTCCCGGCGACGCGCGGCGGGACGATGAACATCGACAACAACTCCGCGTTCGTGCAGGACCACTGGACCATCGGCGCACGCTGGTCCGCCGACCTCGGCGCGCGGTTCGAGCATGTCCGCGCGTTGTCGACGCCGGGCGACATCCAGAGCATCGATGCGAACCGGATCGTGCCGCGGCTCGCGCTTGCGTACGATGTGCTGGGCAATGGGGCGCACGTGGTGCACGCGACCTACTCGCAGTACTCCGGCCGCTACAACGAGGCGCAGATCGGCGCCAACAGCCTGGTCGGGAATCCGCCCGACATCAACTTCACGTACACAGGCCCGAGCGGCCAGGGTCGCGACTTCGCACCCGGCTTCAATCTGGCCAACTACCCGCTGAACACGGCGTTCGTGTTCAACGCGCCGCGCGCGAACACCATCATGGATCCGAACCTGACCTCGCCACTCACCCACGAGATCACGGCATCCTACGGCGTGAACCTCATGCAGGGCCGCGGCTACGCGGAGGGCACCTTCGTGTACCGGAAGACGCGCGATCTCGTCGAGGACTTCCAGACGACGGCGCAGGGGTTCAGCCACGTGCTCGTCTCGATCACCGATCCGAACGCGGGCGGACCGACCACGGACCCGAACGCGCCGAGCTTCACCAACCGCCTCTACACGAACACGAACCTGGCCCATCGCGAGTACGACGCGCTCGTGTTCCAGTCGCGCTACCGGATCACCGACCGCTGGACGGTCAACGGCCACTACACGCTGCAGCTCAAGAACGACGGCAACTACGAGGGCGAAGGGAGCAACACGCCTGGATCGACCGTATTCAGCAACAGCCCGTCGATCATCGGCAACTTCCCGGAGGCGTTCTCGGCGGACCGCAACTATCCGGACGGCCACCTGCCGACGTTTCAACGCCACCGGCTGCGCCTCTGGAGTGTCTACACGTGGAATCTCGCCCGCTACGGCGACCTGTCGCTCTCCGGGTTGTGGCGTGTGGATTCGGCGCTGACCTACAGCCTGGCCGCCCGCAATCAATCGTTGACCGCGACGCAGGTCGCGATCATGACCGCCGCAGGATATCCCGACGCCGCGAACCTGGCGGCGCTCGGGCCGATCTCGGGCAACGAGGTGTTCTTCGGCCAGCTCGGCTCACAGCAGTTCGCCGGCTACGGGCTGCTCGACACGTCAATCAATTACAACGTGCCGGTGTTCCGCGCGCTGCGGCCGTGGGTCAAGTTCGACGTGTACAACCTGTTCAACAACGAGAAGCTGATCGCGTGGAACACCACGATCTCGCAGGATCCGACCACGGCCCGAGACCCGCTCGGGCTGCGCATTGGCTACCGGCCGAGCAACGCCGCCACATTCGGCACCGCGACCGGCAACACGGTCAGCAATCTGTTCTCGACGGCGATCAACGCGTTTCCTGTCGCGTTCACTGGCGCGCCAGCCGGCGGACGGACGTTCCGCGTCGCCGTCGGATTCAGGTTCTGACGAATCAGAACCTTCCTCAACCACGCCGAGGTCGGCAACGTCAACCGGACGGTGGTCCCGCGATCGGGCGCTTCGGTGCTGCTTCGAACGTCAAGTGCTCCGCCATGCGCAATGCAGATGTCGCACATCACGACATCACCCAAGCTCCTTCGATCCGAAGTTGACGAGCACGGCCAGTGCGGGCAACCCGCAAACGAATGGACGCGTGGCGATTTCGTGACCGACCTTCAGCGCCTATCGATTCACTGCGTGGTTGGTTTCTGAATAATTCGGGCAGTCTGTGGCTAATTCGCACTGCCGCTTGTGGTGGAATCGATACAGCGGTCGCGTAGGATACCTGCGGGTGGGCGCGCCCAGGCTGTCTGCTGCTGGAACCTGTCTTGCTTCGAATCAGTTCAAGATTGGCCGCAAGACCAGTCGGCAGCGGCGTGTCTGGAAGCCTATGTCAAGAGTGCGCGGAACCACCGAGTCTGATCCGAGAAACGTGGAGGCGCCCGTATGAACGGTGAGTGCCTGCGGCGTCTTACGACGCTCATGGGAAGTGTCGCAATCCTGTCGGCCCACGCAGCCTTTGCCCAGACAGTCCCGTCGCTGGGCGCCGCGCAGACCTTTGCGGTGCTCGCGGGTTCAAGCGTGAACAGTACCGGCGCGACTATGTTGATGGGAGATTTGGGCGTCAGCCCCGGAAGCGCGATTACAGGTTTCCCTCCCGGTCGGGTACTTGGAACGACCCACCTCGCAGATGGGATTGCGCTTGCCGCTCAGAATTCAGTCGCGGTCGCTTACAACGCCCTCGCGGCTCAGACGTGTACAAAAGACTTTTTTGGTTCAGGAACACTGACGCCCGGCGTTTACTGCTATTCGACCGGGAGCAATGTGGTCTTCTCGACCACGCTGGACGCCCAGGGCGATCCCAACGCGATCTTCATTTTCAAGGTCGCGGGCGATCTCGCGACGGAATCGTGCGGAATTCCCCGTCCCTGCACCACGGTAGCCTTGATGAATGGTGGATCCCCATGCAACGTCTTCTGGCAGGTCGCTGGCTCCGCGTACCTGAGGGCAGACACCTCCCTCGTCGGCAACATTCTCGCGTTGACAAACATCACGTTGGAACCCGGCGTCACCGTGGCGGGACGGCTGCTGACGCGAAACGGCAGCTTAACGCTCGACACCAGCAGCGCCTCCGCCACGTGTTCAACCGTGGTTCCGACGCTGCCCTGGCGATTCGTTGTGTTTCTCGCTGCGGGCCTCGTGGGCCTCGGGTACTTCCGCTTGCGAGGGCTGCGGCCGACAACCTGAACAGCCCTCACTATCTGGGCACCGTGCGTCATCGGCCAAACGCCCACGCCACTCGAGCGACTCGGTGACGAGCTCTCCCGCTATCGGGTCGGCTTGCACCGATTCACCCCGCGACACGCCGCAGAAAAGTGCCGGGGGCGGGTCTCGAACCCACACGCCCCTTGCGGGACCCAGGATTTTAAGTCCTGTGCGTCTGCCAGTTCCGCCACCCCGGCATGTTGTGAGCGCTCCTATCGTATCAACGATTTACGCGGATTGTGGCTTGGCATGCGCGTTTGCAATCGCCGCTCGACCCGCTTCGCAACGGCGCCAGGTCCCTTCTCGATCGCTTGCACGTCGCCGAGAATCCTGGCGCCGCGATACAGGTCGCGCCGGATGCGCCAGAGCTTCATCGCGCGTCCAACGTCACGATCGCGCCGCAGGCTTCGCAGCGCCATTCCCGTTCGCCACTCGGACGCCGCGGGAGTTGGATAAATCCGCCAGGCTTGCGCGAGCAGGCATGCAACGCCCGTAATCGCTTCATCAAGGTCCGTTTCGACACGTCTTCGGCCGCTCGGCACTCTTCAAGCAGGCTGATCGCCGCGTCTTGTTTCTCGCGCGACAGAGCGCGCCACACGCTCAGTAACCGTTCCTCGCTTGGCGACAGCTTGGCTTTCTCTAAGACTTTGGCACTCATCGCGTACCTCGCTTCCGCTTCGGAGCCTCCAGGGTTGACGGATCGAGAGGCAGACCGACCGCGACACCGGCAGGTCGTTCAGGAAGTGGAACGTGGTGATTTTACAGGAATGACTTGATCGACCGAACTCGAAGCGCAACCGTAGCGCCCTGGGGTTATCGCCCGCGGACAAAAGCGTGCCGGGCCGGGTCCCATTCGAAGGCGCAGGGGCCGCCACCTCTTCCCACCCTCGCATTCAGCCCGACGTCGCGCCCGAACGCTTCTGCGGCACCGTTGCGAAATACGTAGGCACCCTCAACGGAATCGGGGAGATCGGCGAATTGCACTATCGGGCAGGATGCCATCCGGACGTCCTGCTTTGCCGCGGCCTCGATTTCGTTTCTCACGGCTGCGGCATGTTGCCACGGCTGTTGATGTAGCCGTACACCGACGCTGCCCGTGACGATCAAAGCGACGACGGCGCCCAGGGCGAGAAAGGCCGCGACGCGACTCTCATTCTCGGCGCTCTGTTGTCCTGCCATCGCCACCAGAAGTATGGCCCACCCGACAGACGGCAAATAGAGGTACCTCGAACCTTGAAGGTCGGGCGCGACGAAGAAAAACGTTGCGAGCGGCGCGCCGGCTGCGACAACCCACATGAGGGCACTCAGCACGACGCGCGTCCGACTGATGCCACCGCGCGTGAGCGCAAACCTGAGCATCAGGCCCGTCAGCATCAACACGCCGGCAACCGGAAGCCACGGTGCTGACCGGATCACGTCGCCGTGCCAGGGAACGGCCAGGCTCCCGAACTCGCCGAACAAGAACCGTTGCAGGGCATATTTCGTCAGGGGTCGTCGAATCAGGTCCGACGCCGCGACTCGAATCGCACCGAAAACCGCCGCGGCCACGACCAGCATCCCCGCATCTACGATGAGCGCGCGATTGCGCGAGCGTCGCAGCCAGGCATCGAGCAGCACAAGCACGCCAACCACAGCGGCTGTTTCTTTCGACAGAAGCGCGGCCAACCCGAGCGCGAAAAACCCGCAGCGGCGTCCAATGGTCGGCGCGAGATCGTACCCACGACTCGCGAGCACGCAGCCCAGCACGAGTGCCGTCGCAAGCACGTCAAAGACACCCGAGCACCAGACGACGGCCTCGGTTCCGAGAGGGAAGGTCAGGAGGAGGCCGCCGACCAGCGCCGGCAAGAGCTGTCCGGCCAACAACCGCTGAACGACGCGGGTCGAGAGAAAAGCATTCGTACCGTGCACCATGACGTTCAACAGGTGCAATGTCACCGCGCCTGCACCCGCATGGAGCATGACGGCCCAAAGCGCGAGTGGTACAGGCCGAAACAGTTCGCTCGTGACAGCACCGACGCTCCAACGAGAAGCGCGATCAATGAGGACGTAGTCGTCCGACAGAAACCCGGTAGAGAGCGCTCGACTGTAGAGAACAAGCGCCATCATCCACCACAGAACAATGGTGGTGGCTGGAGGGTGATTGCTTTCGGGGAACTGAGAGATGTCTTTCCGGCTGCGAATCCAACCAAACAGGAGAGCGACCAGGGCGAACGCCGTTGCGGCGCTTTCGACCTGAAATCGCGCCGCAGACGGTCGCCCGAACAGATAGGCAATTGCGAGCCACAACATTCGCGCAGCGGCGGCGAGCACTGTTGCCGCGCCAACCCATTCCAACGGGCTGAAATGTCGCGTCGGACGCATGATCAAGATTGGTACAGCCGTATGCCAAAGCGGGACACAAATTCCTGGTTCATTCGCTGCCACTCCATCGCAATGCCATGCAACTGATGAGGAAATCAGCAGGTTTCCGCTACTCGACGCTCTTGGACTATAGATTGCTACTACTTGGGACTCTAAAGTGCAGTAGTCACATGCTGACGCCCGACGCTCACCGTTCGGACGACGTCCGGGTATCGGAGGTCCTCGCAGGACTTTCGTACGCCCTCGATCTGACGGAGGGCCAGCGGCCCGGCCACGCCGTGCGCAGCTGCGTCATCGGCATGCGACTCGCCGACGAGATCGGTCTTGCGGATGACCAGCGGACTTCCCTCTTCTATGCCCTTCTGATGAAAGACCTCGGCTGCTCGAGCAACGCGGCGCGGTTTGCTGCCCTGTTCGCGGCGGACGACCATCAGCTGAAGGCGGACCTCAAGACGATCGATTGGTCTCGCGCCCTGACCTCGTTCCGCTACGTCGCGACCAGCGTGGCGCCTGGACAGTCGTGGCCGCGCCGGGTCTGGCGAGCGCTTGCCGTGTTCGCGCGCGGCCCCGAGGGTGCGCGCGAAGTCGTGCGAACGCGTTGCGAACGCGGCGCCGATATCGCCAAGCTGCTCCGGTTCTCGGACGACACGGTGCAGGCGATCCGCACGATCGACGAGCACTGGGACGGCCACGGCCAGCCGTACGAGCTGAAGGGCCAGGCCATCCCCCTGCTGGGACGGATCGTGGGATTCGCGCAAACCGTGGA
>DASZFS010000306.1:0-5072 GCA_035939575.1 Vicinamibacterales bacterium | reverse complement strand
GTTCTTGAAAGTCGACGACAACAGCCGCCGGGATTACGAGCGGATTGGGGCAAAGGCGTTCAAGCCGTACGCGCGTCGACGGGGCTCGGCGCGATACTACGCGGTGCCGCTCGAGGTGCTCGAGAGCCCGATCGACCTTGCGGCGTGGGCGCGCAAGGCGATCGCCGCGGCCAGCGGTGCCGGTGCTCGTGCAGGTTCACCACGTCGCTGATGGGCGCCCCTTCCAATACCACACGATCAGGTCGGTCGCGGGTGGCGTGCCGCCAAGCTCGCGCAGGCGGCTCGCGTTCTGGCCACGATGATGGTGACTGTGCATGGCCATCTGGGTGAGCGCCTCGGTGACGGTTCAGCGACAGCGGCGGATCTTTGAACCACGGAATCTCGATTCGCTCTAGGACCCGTGTGGCGGTGTCCGACTCGAGCAGGCGGCGCGCGGCGCCGTGGCTCTCGCGCGCGTAGCTCCTGAGCGCGTCGAATGACGCAAAGTCGGCCGGCCTGGTGATCGAAGGCTGCACGGCGCGATCGCCCACGGCCCAGACAAACGCCCGCTGCACCTGGTGAATGTGGTGCAGCCGATCGTGGATAGCCTTGTCATCGCGTGCCTGAGGGTGATTGCCAATCGCGTTCCAGAGCTCGATGTCCGCCCAGAACTGGTGGCCCAGCAGATCGAGGAGCAGCGAATCCATCTAACGGCATTATCTCCGTGCGCGCCCCCGCTGCGGGCGCGCTTGACACAATCCACACTCGTTACCGCGGTGCTGGATCCCCGCGCGCCTGTGTGTTAATCTCGGGCGGAAGCCGCATGAAAGCCGCCTTCTAACTCCAGCCGGTCCTCTCAGTCCCGGGAGCGCGTTCCTCCCCCGGGGGTGACGTCACGCGACACCGTGCCCCTGACCACGCGAATCGGAAACCCGCGGGCAGCGCACGTTCTTTGGTTTCACATCCGGGTCCACCGTGGTTGCGTTGGACTCGCAAGCCGCGACGGACAGCGCTCGGCGGTCACGACAGGAGTTCGAGAGCATGAGCGATGCGGCCATTCGCGTCGAGAAGCTTGTCAAAGTCTATCGGCGGCGCGGGTCGCCGGAAACGCGCGCTGTCGACGATCTCAGCTTCACCGTCCAACGCGGGTCGATTTTCGGTCTGCTCGGCCCCAACGGCGCCGGCAAGACCACGACCTTGCGTGTCCTCACGACGCTGGTGCGACCGACGTCGGGAGTCGCCGAAGTGCTCGGCCACGACGTCGTGCGTGCACCGCTCGAGGTCCGGAAGCGGATCGGCGTCGTCATCCAGGAGCAGGCCGCGGAACTGCTCCTGAGCGTCCGCGACAACCTCCTCACGTTCGCTCGGTTTCACGGCCAGTCCGGCGCGCCGGTCCGGAAAAAAGCCGTCGACGTGATGGAGCAGTTCGGTCTGACCGATGTCGCGGAGCGCAAGGTGCAGGACCTCAGCGGCGGGGTTCGACGCCGCGTTCAGGTGTCCAAGATGTTCATGGTCGATGTGCCTGTGGTGTTCCTGGACGAGTTCTCGTCAGGGATGGATCCGATCCTCAAACGGGCGGTGATGGACCTGCTCCGGGTTCAAGCCTCCGCCGGCCGAACGATCGTCCTGACGACCCAGATTCTGACAGAGGCCGAGGAGCTCTGCGACGACATCCTCATCATCAACCACGGGCGGCAGGTCGCGCGTGGCAACCTCCACGCGCTGAAAATGCTCGCCGATCGTCTGTATGACGTGACCCTCAGCTTCGAACGCGTACCTGATTCCCTGTCGACGATTCTCGCCGCGTATCGATCGACCGCGGTGACCGTTGTGCACAACACGGTGCAGCTTCGGCTCAAGGAGGACGAATCGCGCGTGCTCGAGCTCGTGTCGACCCTGGCGAAGCACGGGCACGTGTTGCGGGTCGAGATCAGCGGCGGGAGCCTCGAGGATATTTTCGTGGAGCTCACGCAGAAGCGCGAGGCCTCGTCATGACCGCGAAAGCGATGACCGCCGTGATGGTGCGCGAAGGCAAGATCCGCGCGACGAACTCGATCTTCATCTTCTGGGACCTGCTCTATCCGCTCGGGTATCTGTTGGTGTTCGGGATCGGCGTCAATGCGTCCATGGGCTTCACGAGCGGGTTGGTCGGCGTCGACTACAACGCCTTCTTTCTCGCCGGCGTGCTCGGCATGGCGAGCTTTGGCATTGCCTCGAACACGTCCTGGTCGTTCTTTCTCGATCGGGACAACGGCATCTTCTACGAGATGCTCACGTATCCGCTCAGCCGATCGCAGTATCTGTTCGGCAAGGTGCTGTTCAACGTGTTCGTCGGCATCGTCCAGGCGCTGCTGACCGTCGGCCTGGCGGCGTGGCTTCTGAAGGTGCCGGTCCGCGTCGATCGCCTGCCGCTGCTCGTCGCGGCGACGGTCACCGGGACCGCCGGCTGGTTCTTCTTCTACGCGATCTTCGCGCTGCGCATCCGGCGGAACGATGCGTTCAACACCGTCACGTCGGTCTTCTATTTCTTCTTTCTCTTCGCAAGCTCGATGTTCTATCCGCTCGAGCCGCTGCCTGCGCTCTTCAGGCTGGTGGCCAACGCCAACCCCATTACGTGGCAGGTCGACGTGCTGCGCTTTGCGACGATCGGCGTCGGTCGCTCCGGTCGGGCTGCGATTGAAGCGCTCGCGTTCGTCGGCTTCACCGCCGCGTCGTTCGTCGTGGCGGTCAGGGCGCTGGATCGGGAGGGGTGAGGTCCAGATTCGCCGTCATGTCAACCGACGTCCGGCATGCTGGCGGCGATGTAGGATTGGCACAGGACGACGAGATGGTGCCTCAGATTCCGAATCATCGCAGGCGACGCGCCCGACTCGAGGACATGACGCGTCGCGCCCGCCATCGCGGCGAACATGATCTCGATGGCAAACTTGTCGGGCGGTGATTCGGTATCCGGCGCGGTCTGAAGTATGGCGGCCAGCGCCTTCACAGAGCGCTGGCCCATCCGTTTCACGAGCGCCGGTCCGTCTATTTCTGCCGCAAACTGGTAGAGCGCAAGGGAAATATCCGTGCGCTTCATTTTCGCATCCACAAAGGCCTCGACGACCGTTCTGAGCATGTCGGCCACGGGTTTGTGGCGCGCCTGCTCGCACGCGGTTTCCACTGCCGCTGCAACGTTGTCGAGGTGGTCAGCCAGCACGGCAAACAGCAACGACTGCTTGTTGGGGTAGTACTGATACAGGGTGCCCACCGAGACGCCCGCCCGCTCCGCAACGCGGGTCTTCGTCAAGCGGTCTACACCGTCGCTGAGCAAAACCTGAATAGTCGCCTGTGCAATCGCGCCGACGGTGACCGCCGCCCTCGTCTGGACCGGCGTCTTTCTTGGCTCAAATTGCTGTCGTGCCGCGGCCCGCATTATGCGAATTCCAAAACTGAATGATCCTTCATAAACTCATGATAGTGCACATGACGATCCGAGGTGGATGACATGCGTCAACAGATTGATCTCGCCGGCCGCTTCACGCTACCTGGCACATCGATGACCGTCAACCGGATGGGCTACGGCGCCATGCAATTGGCTGGTCCGCACGTCTGGGGGCCGCCGCGTGACGTCGCCGCCGCCGTCGCCGTTCTTCGAGAGGCCGTGGAATCTGGCGTCAATCACATCGATACCAGTGACTACTACGGTCCCCATGTGACCAACCAGCTGATCAAACAGGCCCTCCACCCCTATCCGGATCATCTCGTCATCGTCACGAAGGTGGGCGCTCGCCGAGGCGACGACAAGTCCTGGCTCCACGCGCTGTCCCGTCAGGAGTTGATCGAAGGCGTTCACGACAACCTGAGGAATCTCCAGCGTGACACGCTCGACGTCGTCAATCTTCGCGTTGGCGGCGTCGCAGTACCGTCGGAAGGATTGATTGAAGAACCGCTGACGGTGCTCGCCGAGCTGAAACGTCAAGGGCTCATCCGTCATATTGGTCTGAGCAACGTCACCCCGAGCCAGTTGGCCGAAGGTCAGGCGATCACCGCGATCGTGTGCGTGCAGAACTTCTACAACGTGGCATACAGGAAGGATGACGCCTTCATCGACGACCTTGCCGCGCATGGCATCGCGTACGTGCCGTTTTTCCCGTTAGGCGGCTTCACTCCGTTGCAGTCGTCGGCGCTCGATGGTGCCGCGGCCTCGATCGGCGTCACGCCGATGCAGCTTGCCCTTGCCTGGCTTCTTCAGCGCTCGCCCAACATCCTGCTGATCCCCGGCACTTCTTCCGTCGCGCATCTTCGCGAGAATCTCGAGGCCTCCGCGCTCAAAATTACCTCTGAGGTGCTCGGCGCTCTCGCCTCAATCGGTGTATGAGTCTTCAGCACGCAGTACAAACAAAAAGCCCTGACGCGTTGATTGTGCGCGTCAGGGCTTTTCGTTTGTATTACTGCCGGCAGCGACCTACTCTCCCACACAGTTTCCCATGCAGTACCATCGGCGGTATCAGGCTTAACTTCCGTGTTCGGAATGGGAACGGGTGTGACCCTGATCCTATGACCACCGGCATACTCGAGGAGAATCCTGAGATTTGAGCATCTCGAGGGTTCCCTATCTTGGTGCCTGGGGTCCCGCCTCCGCTCGCCCGGCGAGCTTCGGCGCGCAAGCCATTCACGGCTCGCCCGCCGAAGCGCTGTAAGCGCGAAGGAGGGTCGTCCCAGACAATCTTGGTTGTCAAAGAGCTCAAACTGAATATTCTGCAAACGGTAGTTTCAACCGACCTGTCCGCCATAGCTGGCCTTGCCAGCAGCGGCGGACCACAAGCACGCAGAGCTTCACGTGCATTGAAATTAAGAATTATGGTCAAGCCTCACGGCTGATTAGTATCGGTAAGCTCAACGCGTCACCGCGCTTACACACCCGACCTATTACCTGGTCATCTTCCAGGAGCCTTTAGGGATCTTGCGATCCAGGGAGATCTCATCTTGTGGAGGGTTTCACGCTTAGATGCCTTCAGCGTTTCTCCCTTCCGGACGTAGCTACCCGGCGCTGCCGCTGGCGCGACAACCGGTACACTAGAGGTCCGTCCAACCCGGTCCTCTCGTACTAAGGT
>DASZFS010000305.1:0-3687 GCA_035939575.1 Vicinamibacterales bacterium | reverse complement strand
ATGTCGTGGAGACGTTCCCGCCAGAACGCGTTCGACGTCATCACGTCGCCTAGCCCTGCCCGGAGCTTGCGCAACTGCTGGTCGCGCAGCGCGTTCAAATCAGCCGTTGAGCGGGCCGTCGGATTGCCCGGCGATGTCAAGGGGATCATGTTAATTCGGAATCGTCCGTAGGCGGACTAAATTGCGGCGGTCCCCGGGGTCGCGCTCCAGGGGCTCACGCCACCGCTATCACCACGTTGCTTTTCTTGTGCCCCTGGTCCACGTAGCGGTGAGCGTCCACGATCAAGCGCTCGATTATCCTTCGCCCTCATGATCGTCGTCACTGGCTCGACCGGTCGGGTTGGTGGGCTGGCAGCCCGACGGCTCGAGTCGGAAGGCCACCCGATGCGGCTGCTCGTGCGCGATCCAGATCGTGCACCCAAGATCAAGGGCGCGCAAGTGCAGGCGGCGGAGTACGGCAACCCTGACGCCCTCGCGAAGGGGCTCCAGAAGGGTGATCGCGTGTTCATGGTTTCTCTGTGGATCGGTGGCGACACGCGCCTGGACCTGCACCGTTCGTTCATTGAGGCGGCGGCCAGGGCGGATGTGGCCCAGCTCGTCTATCTCTCTTTCGTGAACGCCGGACCAAACGCGATTTTCTCCCACGCGCGGGAGCATGGCGCCACCGAGGAGATGCTGCGTTCATCAGGCGTGCCGTGGACGTCGATTCGCAACAGCATGTACGCAGACGACATCCCGGGGTGGTTTGACCCCGACGGGATCGCGCGTGAGCCGGGTGACGAAGCGCGGATGAGCTTCTCGTACCGACCTGAGCTCGCCGATGTGATCGCCACGGCGCTGACCGCGCCCGGGCACGAAAGTCGGATCTACAACATCACGACGCCGGAATCTGTGTCAATGAGCGAGCTCGCGCAGATCGCCAGCAAGGTAACGGGCGAGTCGTACGGCTACGCACCGATCTCGGACGCCGAGTGGGTCGAAAGGTGGAAGGCCCAGGGGAGGCCCGAGTGGGCGCTCGAGGCCGGTCTGTCCTCGTACGAAGCGCTGCGAGCGGGCGAGCTTGACGTCGTGTCCAATGACTACGAGATGGTCACCGGCCGGAAGGCCGCGACCATCTCGCAGGTCATCACGGAGCTGGCCGACGAGATGCCGCTGGCGACTTCCGCCGCTGACTTCTGAATCGCTGCGCATCGGCGAGCGCGGCAGCCCGCCGTCGGCGAACAATAGGGTGTCCCAGGCTCTGTGCCTGCCGCTTCGGAGCTCGAATTGGAGGTCTCAGGGGATGTCGCAACAGTCGAGTCCGGTTCTCGTAACCACGACCGAGCGCCCGGCAGGCTATGAGGTGAAGCGGGCGATCGGCCAGGTGTTCGGCGTGGTCGTACGCAGCCGTGGTTTGGGGGGAAACATCCTGGCCGGCCTTCGTGCATTGGGCGGGGGCGAGATCGTGGAGTACACGCGGCTGGTCGAGGACACACGCCGCCACGCCGTCGACCGTATGGTCGAGAACGCCAGGGCCATGGGCGCCAACGCGGTGGTCATGATGCGATTCGATTCGTCGGAGATGGGTCAGACCATGACTGAGGTGGTCGCCTACGGAACCGCAGCGATCGTGGAGGCAAGCGCGTCATGAGCGCCACGGCACAGGTCGTTGTGTTTGTTCTAGTGATCGTTTTCGCGATCGTCGGCTATTTCATCTGGGACCGCAGGTACCGCGGCGAGAAAGAGGGGATCTTCAAGCCGACGAACGAGGTCTTCAAGGATCCGACCACGAACAAGCTGACCCGCGTGTACGAAGATCCGGAAACAGGCAAGCGCCAGTACAGGGAGGAGCCCTGACCTCGACGAGCTAGCGCCCGGACTGGTACACATCCGCCACTGTCGTATGACCTGGATATGCAATCCGCTGGTTGCATTTGTGCGGTGGCCGCGATAAGATGCAACCGTGAGGTTGCATGAGACTACGGACAGGATCGAGAAACGGATTGTTCTGCGTGCTCCCCGTTCGCGTGTGTGGCGCGCGCTTGCCGACGCCGCCGAGTTCGGCTCGTGGTTCGGGATGGAGCTCGATGGTGCGTTTGCGCCGGGCGCGACTGTCAAAGGCGTGATGACTTCGCCTGGTCATCGGCACCTGACTGTCGAGATCGCCATCGAGCGGATGGATCCCGAGACCCGGATGTCGTACCGCTGGCATCCATACGCGTTCGAAACCGGCGTGGACTATTCGACCGAGCCCACCACGCTGGTCGAGTTCCAGCTCGAGGAAGTCGCGGAGGGCACCCGGCTCACCGTGGTCGAGTCAGGCTTCGACCGCATTCCGGCGGCACGGCGCGCTGAAGCATTCCGGATGAACGATGCGGGCTGGGCTGGTCAGCTCGACAACATCGCGCGATATGTCGCTTCATAGCGCCGGCTGGCGCGAGGTCTCTCGCGCCGCGCCGGTGTTCGCGGCGCTCGGTGACGAAACGCGGCTGGCGCTGGTGGCCCGGCTGAGCTCCGAGGGCCCTCTGTCCATTACCCGGCTGGCCGCAGGGTCGCCTGTCACGCGACAGGCCATTACGAAGCACTTGAACGTACTCGCCACAGCCGGGCTCGTCTCGGATCTATGGCGTGGCCGCGAACGCATCTGGGAGCTCGAGCTGGAACAGATGGAGGCCGCGCGAACCTATCTCGAGCGCGTTTCGAAGCGATGGGACGCGGCGCTCGACCGTCTGAAGCAATTGGTGGAGGAGTGAAGGAAGGATAATGACTTTGAACCCCAAGGTCTTGACGTCTTACGCACCCAGGGCAGCCGCGCTGACGGCGACGCTCGGGCTCGCCGCCGCATCCTGGGTCATCGCGGTCCGGCAGATGAACGGTATGGACATGGGCGCCGCGACCCCGCTCGGTTCGTTCGCGTTCTTCCTCGTGTTGTGGGTGGCAATGATGGCCGCGATGATGCTGCCGGGCGCGGCGCCGGCAGTCTTGAGACGCGCTCACGCTGGCGGCGTGCGCGCCGTGCCGCTTTTCGTCGGGTCCTACCTCGCCGTGTGGACACTCGTGGGCTTCGCTGTGTTTGCGTTGTACCGGCCGCACGGGGCCTTCGTGACCGGCCTGGTGGTGATCGGCGCCGGCCTGTACGAGCTGACGCCGCTAAAGCGGGACTTTCGCCGGCGCTGCCGTGAGAGCGCCGGCTCCGGATTCGAGTACGGGCTCTGCTGCCTCGGCTCGAGTGTCGGACTGATGCTCATGTTCGTAGCCCTGAGCGTCATGAGCGTCACATGGATGGTCGTGATCGCCGGAATCGTCCTCGCCCAGAAGCTGCTGCCCGCGAAAGCCGCCATCGATGTGCCGCTGGCGCTGGCGATCGTTGGACTTGGAATCCTGATCGTCACCGCGCCTTCGTATGTCCCCGGACTCATCTAGCCACAAGAAAGGAAAAAGACAATGACCGATCACAAGACAGGTACACGTGAAGAATGGCTCGCGGCCAGGCTGGAGCTGCTCAAGGAAGAGAAGGCCCTGACGCGGCGTGGCGACGAGCTGGCGAAGCGCAGGCAGGCGCTGCCCTGGGTTCGAATGGACAAGGAGTACCGCTTCGAGACCGACGAGGGCACCGCGTCCCTCGCCGATCTCTTCCGAGGACGCTCGCAGCTGCTGATGTATCACTTCATGTTCGGGCCCGACTACGCGGCGGGTTGTCCGTCGTGC
>DASZFS010000304.1:0-9407 GCA_035939575.1 Vicinamibacterales bacterium | reverse complement strand
GCCTCGTCCACGGCCGTTGCGACGTCGGCGTCGAGCAGATCGAAGAATGGTACCCTGGCGATCCCGATTCTGAGGCCGCTTACCGGTTGTTGCACCGCGCCGATGTAGTCTTCTTTCGCATGCTCCACGCTGGCGACGTCGAGCCGGTCGTACCCGGTGAGCGCCGTCAGCATGATGGCCGCGTCCATCGCGCTCCTCGCGATCGGACCACAATGATCGAGCGACACGGTGAGCGGGATGATGCCGCGAATCGAAACAAGGCCGTACGTTGGCTTCAGCCCGACGACACTGCAGTAGGAAGAAGGCGTGCGGATCGACCCGCCCGTGTCGGTGCCGAGGGCGGCATAACAGAGGTCCGTCGCCACCGCCGCCGCTGAGCCGCCCGAGGATCCCCCTGGGTTCCGTTCCAGCGCCCACGGATTGCGGACTGGCCCGTAATAACTTGTCGCGGACGTTCCGCCCGCCGCAAACTCGTGGAGGTTGGTCTTGCCGATGACGACCGCGCCGGCCGCGATGAGTCGGCGCGTCACCTCGGCGTCCTCGGTCGGGACGCGATCGTCGAACACCGCGCTCGCGGCGGTCGTCCGCACGCCAGCCGTGTCGATATTGTCCTTGAGCGCGATCGGGATGCCGTGCAGCGGTCCCCGCAGCCTGCCGGCGCGCCGTTCGGCGTCGAGCGCTTTTGCCTGCGTCAGCGCCGCCTCTCGAAGGACGGTAATGAAGGCGTTGATCTTGGGGGCGTACACGTCGATGCGCGCCAGGCACGCCGTCACGAGATCCGTCGACGTTACGGTGCCCGCCTTGATGCGCGCCGAGGCGTCGGCCAGGGAGAGCGCGGCGAGTGAATCCGAAGCGGCCGCGGGCGTGGACGATGGGGCGGAACGCGATGCTTGCGCGCGTCCTTCGATAACCGCGGGTGTCGCCGTCGCGGCGGCGGCCAGAAGCGAGGCGGTGAATTCGCGGCGGGATAGAGGGTTCATAGCGGGTAACGATACACCCGCTACAGCGAGTTGCCTGCCACCAGGGCGTTCCAAACGAGTACGGCGTACCGGCGAGGCGTGTGGTCAATCAGGAACCCCGGCAGGAGCGAGGCGCCAGAGAGGACTTCGTCAAGGTTCTGGAAATGCGCGGCCGACCGGTCGAGGAGATTGGCGACGCGTAGCCGGCCTGGCCCCGGGCCGATCGTCCCGTTCTGGTCGATGTACTTTTCCTGCTCCACGTGGCCGAAGCCAAGGGATGCGGGCGGCAGGTTGGTGACCGCATCATCGTGATTCACGTACCGAAAGGAACGGCCGGCGTGACGCGCGTTGCATCCGGCGACGAACGCTGCGTCACCAACGAGCGGTGAGCCAAAGGTGTAGACGCCAGCGGGTTGTCCTCCTTGCAACAGGTGCCGATCCGCCGCCAGAGTGGCGAGTGCGGCGCCAAGGCTGTGTCCGGTGAACCAGGCGGGGCGCCCGGGCAACATCTCCAGTCGCTGCGCAACGGCGGGCCATGCCACGTCCAGCGCCTCCTTGAAGCCTTCGTGGACGGCCTCACCCGCAACGTCCCAGGCCCTCCGCGGAAACTCGACATCATGCCAGATGTCGACACGCTCATCCGGCTGGGTCCCGCGGAACGCGACGACGATGAAGCCGGGTGTCCAGGCGACGTAGCACTGCGTTCCGTCCTGGTCGATGAACGCGCTGTCGTCGAACAGGCCGTTCTCCTGAAACCGTTTCCTGGCCGCGCCGCTCGGCCAGTACGACAACAAGGCCGCATCGGCGAGCCACCACGCGTTCAGCGGCGAGAAGGTGTCCGCGGTGGCGTCGAAATGAAGATCAGGAGCGTCGCGGGCATGCTCGAAATGGACGTAGTCCCGGTCCTGCTCCGGGTGCGTCAGCAAGGTCAGCGACGGGCGCGGGATCGCTTTCGCCGGAAACATGACTCGCAGAGTCTACAACCCATCTCACAAACGGTCTGAAGACTCACGCCCGCCTCACAGCCTTCGGCCCGTTCTGTTCGGAACGGCGGTGATTGGAAGGCGAGGGGGGAGCCTCGCCTTCCCCGTGCACGCTACTTCTTGTCGAACTCGATCGCCTGCTGGAGCTCGCTGATCGCGTGGCCGATCGCGTCCACGGCCTTCTCGCGGTGGCCGCCGAAATCAGTCGGCGCCTTCTGCAGGCGGTCCTTGATGGCCTCCAGCTGCCGCATCGAGTTCTGCAGCACGGGATGCTTCTCGCCACCGCCCTTGTTTCCTTGCGCCTGGACGGCCCAGCTGCCACCCGCCAACGCGGCGGCGAGGCCGATCGCGACGACACCCGCACGAATTGACTGCCTCATACGTTCCTCCTTGGCACTGGCACATTCGTTAGACCGGCCGATCCTTGCCAGCGTTTAGCCACCGTATCGGCTGCCGCTGTCAGAACTTTGCCGATTGATTCCTTATGGGCGAGCCAACGCCAACAAACAGCCAGGGACCGCTGGGATCCCGGGGACCGCGTGGATCCACCTGAGGGGGGCTGCTATGACGGTCAAGGAGCCGGCTGGTTCTGGCGTGGTTGACCGCCAGGCCGTCACGGTCCTGAGTTGTTACTGGACGATGATCGTCCCGACCATCCCCGCATGGAGCGTGCAGTGATACGTCACGGTGCCCCTGGTTTGCAACATCGTGCTGAACATCCCGCCCGGTTGGATCGACCCTGAATCGAAGATGCCCGCCGTGTCCGACGTCGCGGTGTGCGGGGTCGAGTCTCCGTTGGTCCACGTCACAGTCGTGCCGGCGGTCACGGTGATCGGATTGGGCGAGTACGCGCTCGCGCCGAGATTGCTCGCGCCAGCAGGAATCGACACCGGCGTGCCGTTGGATGGCGACGACGGGGATGAGCTGCTGCTGCTGCAACCGGACGCGAGAGCGAGCGACGCGAACACGAATAGGAAGCAGCGAATCATCAGAACCTCCGCAGACAGGCGGAGGCTTGCAGCGCAAAGCGGCTGCCACTCGGGACTGGAGCAATTGCGCGGAAAAACGCGAAGCCGCGGCGACGAGTCTCGCAATCTCTTACCGGCGGCGAAACTCAGCGTTACGAGGCGACTCTCCTACAACCCATCTAACAGACGGGCTGAAGGCTCTGAGGCGGGCTGAAGACTCATGGTCGCGTGCAGTTGCCTACGCCCTCCAACGACCCTGTCCAACTCTTGAGAACCCTGATCTTTGGGCGAGGCAACTGCACGCGGCCATGAGTCTCCAGCCCGATTCTGACTCGTCAGTGGCGCTTCTGCGGAGGTATGTAAGAGATAACTGTTAGTGCGGGTCGACGGCGCGCGGGAGCAGTGACACGTTCCACCCGCCGCCCAGCCCCTTGATGAGCAGCACGCTCGCGGTCATTCGACGCGTCAGCAGGCCGACCGCCGTCCGCTCGTTCTGCAGCGCCACGCTCTGCGCGAACGTCACTTCGAGATAGCTCGCCAACCCGCCACGGTACCGCAACGTCGCCTGCTGCAGCGATCGTTCCGCCGCTTCTACGGCGCGTTGCTCGATCGCGGCTTCCTCGCTCAGGACCCTCAGCGCGGCCAGTTGATCCTCGACCTCGCGGAACGCCACAAGCACCGCGTCCTGGTACTCCGCCGAAGCCTCGTCGTAGGCCGCGCGCGCTTGTGCGACCGCTGCGCGCCGGCGGCCGCCGTCGAGTACGGTGACAAGCGCTGCCGGGCCCACGCTCCAGAAGCTGCTCAAGCCTGTGATCCAGCTCGACAACGATGTGCTCTCGAATCCGCCCGTCCCCGTCAGCGAAAAAATCGGATAGAACGCCGTCCGCGCCACGCCCACTTCCGCGTGTGCCGACGCCAGACGCCGCTCGGCTGCGGCGACGTCGGGCCGCCGCTCGAGCAGCTCCGACGGCAAGCCCACGGGAATCGATGGCGGCGCGTCCGTCTGCGGTGCCGGCGCCAGCGCGAATGATCCCGGAGCGTCGCCGACGAGAACGGCGATGGCGTGCTCGAACGCCGCGCGCGCCACGTCAAGGTCAGCGGCCTGGGCGCGTGTCGTTTCGAGCTGCGTCTCGGCGAGCGCCACGTCGGCCTGCGACGCGAGGCCGCCCGTAAACCGGTTCTGCGTCAGCTCGAGGGCGCGTTGGTACGCCTCGACGGCGGACTCGAGCAGCTCCCGCTCGCGGTCCAGGCCCCGCAGCGAGAAGTAGTCAACCGCCAGCTCGGCGTGCACGCTCAGGTTGATGGTCTCGAGATCGGCCGCGGTCGCTTGCGCGAGCGTCCGGCTCGCGGCAATCGACCCTCGGATTCGGCCCCAGACGTCAGGCTCGTAGGCCACGCTGCCAGGCACCAGAAAATCCGCGTAGCTCTGGTGAACCGACGGAACGGCACGGTTGCCGGACTGCTCCGTGCGCGCTATCGCGGGCGCGACCGCAGCCTGCGGATAGAGGGCCGCGCGGGCGCCACCGACCGCTGCGCGCGCTTCCGCGAACCGCGCCTCCGCCTGCTTCAGCGTCTGGTTCGACACGCCGACCCGCGCCTCGAGCGCATTCAGCGGCTCGTCGTTGAAGATATCCCACCAGGTCCCACGCAGCGCCGCGTCCGCTGGCTCGCCGGTCTTCCAGTTCGCGTTCTCCTTGAATGCGGGCGGCGCAGGTGCCTCGGGCGCCACGTAGGGGGTCTTCGGCGCGCACGCCGACGCGATCACGAGACCCGACGCGAGCAGACACGCGGCGCCCCGCGCCTGTCCCATCACCGATCCGCACCGGCGCTGGCGGCCACGGCGGGAACCACTCGCACGCGAACGCCGTCCACCAGCGAGTCGGGCGGATTGGCGACCACCTGCTCGGTGCCGGTCAGACCCGACACGATCTCGACGTCACTGCCGAAATCGCGGCCGGCCACCACCGTCACGATCTGGACCCGATCGCCCTTGACGGTCGCCACCTGCAGCCCCTCGGTTCGGAAGATGAGCGCGGACACCGGCACCTGCAGCGAGGCCGCGGGCGTCGGCAGCTTCAGATGCACTTCAGCATAAGACCCGGGCAACAGCTCCCCCTTCGGGTTGTCGACATCGATCTCGGTGAGCAGCGTGCGCGACGCCACGTCGATCGACTGCGACGTCCGCGCGAGCGTGCCGGTGAAGGTGCGCCCGCCGAATTCCTTCAACGTGAGCTCGGCCTTGATGCCGGGCTGCGCGAGCTGCGAATAGACCTGCGGCACACTCACGAACACCCGCAGTCTGTGAACCTCCGCGATGTGGAACAGCTCCCGCGCGTTGCTCCCCGAGTCGATGAGCGCGCCGATTTCCGTGTTGCGCGCCGTAATGACGCCATCGAACGGCGCCTCGATCCGGCGGAACGCGTTCAGCTGCTCCAGCCGCTTGACGTTGGCCCGCGCCGATTCGACCGCGGTCTGCCGCGCTTCGAGGTTGCCGTTCGCGTTGTCCAGGTCCTGGCGGGACACCGACTCGGTCTTGATCAACTCCCTGTAGCGGTCCGCCGTCGTCGTTGCCAGGCGGCTGTTCGCCTCCGCGGTGGCCAGGTCGGCCCGCGCCTGATCGATCTGCTGATCGAGCTCGGGCGTATCGATCTCCGCGAGCAGCTGCCCGGCGCGAACCTTGGAGCCGATGTCGACCAGCCGCCGTTTCAGGTAGCCGTTGGTTCGCGCGTAGATCGACGCATCCGTGAAGGCCTGCATCGTTCCGGGCAGCACGATTTCCTCCCGGGGCACGCCGCGCTGGGGCGCCACGACGGTGACCGTCAGCAGCGCGAGCTCCCGCGTCTCCTTCGTCACGACGTCCAACGCTCTCGCGCGCGTCGAGATCCCCCAGAAGGCGAGGCCGAGCGCCGCCACCGTCAGGACCAAACCGCCCACAATCGGGCCGACGCGGACCCCTCTACGCTCGTTCATCGACGCCTCGCACCTTTTCAGATCGACCGTGGAAAATCGCGAACACCGCGGGCACGAACACCAGCGTGGCGATGGTCGCGAACGTCAGCCCGCCGATGACGGCGCGTCCGAGCGGCGCGTTCTGCTCGCCGCCCTCGCCGACCCCGAGCGCCATGGGCACCATCCCGATGATCATCGCGAGCGCCGTCATCAACACGGGCCGCAGGCGCGTGACGCCGGCACCAATCGCGGCGTCGAACGCTGACCGCCCGCGCGCGAGCTCGTCCTTGGCGTAACTCACGACGAGAATGCTGTTCGCGGTCGCGACACCCATGCACATGATCGCCCCGGTCAACGACGGCACGCTGACCGTGGTGTGCGACAGGAACAGCATCCACACGATGCCGGCCAGCGCGGCTGGCAGCGCCGAGATGATGATGAACGGGTCGAGCCACGACTGGAAGTTCACCACAATGAGCAGGTAGACGAGGATGACCGCCAGCCCGAGGCCGGCCAGGAGCCCGGCGAACGACGAGGTCATCGTGTCCACCTGACCGCGGACGATGAGCTGGGACCCGCGCGGAAGCTCTTTGGACGCCGCGTCGAGAATCGGCTGCATCTCGCGCGCGACCGCGCCGAGATCGCGGCCCTGGACGGCGCCGAAGACGTCGATGACCGGCTGGACGTTGTAGTGCGACACGACGGCCAGGTGCGTCTGCCGCTGCACCGACGCCAGCGCCTGCATCAACTGCGGTTGGGCGCCCGGAGCGCCCGTGACCGGGATATTGCCGATGTCCTGGAGCGACTCGACCTGGTATTGGGGCGTCTGGGTCGCAATGGTGTAGCTGACGCCGGTGGCGGGGTTCAACCAGTAGGTCGGCGCCGTCTGCGCGCTGCCCGACAGGGAGACCAGCAGGTTGTTGGCGACGTCCCGCTGCGTGAAACCGGTCTCCGCCGCGCGCGTCCGGTCGACGTCAAGGTGCAGCAACGGCTGGTTGAACGCCTGGTGCACGCGCAGATCGACCATGCCCGGTATCTGCGCCAGCCTCACGGCGAGCGTGGACGCGAACCGCCGGTTCGCCTCGAGGCTGCGTCCCACCACCTGCACGTCGATCGGCGCGGGCAGACCGAAGTTCAGAATCTGCGTGACGATATCGGCGGGAATGAACGAGAAGAGCACGCCCGGAACCTCCCGGGCGAGGCGCAGCCGCAGGTCGTGCACGTAGCGGTCGGTCGGCTGATGATCGTCCGACAGCGCCACAAGGATATCCGCGTCCGACGATCCGATCGGCGCCGAGTTGGTGTACGAGAGGTTGATGCCGCTGTACGGCAGCCCGATGTTGTCGATGACGCTGACGATCTCCTGCCTCGGGATGACCTCGCGGATGACGGCCTGGACGCGATCGCAGAGCGCCGCGGTCTCTTCGATGCGCGTGCCGGTCGGCGCGCGCAGGTGCAGCTTGAACTGGCCGCTGTCCACTGTGGGGAAGAAGTCCTGGCCCACCCACCGGACGAGCGCCAGCGACCCGACGCACGCCACCAGAAAGATGGACGCGAACACGGCGCGCCGTCGCACCATGTCCGTCAGGAACGTGCGGTAGCCTTCGCGGAAGCGCGCGAACCCCCGGTCGAACCACCCCGCCTTCTCCGCCTCATCGTGGTGCCGCGCGTGCAAGAGGTACTTGGCCATGGTCGGCACCAGCGTGCGCGACAGGACGTACGACGCCAGCATCGCGAAGACGACGGCCTCGGCCATCGGCACGAAAAGATACCGGGCGACGCCGGTGAGGAAGAACATCGGGACGAACACGATGCAGATGCAGATCGTCGACACGAACGCCGGAACCGCGATCTGCTGCGCGCCGTCGAGGATCGCCAACTCGAGGTCCTTGCCGCTCTCGAGGTGGGCGTTGATGTTCTCGATGGCCACCGTCGCATCGTCGACGAGAATGCCCACGGCGAGCGCGAGGCCGCCGAGCGTCATGATGTTGATCGTCTCGCCAAGGGCGCTGAGCGCGATGATCGAGCTCAGGATCGACAGCGGGATGGACACGACGATGACGAGCGTGCTGCGCCAGCTGCTGAGGAACAGGAGAATCATCAGCGCCGTGAGGGCTGCGGCGATCACCGCCTCCCGGAGAACGCCCTGGATGCTGGCCCTGACGAACAGCGACTGGTCGGCAAGCGGCTTGATCGTCAGCGAGGGCGGCAGCCCGCCCGCCGCCAGGGCGACCCCCTGCTTGATCCGCGAGATGATGTCGAGCGTCGAGGCGTTGCCCACCTTCTGGACGATCATCAGCACCGCGCGCTGGCCGTCGACGCGCGCGATGTTGGTCTGCGGCGGGTACCCGTTGCGCACGTGCGCCACGTCGCGTACGTAGATGGGCGTCGTCCCGACGGTCTTGATCGGCAGGTCGTTCAGCTCGTCGATCCGCGTCGGGCTGGCGTTCAGGTCGACGTCGTATTCAGTCGATCCGATCTTGGAGGTGCCGCCCGGCAGAATCAGGTTCTGCTGCGCGATGGCGTTCACCACGTCGTTCGGCGCGAGCCCCTTCGCCTGAAGCGCCGTCTGGTCGAGATCCACCTGCACCTGCGGCTGCTTCCCGCCGTACGGATAGGGCAGCTGGGCCCCTGGCACCGACGCCAGCTGCGGGCGCAGGAAGTTCACGGCCAGGTCGAACAACTGCTGCTCCGAGAGCCCTGCGCCCGACAACGCGAGCTGAATGACCGGGACGCTGGATGCGTTGTACTGGAGGATGAACGGCGGCACGGTGCCGGCCGGTGCCTGGCGCAGGACCGCCTGCGACACGGCCGTGACCTGCGCGACCGCGAGGTCCACCTTGGCCCCCGGCTGGAGAAACACCTTCACGACAGAGATCCCGCGCAGCGACTGCGACTCGACGTGCTCGATGTCGTTCACCGAGGTGCTGAGCGTCCGCTCGTAGTTGGAAACGATGCGGTCCGCCATCTCCTGCGCGGCAAGGCCCGTGTAGGTCCAGATAACCGTGACGACCGGGATGTCGATGTTCGGGAAGATGTCGGTCGGGGTCCGCGCGATGGTCAGCGGGCCGATGCCGAGGATCAGAAGGCCGAGGACGACGAATGTATACGGACGCTTGAGCGCAACCTGAACGATCCACATCGGGAAGAATGCCCGCTTTGATCATAGCCTGCGGCGTTCAGGCGTTCACGATGAATGAGGAAAGACCATGTCTCTTCTTGTAATCCCGACCACGGTGGGTTCGGATCGCGTTGGGCTCGTACTCCGTCACGACCGGCCGGTCCTCGATCTTGCGCGCGTCGACGCCGAAGTCGTTGAACCGGGAGTCCGTCAGCACTTCTTCCAGGTGCCGGTTGCTCTAGACCGCGCGCAGGAGTCCTAATCTGCAGATCGTCGAACGCCCGCTGGTTCCCGGAACTGGAACGCCAGCTCCTCCGGCGTCGCGCGGGTCACCCTGGACTCGCTGTGGGCCCGGAAGTCGAAGCCGCTGTGTAGATTTCACACGGGGTCGATACGTTTCGCAACGGGACGGTCGAACGGTCGAGGT
>DASZFS010000303.1:0-10072 GCA_035939575.1 Vicinamibacterales bacterium | reverse complement strand
GTATCTGCGCGGACCGGTGCGAAGCGGAGCCGGAGCGCCCGCGCCTCATGCCGGGCGACGAGCTGCGCTGCAAGAAGTGCAACGGGTGGCACCTCTTGGAGACGTCGCCCGACGCGACATCGTCCTTGCGGAATATGTTGTGGTTTCACTGCACGGACGGCGCGTTGTTTTACGCCGGCACTTTCGGCCTGTGGCTGGTGCCAGAGGAAGTGGCCGCTGGCGACCTGGGCCGCGGCTGTAGGCCCAAACCGGCTTGCACGGCCTTTTTAGGCCGGGAGTTGTCTGCTCTCGCCGCAGTCCGAACAGAACCACGCCGGTTCGTAGGCGTGTGGAGGTAGCACGCCGTTGTGCGCCATCCGCGTAACGTTCCAAAGTCCGTTCGCTCATTGAAAACGAGAGTTATGCCACTGCTCATCCACTTCATCGCGCCGACGACGCTGCTTCGTGAACAACACCGGACATCGACGCTACCGATTATTGGGAATGGCCCTCCAGGGACGTTCGTGCTGTTCCCGAACGGCCTCCGGGTGTCGCTGCCGACCGACCAGATCGTGTTCGCCGACGAGACCAGCGGTTCTGTGCGAGTCGCGTTTGGTGGGATGCAGTTCATCGGATTGGAGGCAGGACGACTGGTGTTTATCCGAGTGCGCGAACTGTTTCCCGAGGATCAACTCTCGCCGGATCGTAGTCACACGATGCGGCTGGATCCGCAGTGGGTGGCGAACATCTCGGCGGACGGGCGGCCTCTTTGGCCGGCCCGATCGCAGAACGAGTCGTCCGAATGAGGCGCGACAGGTTCGCCAGGGGTGACGTATCCCTCATTCTTCGAGGAGTGGGTCAAGCTGGCATTTTGGTCTTGGCTCAAGTCATTTTGCCCGGAGTGCGCTGGTACTCGGCTGCGGAGTACGTCGTGAAGAACTGGTCTAGCCGATCCGAGCCAGAGCAACGAGAACGTGCGCTCGCGTTCATTTATGAAAAGGCTGGCCAGGTCGATGACGCTGAGGAGAGCCTTCAGCGAGCTGTCGCTCTGCGTTCGAGTGCTCCGGATAGTTATCTATTCCTTGGACAATTTCTGGCGAGGCAGAAGCGCCATCTAGACGCCATTCGAGCCTTCGAACAAGCGATCAGCGTGGCGCAGAATAGTCCCACGGATTTGGAGTTTGCGCGCCGGCGGATCGAGGAACTTCGCCGTGACCTAAACTTAAACTAAGCGACTCCTGGCGCGGCGCGATCCGCCGACGCTGGGCCGCGCGTGCCCGTGAGTGATCGCGGCACATTAGGAGGTCCGACACAGTTTCTGACACAGTTCGGGTTTTCAGACTCATCCACTCGCCCGTAAACTACTGATTCTAAATATACGGAGAGATGTCGGAGTGGTCGATCGAGGACGCTTGGAAAGCGTGTGTGGGAAAAACGCTGCCGTGCGTTTCGAACCCCACTCTCTTCGCCAAGCTCTTCAGGCTGCCTCGAGGTACCGTTGCGAAACTCGTCCAAGATGGCGAGCCAATCCTCGCTTCGCTCGGAAGTGAGAACTCAGAAGTCTCAACTTGTAAGAATCCAAATTGAACGTCGGCGCGTTTGTTGATCGCCGCCCCGCGGCGGCGCACGGACTTCCCCTAGTTCCAATTGAGAAGGCGCCTCGCGTTGCCGCGGTAAATGGCGTCGAGGGCACCGTCTTGTAAATCCAAGCCGTACAGCCTCCACCAAACAGGACCGGGGATGTATTCGTCGGCACTTTCCAGCAGCCGCCACCAGCCGCGATACATTGTCGTGGCCGGCATCGAGTCGCTTCCGTACAGCACTCGGTCTTTGTATTTCTCGAGGAACCTGGCGGCGGCGCGAGGCTGGCGGCCGATTTCGTAATCGCGAGCAGAAAGGTCGACGTACAGATTCGGGAAACGATCCAGCGCGCGACTCAATGAGCCGAGGTCGTTGCCCTGGTTCGAGAAATGAACGGCGATGAATGTCGTAGCGGGATGGCGAGCCAGCAGACGATCGCGCCGGGCCAAGAGGTCGTCGTAGGTTGTCACGTCCGAACCATACTGGTTGTAGACCTGATACCTCGGCGTGCGCTCCTGATGGATGTCGGGCGGCCGCCACGCGGAGGGGTGATCGGCAACGTGAAGGCTGACCGGTATTCTCAGTTGTGCGCACTTGTTCCAAAACGGGTCAAGGCGCGGGTCATCAAGGTGCATCCGCCGTTCGCGTGGCAGCCTGGGCGGGTCGCCATACGCAGCGACGACGCCTCCGATGATTCCCCATCCCTTGTCGGAAAGCTCGCCGACGCCACGACCGCCGTTGCGGTAGCAGCGATCGAGTTCGGCGGCCGCACGTTCGGGATAGTCGGGTTTTTCGATTTCCTGCTCATCGAGACCGCACCAGAGCTGGAAACGATTGGGATAATTCTTTCGATAGAGGTCCGCCAGTCGGTCGAACTCCGCACCCGTTGCTTCGGTGAGCACGATCATCTTTTCGACGCCCGCCTCGTCCATGGTTTTCACCCAGGCGGCCAGCGACTCCTGTGTATCGCCGCGATCGGTCCCGACGTGCACGTGCACATCGATCGCCGGAACGCGCGCCTTGAGGATGTTCGTTTCCGGAACAACCAGTGAAGAATCGGGGACCCAGTCCTTGACCAGGACTGAGTCCATCGCGTGGGTATTATCCACGCGCGTCTGGGCGGGCAGGATTGCCGCCGCGAAACCGATCAGCGCCAACACCCTACGTGGACGCACTCGATTCTCCCTACCAGCCGACGCTCACCCCAGGTCGATCGTCACGGCGAAAGTGGCTGGTCGTGAATATCCTCGCGCGTGCGATCCCAGTCGATTCCGGCGTGATTTGGAATTAGGTCCCTGTCAGTAGATCGATCGCCGTTTGCGGGAACTGCCTGCGTCGCCGGCACCTCACCGCTGACGCTCCACGCCCTACTTCGGAAACCTCGGTCCTGTGTACATCTTGAAGCCGGTCAGCAGCAGATCTGCCGTGTCGCGGTCACTCTCGAAGCAGCCTTCCTCCATCTGCTCGTAGCCTTTCTCCTGGTTCCGCTCGAGCGCGAACGCCATAGTCCAGGGTCTGATCGACACTTTGGGATCGTCGATGGTGACCGCGTAGTCGATGGTATTCGCGTCGACCATCGTGAGGCGTTCCGTCAGATGAAGCGCATCGCTGTAGAAGTCTCCGCCACCGCCGAACCACGAGAGGCCATTGAAGTTCGTCGTGTCGATGACCAGCGTCCTGCCATCCCAGCGGCCGCGTGAATCGCCCCGCCAGAGCTTGATGTCCGCCGACAGATGCGGACGGCCGTCCATGTAGATGACACGGAACGGGTGACCACCCGATTCGTTCGTGATGGTGACGTAATCGGCGTACTGCGCGATCTGGCGCGTGCGCGGGCTCGCCATGATCCTCGGTGCGGTGATCGGGAGGCAGTGCGTGTATGGATCGATGTACTTGTCGGCATTCTCGCGCTTTTGCGCTCTCGCCCACGGCTGATACGGAATCATTCCGTTCGCGGGATCAACGACAAGCGAGGTCGGCGCCGCCGTCTGGTACTCGTCGTCGGTGCCGCCACGCCGCCCTTCGATGTTGCCGAGACCGTTCGCCATCGGCGCCTCCCACAGCCCCTGAAAGTCGGTGTGGCCGTCTGGTGTCTGTGGAGGGTTGAACGTTTTTGCCTTCTCCGCCGCACAGGGGTGGAAGGCCGTGGCTGTTGGAGGGCAGCCGGCGACCGGCGGGCGACCTCTAGCCATCTGTCCAGCTGCCGGAACGTTTGCCCACACCACTGCCAGGAGGATCGACGCGGTCCACGGGACGGAGCCGACAATGCGACTGACCATCGGGAATCTCCATCGCGCGCACGGCGAAAACATCGCGCCGCTCCGCTTAACGAGAACGCGGTTCTGGCGTTTCATAGGCGAAGCATTCGTATTCCAGGAGCTGCGCGTCCTTCTCCTTATGACGGTAGAGCGTCATCCCGATCTTCCATGGTCGAGTGAATGTCTTTGGATCTTCGATCGTGGCTTCGTACCGGATGTGATCCGGACCGGTGGGCGTGTACCGCTCAACCACATGCAGCTGGTCGCTGTGAAAGTCGCCGGCCTGGTCGAACCAGGTGACGTCGTTGAAGTCGATGACGTCGACGACCAGCGTATCGCCGTCCCAACGTCCGCGTGCATCCCCGAGCCACCAGTCGATCGGCGGCGGGTAGTGTTGCCCCGTCAGGAAGATGTTCCTGACCGCATGAACGTACTCGAAGAGCATCTGGATCTGATTCGGGCCTTGCGCGATCTGGAAGGGATAGGGGAGGTACATGATGCGCGGCACGCCCGGCAGAAAGCATTTCTTCAGCGGATCCGCGGTCTCGCGACTCGTGAAGTTCTCTTTCTTTTTCAGCAGCGCCTCGGGACGGTACGGAATTTCGTTACCCTCGACGATGCCCTTGCCGGCCGGCACGCCTTTCGTGGCCGCATGATCGAGCAGGTCCCATTCAGCGCCGTTCATTGCCTGCCAGATGCCGGAAAGATCCGGCTTTCCGTCGGTGGTTCGTCGCAACACACCCGATGACTGAGCCGCCGCCGAGTGGGCGAACCCGACGGACCCGAACCAGCCGACGGCCAGCACCGAAACCAGCATCGCGGCCATCCAGCCGACCTGGATCCAACTGCGGCGGCTGGCACGGTAAGACGCCACGGCCGTATTCGTTTCCAATCGCGTCGCTACGCCGGTGTCCGTCTTGACGCTAGCGCCCTTGGGTTGGCGCGCCAGGCCCCGAAGAACCCATGAAAAATTCGCGGCCATCGGCGAACTTGATCTCCCGGCCGTTGATGGTGTGCGTGCCGTTCTTCGCCAGGAAACCCTGCACGACGATCTCGCTGCCGGGCACGAAATCAGTCTTCCGGACGCCCGCGCGCACGAACACGTTCGTGGGACCCGTCTCTACCGCCCAGTCCACCGCCCCGGAGTTCTTGTCGGTCACGTCCAGGTGAATCCAGCCGTGCGGATTCGTCAGCTCGACCCGGGTGAGCTTGCCGTGCAGGGTCACCGGCTTGTTCTGGTCGTACTCGGCGGCAAATGAGTGATGCGCCGAGAGCGACGCGGCCGCAAGAATCAGACCCCCAAGGACGCCGCCGACGCCGACGAGGGAACGTCTGCTCGTCATGTTTGTGCTCCATCTCAATCGACACCGACGACAAGCATCAGGGAGCCCGTCTCTCCGACGACCCGGACAAGGCTCTCCGTCCGCGGCCATTATGGCCAATGATTGCGGGAAGCCCAAAGAGAAATCTCACCGTGCGTATGGGTCAGATAGCGACCGTTTGGGACGCCGCGAGCCAGTGGTGCCATCGCTTACGCCGGCTCGGCCGACACGGCCGCGATCAGCGCCCTGATATAGCCGAATGCAAAGGCAAACCCCTGATCGCTGCCCACGCCCTCCACGCCCGGCACGTGGTCGGGCATCATCATGCCGTCGTATCCCACTTCCTTGTAGACGCGCATCGCCTTCAGCATGTCCACGCTGCCGTTGTCGATGAAGGTTTCCCGGAAGTTGAGGAACTCGCCTTCGATGTTGCGGAAATGGACGCTGAAGATCTTCTTCCGCGACCCGAAGTAGCGAATGACGTCGAAGATCTGCTCGCCCGGACGCTCGAGCTGCTCAGAGACCGTTCCCTGGCAGAAGTTGAGCCCGTGATACGGGCTCTCCTTGATTGTGACGAACTTCTTCAATCCATCCGGCGAGCCGAGCACCGCGTCGACTCCACGCCAGCCGCTGCCTTTCGGAACGCCCGGATCCTGCGGATGGCAGCCAATCCTCACCTTGTACTCTTCCGCGACGGGGACGACGCGCTCGAGGAAGTAGGTGATGCGTTCCCAGTAGGTGTCGGCGTCCACCCTGCCGGCGCTCGTCAACGGCGGATCCTGCTTCGCGCTGGCGAACACGAACTCGGAATACCGCGCTCCGCCGCGTCCCCGTGCGGTCCCGCTGCGCGGAATGCCGATGAGCGTGAAGTTGTACTTCACCTGCATGATCCCGGCGCGGGCGCAGTTGCGGATCATCTCGCAGATGTCGTCGATGTTGCGGTCGCGCTCGGGGCTCTGGCCCAGGTAGATCGCCGGCATCTCGGCACCGGAGATCTCTGACGAGCTCATGGGCAGCGGCACCATGTCGAGCGAGATGCCGTGGGCTGCCACACGATCGCGCAGCCTCGACAGCCCGTCGACCGACCAGGCGTCGTCCATTCTCGCCGACGGCAGGCCGCTGCAGATGTTGTTGACGCCGAAGGCGGCACAGGCGCGCAGGATGTCCTCGCTGTGGCCATGCTGGGTGCCCACTTTCATCTTCACCGGGGCGGACGTCGTCGGCGCGACGATGCCCGACTTCGCGGGTGCTTGCGCCTGCTGCGCGGAGACGACCGCCTCCACAAGGGCCGCCGTCGACACGCCCGAGCCAGCCAGTTTCACGAACTCGCGGCGGTTCATGCAGCCCTCCTCAGCGGAGTTCCACTCTCTCGATCGTGCCCGTGAACCGGAACGGCGCTTCATAGGGTCCCACTGGCGACGCCGTGTCCTCACCGACATCGAAGGTCTCGTCGCAGGAAGACGTCCGCGGGACCGTGCGCGACAAGTGCGCTTCTCCCGCGCGCCTGACGTTCACGCTGAGCGTGATTGTATCGCCTTTGCCTTCGCCTCCGCGTGCGTGGCCCCGGGCGCGAAGTACATGAAGACCGGTCGATCCGGCGCGAGTGACTGACTGTCTGAGCAGCCACGCTCTGGCGCGCGTCGCCAGGTCCTCGGTGAGCGTGTAATCGTCCTCGGGGCCGGGCGGCGCCGTCATCCTCACCGGCTGGGTGACAGGAAGCAACGCGACGGTTTGTTCAAGACATTGTGGCGCGAGTAGAATTCGACTTCACAACGAAATCTCTACTCGGATGACTTGCCCCGTATGCGGTAAGGACAACTTCAAATGGGCAAAGCGCTGCGACCATTGCCGAGTGCCGCTCGCGGGATCGGCAGAACCTGCTTCGACCCTTGCTGGCTCGACGACGGCAGCGTTGACGACCGCTACGTCCACGGAACAGCAGCCAGTGCCAGCCTCCATGGAGTGTGGCATCGAGCACCTCGCTCCGGCCGAGCGTGAGGCACAAGTGCAGGCCCTGAGCAACCGCATGCGAAGCATCCTCGCAGGCCGGCAGAAGCCGGAGTGGGTTTTTCTCTGTAACGTCGGCAACGGCGGCACTCTGTGCCTTCCTCCCGTCAACGGAGAGACGTCCCTTCTGTTGTTCACGTCTCCGCTTCTTGCGCTCGATTACCTTCGGGCGATTGGCGCCCGAGGCGAGGCGCGCGCTGTCCCCATCGACGCGATCACGGAGCTCCCTCGCGGCTGGCCCGAGCTCGGGGTTCATTCGTTTTGTCTGAACCGGTGCCCACGTTGCAAGGTGGTGACGGCATTCCTGCTCGACGCACTCACGTCGCTCGATTCGTTCCTGAAGATCTGGGCACTCGAGCGCGCGTCGCGGTTCCTGAAAGGCCAGGGATTGGCGCGCGCAGTCTTCGAAGGCCAGAAGCAGGGCATGGCGCATATGAGGGTGGCGCTGGAAGCACTCCGCGACCATGCGGCGGCGGACAATGCGCACGTTAGTCAGTTGCTAGCCTTGATTGCGCTGGCGCAGGAGGATGTTGAAGGCAGAGCTGCCGCTTTGGCGCGTCTCAACGAATTTCAGCTGCCGGTCAAGCTCGAGGTGGACGACTTCACGCGTGGCTTCTCGCAAGGCATCGTCGGCCTGCTGGCGACTTACGAACTGCTCCGCGTGCCACCTGGCGGAGAAGGGGCCGGCAGCGTAAGCCACGAGGCCTGATCTCGAAGAGGGTTGCCAAGTCGACTGTCACGCGGCACTGTGTATGAGCCAGTTGCGAAGGTCGTCCAGGATGGTGAGCCAAATTTCATTAACAGTTTGGCGAGACCCAGCGTCGATCAAAATGCCCGAAGGGCCCGCGTAACTGCGACGGGAACTACGGTCAGTTACGTCGTGAAGCCCGATCCAAAGGCAAAGACGGATGGATCGAAGATCAGTCGAATCGCTCCATCGGGATCATCAGGGGAGGTGGAGTCAGTTTGCGATGCGCCAAGATCGGTAATTCGCGGTCACTATCGTCTGCGTGCGATGACGGGTTCGTCAGCCACGGTCGCACGCCAAATCGAATAGCAAGGCATCGAGGCGTTGTACGAAGGTCGACCGTCCCATGTGCGGAGTGGCAGCCCACTCTTGATTTCGACCTCGTGTAGCGCGAGGATTGGTTCGTGCTCTCCACGGTTCTCGTCGCGGCCTGGCTTGCGAGCGGCGTCACCGAGGTCCCCGCTGTGCAGTCACCGGCCCCTAGCGCATCCACGTTCGCGCCTCCCACGGCTGATCGCATTCAGCGCGTCGAGCTGTGGCTGAAAGCGGTGCTGCATCACCAACCCGGATCGGCGGACGACGCTGCGACCGAGGTTGCCTCGTGGTCTGACAACGCTCTCGAGACGTTGACGCAGGATCTGGAAATGCTGGTACTTCAGATGAGGCACCCTGATGGAGTCTTGACGGTGCCTCGACCTGGAAGGCGCCCGTACCCCCGGTACTTCCGCGACCAAGCGTTAGCGCGACGTTTCGTCGAGCTGGCGTGCGCCGCCGGCGGCATCGCCTTGGTACACGCGGCCGCCGGTGACGCCCTGACCCGTGCCAATGCCGAATGCGTGAAACGCAAGGTCATAGATCATCTCGACGAAGACCTTCAAGCGCTGGACCTCGCCGCTGCGGAAGCGCGCGGCGTCGGCGCCGACAACTACGTTCTCAAGCGGGGCGCGTTGCTCCACAGCGACATCGCGATGCTTTCAGAGGGCCGAACATCACCGCTGACAAGGTCCCCGCAGCCGTACCGCGACGGACATGGCGTCCTCGTGGACATGTCCGACGGCCAGGCAACGGGTTATCGGGGAAGACCAGCTCATTGGGAGATCGCGCGCATGTTGCTCGATCGGGTTCGGCACACTCGAAGCGACGAGAAGCCGGCGCCGAGCCGTGATGAGATGGTCCGCGATTGGTATTACGCGACAGCAGCGTGGATGCTGTATCACAAGCGCTACTACCAGGGGCATCTCGATCATGGCGTCGCTCTATTTCCCAACGACGCCTCAATTCTTTTCCTGGCCGCGGCCGAGCACGAAACTTATGCGGGCCCGTACGTGCAAGGCGTGATGCGGACTGCCACGTTGCCGCCAGGCGCGACCATTCTAGTCGGCTCGGAAAAAGAGGAGCTCCACAAGAGCGAGGTCCTGTTCAAACGGGCGCTGGCCGCGAACGCGAGCCTTGTCGATGCCCACTTGAGACTGGGGCACGTGCTCGCCCTGCTGGGCCGCCCCCATGAGGCGGAGCCAGAGTTGCGCGAGGCCATCATGTCGGCGACGACCGATGTGACTCGCTACTACGGCGAGCTGTTTCTCGCACGCGTGGAGGAATCGACCGGCGACCTCGAAGCCGCAGCGCGAGGGTACGAGCGGGCGTCCTCTCTCTTTCCAAACGCGCAATCTCCCCTGGTCGGGATGGCCGCCCTCGCCCATCGTCGCGGCGATCGGCGAGCGACGCTGATCGAGGCGGAAAAGCTGTTCGCGTTGCCGCGAGACGAGGAGGAGTCCAGGGATCCGTGGTGGGTTTACTACATCGCGCAAGACCTGAATGCGGATGATCTCGTGGATGACGTCCGACGCCCATTTGTCAGCGCGGGCGAACCAGGTGCGCCGCGCCAGCCATGACCAATCCGCGAGGTCTCCAGTTCGTCGCGGGTGTGGTGTTCGTCACCGCCAATCTCGGAGTGTGGGTCGGCCAGCAGCCTGCCTTTTCCACCCGCGTCGAGGCGGTTCGCGTCGACGTGCTCGTGACGGAGGCTAGCACACCCGTCAGGGGCCTGGGGCCGGCTGATTTCGAGATCCTCGACAACGGCGTGCCTCAGCAGGTTGATCTGGTCAGCTTCGAACAGCTTCCGCTCAACCTGGTCCTGGCGCTTGACATGAGCGCCAGCGTGGCAGGTGAGCGCCTCG
>DASZFS010000302.1:0-1636 GCA_035939575.1 Vicinamibacterales bacterium | reverse complement strand
CCAGGCGGTGCCGATGGTTGGATGGCCCGCGAACTGCATCTCGAACTCGGGGTTGAAGATGCGGACACGCGCGGCGTGCGACGCATCGTCAGGAGGGAGGATGAACGTCGTCTCCGAAAAGTTCATCTCGCGCGCGATCTTCTGCATCAGGTCCGAAGGCATGTCGCGACCGTCGAGCACGACCGCGAGCTGGTTGCCCGCGAGCGCCTTCTCGGTGAAGACGTCGACTACTCGGATCTGGCGGGGATGATCAGACATGTCGTGGATCCGTGGGCGAGCAGCTTGCCGGATTCGATCGCGGTCAGCTTGCCTTCTGCAGTGGCGATGGTCGAGCCGCGGTAAACGACCAGGCCCTCCGACCGCACACGTCCGGTGTCGAGCGTGATCGGCCGCACGAAGTTGGTCTTCACCTCGAGCGTCGTGTACCGTTCGCCGACGCCCAGCGTCGACTGCACGGCGCAGCCCATCGCCGAGTCGAGCAGCGTCATCGCGTATCCGCCGTGCACGACGCCGATCGGGTTGTAGAGGTACTCGGCCGGCTCGCCCTCGAAGATCGCGCGGCCCTCTTCGAAGAGGGCGCCGTCGAATCCCATCAGGACTGCGATCGGGGGCGGCGGGAGCTCGCCCCGACTGAGCTCGTGCAGTAGCTCCAGCCCGGTCTTGCCCGGCGCCGCGCGCATGATCGTGAACGGATCTTCCCAGGTGATCGTGCGTGAGCGGGCGCTCTTCGTTTCCATGCCTACCCTGAAACGGCCGAGATCGCGGCCAGAATTCCGAGAACAACGATAGCCGCGCCGCTGAACAGGCTCAGACCGCGCAGCACGCGGGGCGTCATCCGCGTGCGCAGCACAGAAGTGGCGGACACCAACAGGAGCCACCACGCCGCCGAGCCACACAGCACACCGAGCGTCACGGCCGCCGGTTTGACGAGCGACCCGCTGGTGCCAAGTCCCAACGCGGCCGCAAGCGCGGCAAACGACAGGATCGTGGCCGGGTTGGTGATCGTCAAGCCCACCGTCGACGCGTAGGCCCAGGCGAGGCTCGTCTTCGTGACCGGCTCGTTTCCAGGTCCTGACGACGCCTTGCGTTCGAGCAGGATCCGCGCACCGAGCGCTATGAGGACGGCGCCGCCGATGATCGCCAGCGGCCGCCGCCCTGCCACGAATGCCGACGTCAGCGCCGCCACCCCGAACGTCGCGATGGCGGCGTAGAAGCCGTCGACGGTGGCGACGCCAAACCCTGAGAAGAGGCCCATCAGGCGGCCCGAGGCGAGGGTGCGTCTAACGCACAGGAAGAAGATCGGGCCGGGCGAGGCTGCCACGGCAAAGCCCAGGGCGAAGCCCCTGAGCAACAGGCTGAACACCGCATCCTCGCATCGCCCGGCAATTGTATTAGGGCGTCGCGTAGGCGTATCGCGGGCGATCCTTTACCCGCGTTCAGACCGCCCGCACCCTATCCTCAACGCAAATGGAAATCGTCCGCAACGTCTTCCGCCACACGCTGCGCAGCTCGCTCACGATCCTCGGCATCCTCATCGGCGTCCTCGCGCTGACGACGATGGGAGCGCTGGCTGAGAACTTCAACGCGCTGATCGACGGAGGCGTGAAGTATTTCGGCCAGAGCATCCAGGTCGGCG
>DASZFS010000301.1:0-17118 GCA_035939575.1 Vicinamibacterales bacterium | reverse complement strand
ATGGCAACTTCTACGGCGTCATTCAGAGCCTGAACGAGGAATCGATTTTCAGGATGGCGCCGGATGGCACCGTCACCGTTCTGCACGCGTTCGGCCAAATTACGTGTACGCGCGCCGTCCAGCAGGGGGCCAACGGCAATTTCTTCGGAACGACCGCATGTGGCGGTGGCATCAGCGGCCGGTATGGGAGCGTCTTCGAAATGACGCCTTCGGGATCGCTCACGCTGTTGCACCAGTTCACCGGACCGGACGGAGACGGCGACGAGCCGTTCGGACTCGTGCGAGCGACAGATGGCAATCTGTATGGGACGGTAGGCGGAGCCTCAGAAAATAGCGGCGCGGTGTTCAGGGTCGCATCAGACGGCTCGGTTACGACACTCTACGCGTTCAGAGACGGGGTAGACGGAGGATATCCCCGTGGGCTCGCGTCCGGTCTTGACGGTAACTTGTACGGAACGGCCCTCGATCATGGCTCCATTTTTAAATTGACGACCGCTGGCGCGATCACGACCATCGTACAGTTGTTTCCCGGCCCTCCCGACGGCAACTCCCCTGAAGCTGCGCTGATCCAGCCGGCCGACGGGAACCTGTACGGGACGACGACGGCAGGTGGGCCCGACTATCTGGGTACGGTCTTCCGGACGTCGCCGGATGGTGTCACGGCGACTCTCCACGCGTTTACGGGGCCCGACGGCGCCGCGCCGCGTGGATCGCTGCTGGAGGCACCGGACGGTAGTGTGTACGGCACGGCGAGCCTGGGCGGACCCTCAAATCTCGGAACCGTTTTTCGGATGGCCCTGGACGGCACAGTCACCGTCTTGCATGCGTTCACGGGCGGGGCGGACGGCGCGCAGCCGTACGCCGCCGTGGTGCGTGGCCAGGACGGCAACTTTTACGGGACGACGCGTGACGGCGGCCTGACGAACTTCGGAACGGTGTTTCGCGTGACGTCGTCCGGCGAATACGCCCAACTCTATCAATTCAGCGGCGGCGCTGACGGCGGGCATCCGCTGGCTCCGTTGGCGTTGAGCACCGATGGCAACTTCTACGGCACGGCATCGGTTGCCGGCGCGTTCAACGCAGGGACGACGTTCCGCATCACGCCTGCCGGTAGCCTGACAATCCTTCATGCGTTCTCCGGAACAGACGGAACCGGACGCGACGGGGCGTCCCCGAGAGGCGGACTGCTGCAGGGTGCGGACGGCGCCTTCTACGGCATGACGTTCGCGGGCGGCACGTTCGGGTCGGGTACCATCTTTCGGACACTATCAGACGGCACCACCATCGTGTTGCACGCCTTCACAGGATCTGACGGAGCGCATCCCGTGGCGGCGCTGATCCAAGGTTCAGACGGCGGCTTGTATGGAACGACGAGCGAGGGCGGTGCCGGGACCTGCTCGCCCGCGGGAACCGCGTTTCGCGTCACGCTGGCGGGGTCTGTCTCCGTCGGGTATTCCTTCAATGGAGGCGAAACGGGACCTGGCGGGTGCGTGGGGGGAGGGGCCACGAACCCCCGTGCCGCATTGGTACTCTCAAGAGACGGCAACCTCTACGGAACGGCGCAGGGCGACGGCGGCGGCTCCATCTTCCGTCTGCACCCCCGCGCATACACGCCCACCGATGTCCACGTCAGCGCCACGGCAGATCGTCACGCGCAGATCGGTTGGGACGCGGTGCCGACCGCGACGAGCTATACCGTCAGGCGCGCGGTTGCCTCTGGTCAGGAATCCGTGCTGGCGATGGGTATTACAACGACACATTATACCGATACCTCCGCAGTCGCCGGTCAGCGGTACTACTACGTCGTCTCCGCGACGAATGCGTTCGGCGAGAGCGTCGCATCCTACGAAGTCGCGATCACACCCGGTCGCGCAATCGCCGGTGATTTCAACGGCGACGGGAAGGCTGACATCGCTGTCTTTCGACCGTCAGACGGCACGTGGTACATCCGTGGCGCCAGTGTCGGCACGCCCTTTGGTAACGGTGAGGACATGGCTGTCGCCGGCGACTACGACGGCGACGGGATTGCTGACGTCGCCGTCTTTCGCCCGGCGACCGGTGCGTGGTACGTCTGGATGTCGAGCACCAACTCCGGCGTCAGCTATGCCTTCGGCGGGGAGGGCGATATCCCGGTGCCGGCCGATTACGACGGAGATGGCAAGACTGACCTCGCGATTTTTCGACCGGCGACCAGCGTCTGGTACCTCTGGCTGTCAAGCACTGACTCGGGCGTGAGTTACTCCTTCGGTGGCGGAGCCGACCTCCCGGTGCCAGGAGACTACGACGGAGACGGCAAAACCGACCTCGCCCTCTTTCGGCCCGCGACTGGCACTTGGTTCATCGCGCTGTCCTCCGCAAGCTTTTCCACCTTCATCACCCGGTTATGGGGTGGAGAAGGCGACATCCCAGTGCCAGGCGACTATGACGGCGACGGTAAAACCGACATCGCCGTGTTTCGTCCGTCGACTGGCGGGTGGTACGTGATTCGCTCCACGACGTCGACGGAAATGGCCGTCACGTGGGGCGGTCTTGGCGACGTCCCCGTACCTGGAGACTATGACGGCGATGGGCAGACAGATGTCGCGGTCTTTCGCCCCGCCACGGGCACTTGGTATGTCATCGAATCGAGTTCCGGGACAGGGATCATGATCAAGTGGGGCGGCGTCGGCGACGTTCCGATTCTGTCGCGCCCCCGAACGCAATGAGGTTCTCCCGGTTACATGGTTCACTCTCGCCGGCTTTCGGGTAGCATCTCCAATTGAGGGGAGTCTGCTCATGAGAATCCGCGCGCTCATCGCCTCCGTCGTCTGCGGCGTCGTGCTCGTGCCGGCGATCGGCTCCGCGCAGGCGCTCACAAGCCTCGCGTCCGTGCGGGTCGGCTACACGACGCGCAAGAACACCGTGAAGCCGCAAGGCGAGCTCAAGGCCCAAATCGATGCGCTGGATGCGCAGATTGCCGAGGCAGCTCGTCTCGGGAAGAACGGCGAGCTCCGTCGCCTCTTCGCCAAGGGCATGGCGCTCCTCAACGGCCGCCCTTGGACGGACGCCCTCGAATTCTCGAACTCGCTCGTGCTCCGCACGAATGGTGTTGTCGTCGATTCGTCGAAACCCTATCTCGTGCGGCTCGAACAGATCTACACGCCGTCGATCAGCCTCGAGCACGCGCTGACGGCCAAGGTGGGCATCTACAAGCGGCCCAGCGGACCGCCGGGCGCCGCGGGTGCGCCGCCCCAGGCGCCGGTGCTCGTGAAGGAGCTTGGCACGTTCGAAGGTGTCGGGCGCGACCTCCGCGAATCCCCGTTCCCGTTCGAGCTCGATCTGCGCGAGATCGCGGACGGCTCGTATGTGCTCGTGGCCAACGTCACCGATCGCGAGACCGCACTCGGAGCCGTCAACCTGCCGGTCTCGTTGCACAAGGGCCTCGATGATCTCGTCGCCAGGCTTCAGAACGAAGCGACGCGCGCGCCGGAAAACCTGCGTCCCGAGATTCTCTTTCCGGTCGACCGCATGAAGAACGTAGACCGCGGACGCCTCGAGCTCCGCACCTTCGATCCTGAGAAAGAGCTGAGCGCCGCCGAAGCCGTCGTGACCGCGGTGAAAGCGAAGAAGGATCCATTCGCCGGCCGCACGGGCGACATCAAGCGGCACTATGCGCTCGAGAGCGCCGACGAAATTCTTCCGTACCGGATGTTCGTCCCGAAGGCCTACACCGGTGCCAAGGCGTTCCCGCTGATCGTTGCGCTCCACGGGCTTGGTGGCACCGAGGACTCGTTCTTCGACGGCTACACGTCGGCGCTGCCGCCGCTTGCCGAGTCGCACGGGTACATCGTCGCGGCGCCGCTCGGGTATCGCGTCGACGGATTCTACGGCTGGGGTCTCGGCAATCCGCCAGCTGATCCGACGACGAAACGCACACAGGAGCTCAGCGAACAGGATGTCATGCAGGTGCTCCAACACGTGCGTCACCTGTACAAGATCGACGACAACCGGATTTACCTGATGGGCCACTCGATGGGCGCCATCGGCACGTGGAAGGTCGCCCCGAAGTACCCGGACCTGTGGGCCGCGATCGCCCCAATCTCCGGCAACGGTGCCCCGGCGACTCTCGAACGCATCCGCAGCGTCCCGGAAATCGTCGTTCACGGCGACGCCGATCCGACGGTGCCTGTGAGCGGTTCCAGGACGATGGTGGCGAAGTTGAAAGAGATGGGCACGGAAGTGAAATATATCGAGGTGCCCGGCGGTCTCCACAGCGACGTCGTCGCGCCGAATCTTGCGGCGGTGATTGAGTTCTTCGACACGCATCGGAAGACGGCGAGGGGCACTTCGGCAGGCGGGACGCGGTGACGGGCGCCAACGTCGTGTGGTAGCTTACCGGCACGACGTACATCGGATCGTCGTTGTAGTCGACGCTGGCTGACCCCACGTGGAGGCTCTTTGATGCTGCGACGTGCACGACTTCGCCTTCTCGTCGCGGCGGCGGCCGTCGCGCTGGTCGCACCCGCATCGACGACGGCCCAGCAAGGGTTCACCGTCGTATATTCTTTCGCCCACGGGGCGGACGGTGCCGGCCCCGTGGCGGCCCTCATCCAGGCGACTGATGGGAATTTTTACGGGACGACCGAGGGCGGCGGCAGCCAACTCGCCGGAACGGTCTTCACGTTGACTCCCGCCGGCACCCACACCGTGCTCCACTCGTTTGGCAACCCGGGGGACGCGAAGGATCCCAAGGCGGCTCTCATCCAGGCGACCGATGGGAACTTCTATGGGACAACTCAGGACGGCCCTGACTCCGGCTTTGGCACGGTTTTCAAGATGACGCCCGCCGGCGGCGTCACGATCCTGCACGCGTTCACCGATGGGGGGCTTGACGGGGGCCATCCCCTGGCGCCCCTCATCCAGGCGAGCGACGGGAACTTCTACGGAACGACGCTCGACGGCGGCGCTGGTAGTAACGGTACGGTCTTCAGGACGACGCCCTCCGGCGTGGTCACCATCCTGCACTCGTTCAGCGGCGGGGCGGATGGGGGCCTTCCCTACGCGGCCCTCGTTCAAGCGACCGACGGGAACTTCTACGGGACAACTCGGATTGGCGGCGCGAGTGGCGGCGTCCCGTGCAGCGCCTGTGGCACGGTGTTCAGGATGACGCTCGCCGGCACCCTCACCGTCCTGCACACGTTCACCGGGACGGACGGGGCTCTTCCCTTGACGGCCCTCATCCAGGCGACGGACGGAAACTTCTACGGAACGACCTACCAGAGCGGCAGCTTCAACGGCGGCACGGTCTTCAAGATGACGCTCGCCGGCACCGTCACCGTTCTGCACCAATTCGCCGGCGGGACCGACGGAGCCAACCCCTGGGCTGCCCTCATCCAGGCAACCGACGGGAACTTCTACGGGACGACTGTCCACGGCGGCGGCGGCAATTGTTCAGGCGGCTGCGGCACAGTCTTCCAGATGACCCCCGCCGGCACCGTCACCGTCCTGCACGCGTTCACTGACGGGACGGATGGGGGCTATCCCAATGCGTCCCTCCTCCAGGCGACCGACGGGAACCTTTATGGGACGACTGTCAGCGGTGGGATCGTTAACCTGGACGCTGGCGTGGTGTTCGCGCTCACGATGAGCGCGGGGGCGCCGGTGATCACGGCACAGCCGGCGAGCCAGACAATTGCTTCGGGCCATACCGCGAGCTTGAGCGTGGTGGCGTCGGGAAGCGGGCTGAGCTACCAGTGGTACGTCGGAACGACGGGGACGACCACGAGTCCGATTGCGGGCGCGACCGCGAGCACCTATACGACCCCAGCGCTGACGAGCACGACGAGGTACTGGGTGCGGGTCTCGAACAGCGTCGGCATCGCCGACTCCAACACGGCAACCGTCATCATCGCCATCGTGCCCGGCGATTTCGACGGCGACGGCAAGGCCGACATCTCGGTCTTTCGTCCGTCGACCGGCACCTGGTACAGTTCCGGGCTGAGCATGCCCGTTGTCTTCGGGGCTGGCGGCGATCTACCCGTCGCACGTGACTACGACGGGGACGGCAAGACAGATATGGCGGTGTTCCGTCCCTCGAATGGGACCTGGTACATCTGGTTGTCCCAGTCACAGACCGGGATGTCGCTCCAATTCGGCAACGGCGCGGACATTCCTGTGCCGGCTGACTATGACGGCGACGGCAAAGCCGATCTCGCGGTGTTCCGGCCCTCCAACGGGACGTGGTACGCCTGGCTCTCGCGCACGCAGACCGGATCGGCCCTGCAGTTTGGCGGCGCCGGGGACGTGCCGGTGCCGGCTGACTTCGATGGGGATGGTCGAGCCGACAACGCGGTCTTCCGGCCGTCGACGGGCACATGGTATGTCTGGCTGTCGTCGACTCAGACCGGCGTCAGTACCCTGTTTGGAGCCGCGGGCGACATCCCGGTGAACGCGGACTATGACGGCGACGGCAAAGCCGACTTCGCCATTTTCCGACCGTCGAACGGGACGTGGTACATCTGGCAGTCATCAACCAGCACGGGGGTCAGCACCGTTTTCGGGAACGGCTCCGACATTCCGGTCCCGGGCGATTACGACGGCGATGGCAAGACGGATATCGCGGTGTTCCGGCCGTCGACCGGCACCTGGTACGCCTGGCTCTCGCAAACCCGGACCGGTCTGACCGTGGCCTACGGGAATGGAGCGGATATCCCGATTCTGGGCCGACACTAGACGATCCCCTGCATCATTCGCGAACTACCTCGGGTTGACATCTGACCTGACTCTCGGCATACTCGGGTCAGATGTCGACCCAAACAGCAAGCGCGCTGGGAGGAGCGAGAAGGCCCCGCAGAAGATGTTCGCTGGAGTGATTGGCGCATGCGTAAAAGTGCAATGTTTTGGGTCGCCACGCTCGTCGCGTTGTGCTCAACCGCGCGTCTCAACACCCAATCTCGTGCGCCGGTCACACTGGTCAAGGCAGACCGCCTGCTGGATCCGCGCACCGGGAATGTGCTTTCGCCGGCGGCGGTGCTGATTCGTAGTGGCAAGATCAAGCAAGTTGGCCCGCCTTCGCAAGTACAACCCTCTCAGGGGGCAACGATCATCGATACGGGTCACGCCACCTTGCTGCCCGGTTTGATCGACAGCCATACCCACCTCTTGCTCGACATCATTGTGCCGCCGGAAGCGGAGATGGACCGCGAGTTCAATCCATTATTCGCTCCGGGATACTTGCTGGACATTGTGGAATCCCAGAGCAAGCGCGAGCTGCGCGGCGTGCAGATGGCGCGCGAGGAGCTCGAGAGCGGCATCACCACCGTCCGCAATCTGGGCCATTCGGGTGTGGATGGCGATACAGAACTGCGCGACGCCATCAACGCGGGCCGCGTTTCTGGCCCAAGAATGCTCGCTGCGGGGCGCAAATTGATCACGCGAGGCGACTACCTTCAAAGTCTCAACCCCGCGCTTTCCGAGGCGATCCTCAACCAGGAATTCTTATTCATTGACGGAGCGGACCGCGCGCGCGAGGCCGTACGGCGGAATGAATTTCAAAACGTGGACGTGATCAAGGTCACGGCTGACGAGAACCTCACTGTTCCTGAGCTCGCGGCAGCGATTGAAGAAGCGCACCGCGCGCACCTGAAAGTCGCTGTGCACGCGATTGACTCCACCAGCATACAAACGGCGATCGATGCCGGCGCCGATTCCATTGAGCACGGCAACGAGGCGACCGACGCACAATTGAAGCAGATCCGCGACAAAGGCATCTTCTTCGACCTGACGCCGACTTCTTATGGCCACTGGTTCGTCAAGATGGCCGAGCCACACATCGTGATGTCAGCGGCTTCTCGCGCTCGAAGAGTCGCTGCCGATGCCCGCCACGACAAACTCTACGACGACCTGGTTGGGCGAGTACTGAAGTGGGGCGTGAAGTTTGCTGCGGGGTCGGATATGTGCTGGGCCTATCCGGGCAAAACGCGCGGCGAGGCCAGCATTGTGACGATTCTCAATCTGCGTCCGGCGGGAATGCCGACTCTCGATGTGATCCGCGCCATCACCACCAATGCCGCGGAGATGCTGGGCTGGGCCGACCGCATCGGCGCCATCGAGCCCGGCAAGTTCGCCGACCTCATCGCCGTAGCGGGTGACCCCGTCGCCGATGTCACCGAACTGCAGCGTGTTCGCTTCGTGATGAAGAACGGAGAGGTGGTGAGGAATGATCTTGTGCCTCACTGAGCTGTCCGGACGCAGCACCGTTCGCTCAGCCTGGCTGCGGCGGTCGGACTGAATAGTGGAGATGGGCGATGCGCCAGCCGTCGACCGTCCTCTGGTACCCGTGGCTCTCCCAGCCCTTGGCGATGAAGGGGTTCCCATCGGCCAGCGTCGCCGTGAACACGAAATCGTAGACGAGCCAGGCGGCGTCGCCTGCCACGACGATGCTGACGTTGCTGGCGTGAGCGTTCCGCTCCGGATACTCCTCCTGCGTCTTTGCGTAGATCTCTCGCACGCCGTCCCAGCCCTTGTAGCGGCCCAAGGGCGTCACCACCTGGATCTCCGGGCTCAACAACCAGACCTGAGACGCCAGTACGACATCCGCGGCGTTGAGCGATCGCAGGTAGGTGTCGAAGACCTGTTCGACATCGGCTCGGTCCTGGTCGGGGTCGGGTCTCATACACGCCCTCTTCTCATTGGTTTCTTCGGTTGGTCAGTTCGAGGTGACACACTATCTCACACGTCCAAGCAATGCGTCCTCGCCGCCGCGATGGTCTTCGCCCGTGAGACTCCACGATTGCGGATCAACGCGATCGAACCGGGCTTCACGCCGAACACCGGCCTTGGGCGGGATGCCAACGCCTTCCTTCGCTTCCTGGCTAACTCGGACCCGAAGTTCCAGGACCGCGTCGTCGCTGAAACGCGCGCCTTGCTGTCGGACGATTCCAACGTCTAAGGAGGAGAGATGACTTCTGAAGGCGAATGAGTATGACGGCGAGACCTTTGAGAGTGATGGGGCCGCTATCTTGAGAGATATAGTGAAGAGTGCTTCACCTGCTGGTCACTCACGGTCTAGCCGTCGTTGGCGCCGCTTCTTTGCTCGAGAGTCTCGGCGCGCCGGTGCCGGCGTTCCCCCTCCTGTTGCTCGCAGGGAGCCTCGCTGCCGAAAATCGGTTTTCCGCCGTGCCGCTCGTGCTCGCGAGCGCGAGCGGCTTTTGGATCGGGGATCTGGCCTGGTATGCCTTTGGGCGGTTCCAGGGTCGCCGGGTGCTGGGACTGCTCTGCCGCCTGTCGCTCAACCCCGACGCGTGCGTGGGCCGGGCAGAACGCCGTTTCCGCCGGCGTCCGGCCATCACCGTCGCGGCCGCCAAGTTCATTCCCGGCTTCGGTCTGATGGTGGCGCCGCTCGCAGGGATCCTTCGTATGCCTCCCGGACAATTCGCCGCGATCGACGGCGCCGCGGCGATAGCCTGGTCGGCGGCGGCCGTCATGTCGGGAGTGTTGTACGGTAGACGTGTCCTGCCGCACGTGATGCGTACGCAGCAAGCGATCGGCGTGCTGGGAGGCGCCGCCGTCTTGGCCTTTGTCGGGTGGAAGCTGTACGAGAGGCGCTGGCTTGTGCGCCACTATTCCGTCGCGCGCGTCGAGATTTCGGAACTGCAACGACTGCTCGCCTCAGAGCCAGGGGATCTCCTGGTGATCGACCTGAGAAGCGAGCAGGCGTTTAGCGGGTCGACACAAATGGTCTTAGGGGCGCGACGTATACCGCCCGGTGATTTTGAGAGACACATCGACACGATGCCCCGCGACAAGGAGATCATTCTATATTGCACTTGACCGAGCGAGGCCTCGAGCGCCAGTTTGGCGCGCGTACTCTTGGACCGTGGCTTCAAACGGGTGCGGGCACTCCACGGAGGGTTTCAGGCGTGGCAGCAGGCCGGACTGCCGACCCAGTCGACCCAATGAGCCTGTCGATCGCCAAGACCCGTTCACCGGCGTTCAATGTCGATCTGAGGTCCTATCGGCATAGGCAACGCCAGTCAGGTTTCCACAAGCAAAGGTCACCGCTCGCTTTTCCGAGCCGTCGAGTGTTGCGGAGTACACGGAGCCGCCAAGATCGGAGAAGAACATCCGGCGACCTTTCAAGTCGAGCGCGAGTCCGATACCCTCCATCAGACTGGTGACCAGAATCTCCGGGTCATGTCCGTTGCGAGACGCTGTGTCCATGGGCGCTCGGCTGACGGTGTTGCCCCGCGGAGCGTCGCCGCGATCGGTCCAATACATCAGCCGGTTGTCCAGATCGAGATCGAGATCGATCGGCTCGGGCAGGCCATCGAACAGCACTTCGATGTCGCTGCGGTCCGCGGGGCTCTCACCGCTTGGCTTCTCCAGGTTGGCGCGCAGGATGCGGCCTTTGCCGGCATTGTCCGGCCCCTTCTGCGTCCAATACAGATGACCGCGGTCGTAGTCGACGGCGATCCCGACGCACCATTTCGTGGCGTCGCGTCCCGGACGCGCGTCGCCGTTGCCCGTGTCCACGAGCGTTTCGATCTGCGATCCGTCGACGTTCGCGCGCATGACGCGCATGCCTTCGCGATCCGACCAGTAAAGTTTTCCACCCTTCTTGTCGAGTACCAATTGCTTCGGCGTGAACGTCGCGCCCTCGGGCACAATCGTCCGGCGATTCTGTCCATCGAGGTCGACCCGTTCGATGGAGCCATCGTTCGCGGTGGGATTGCCCATGTTGGTCCAGTAGATGTGCCCCGCGTCGACGTCGACCTGAATGCCGTCAGGGAGCCGATGGAGTCCCTCAAGGAGGACGTGAAGGTCGGAACCGTCGGGATTCACCGAAGCCATTCGGCCGCCGCTGATATCCAGAAAGAAGACTCGGTCCGATGCGCCGTTGCCGTGATGATCGGCGCGATGCGATTCAGCGGCTTCGATCCGCCGGCGCATCGCGAGCAGCCCCAGCAACACCTCGTCTCGCTCCTGTGCCAGTCGGTCGACAGAGCGGCCGGCGGTTTCCTTCAGGACGCCTGCGACGATGGTCTGTTTGAGTTCCGGCGTCACCGCCGGCGTTCCAAGCACCGCCCACAGGCCCTCGAGCGGTCCCATGAGGTGATCCATGAAGTGGCGAATGCCGCCCTCGCCTCCGCCCAGGTGCCACAGCAGGCTCTGCCCCATGACGCCCCAACGTAGTCCGGGACCCCAGGACACCGCGGTATCGGCATCGACGACGTTCAGCACGCCCTGCTCGATGAGATACATGACTTCCCGATACAGCGCCGCCTGCAACCGGTTCGCGACGTGGCCAGGGACTTCCTTGTTCAGACGGATCGTCTTCTTGCCGATCGAGTCGTAGAACGCGATGGCTCGTTCGATCGCTTGTGGGGATGTCTGGGTGCCGCCCACGACTTCGACCAGTGGAACGATGTGCGGCGGGTTGAACGGATGTCCGACGAGAACGCGCTCCGGGTGTTTGCACTTCGATTGCATGACGCTCGGCGTGATCCCGGACGAGCTCGACGCGATGATCGAGTCAACCGGCGTCGCGGCGTCCATATCCGCGAACAACTTGATCTTGAAGTCTGGCCGTTCTGGCCCGTTCTCCTGAACGAAGTCGGCCTCCGCCAGCGCCTTCTTCAGGTCGGTCGCGAACGACAGCCGCTCGCGCGATGCACCGGGCGCCAGACCGATCCGCGTGAGCGCCGGCCATGCCTCCGCGACGTACTTCCGCAGACTGACCTCCGCGTTCGCGGCAGGATCGGTCGCGACCACGTCGAAGCCGCGCGCGAGGTATTGGGCGGCCCAGCTCGCACCAATGACACCGGTGCCGACAATCGCGATACGACGTACTGGTGTGTTCACAGCCATTGTTGGTTTCACCTGAATGTTTCGTCTTGACCGAGCTCCGTGAGTCAACCGGAGCAATGCAGATGCCGATACCAGATGCGCCACAAATCACCCACAAACAGCAGCCCCGAAGTGTTCTTCCGGGAGGGCTGCGCGGCCTGACGCATAGCGCGTAATGCGTGTGCGCACACAACACGGGAATCCCGGAATGCACGGCCGCATTGCGCAGAGTGTGTCAAGGCGGACAGTTCGCCTTTGATGACCATCGATGGCTCGCCAGTTTCCGGCCAATTGCCGCCAGATCGCGTGTCGGCATCAGCGTTGCCATTCCCGGTGCATGAACGTTGTGATCGTTGGGGGCGGTTTCGCCGGTCTGAGCGCCGCCCGCGCGCTCCGGTCGGCGCCGGTCAATGTGACCGTCGTCGATCGGCGCAACTACCATCTCTTCCAGCCGCTGCTCTACCAGGTGGCGACAGGCTCCCTGTCAGCCGGGGAAGTTGCCGCGCCGCTGCGCGGCATCCTCGGACGGCAGCGCAACACGCGCGTGCTCCTCGGACAGATGGTGGACCTCGACCCGAAGGGTAAGCGGGTGCTGCTCGCCGACGGTGCGTCATTGGAGTACGACGCGCTCATCATCGCGGTCGGATCGCAGACGTCATATTTTGGGCATGACGCGTGGAGGGAATGGGCGCCCGGGTTGAAGAGCATCGACGAAGCCGTCAATGTTCGTCACAAGATTCTGTACGCGTTCGAGGTCGCTGAGCGGATTCCGGATCCAGTCCAGCGCCAGGCCTGGCTGACGTTCGTCATCGTCGGCGCCGGACCGACCGGCGTCGAGCTCGCCGGGGCGATCGGTGAAATCGCACGGCAGACCCTGAGAGACGAGTTCCGTTCCATTCACCCCGACGAAGCTCGAATCATCCTGCTCGATGGACTCCCGCGCGTGTTGATGCCGTTTCCGGAGGACTTGGCGCAGAAGGCACGGAGGTCCCTGGAGCGGCTCGGGGTCGAGATCCAGACCGGGACAATGGTGCAGGGTGTGGACCGCGATGGACTCACCGTCGAAGGCGGCGGACACGCCAGCCGCATCGAGGCGCACACGGTGATCTGGGCGGGCGGCGTGACCATGCCGCCCGTGGCGAAGACCATTGCTGGACGTACGCAGGCGGAGACAGACAAGGCCGGCAGAATCAAAGTGAACGCGGACCTCACCATCCCGGGATACTCCGATATCTACGTCACCGGGGACCTCGCATCGCTCGCCGGCGCTGACGGAAAGCCGCTGCCAGGCGTCGCCCAGGTCGCCATGCAACAGGGCGCCTACGCGGCAAAAAGTATCGGACGCAAGGCGCGAGGCGAGGAGCGGTCGCTTCCCCCGTTTGCCTACTTTGACAAGGGCACCTTGGCGGTCATCGGTCGCGGGTCGGCAGTGGCCAACATATTCGGCCTCCACGTGTCCGGTCTGCCAGCATGGCTGGTCTGGGCGTTCATCCACGTGCTCTATCTCGTGGGGTTCGAAAGCCGCGTGACGGTGTTCATCAAATGGGCGCTCCAGGCTCTGACGTTCAACCGTAGTGCGCGACTGATCACCGGCGCTGCCGCGACGGACTTCGATTTCAGCCAGGCGGTGAATGGCGCTTCCCTGCCCGACGTCCGCCGGGCAGCTGAGGCGCGGCGATGAAGACAGCCCAGCTGCTGAGCATCTTTGCCCCCGAGTCCACACCGGCGAAAGCCATCGCTGACTTGTCGATATTCGTGCTGGGCATCACGGCCGTGATCTTCATCGTGGTCTCGGCTCTGCTGGTTTACTCCATCGTGGCGTTCCGCGCCACGCCGGCGAATTTCGACCGCGAACCGCCCCAGGTGTATGGCAGCACGCAGATTGAGCTCGCCTGGACGATCATGCCAATCCTGATCGTCGTCGTGTTGTTCGCGGCGACCGCCCGGGTCATCCACGCGATTCAGGACGCGCCACAACCACCCACCTCCGTCGAAGTGACGGTCATCGGACACCAGTTCTGGTGGGAGTATCGATATCCGGCATTCGGGATAGTCACAGCGAACGAGCTTCACGTTCCGGTGAGCGACGTGTCACGGCCCAGGCCGACGTTCCTGAAGCTGTTGTCGGCCGACACGGATCACAGCTTCTGGGTTCCGCAGCTCGCCGGCAAGACCGACCTGATTCCGAATCGTATCAACCGGCTGTGGATGGATCCGCATCGGCCGGGCGTCTTTCTCGGGCAGTGCGCGCAGTACTGCGGAACGCAGCACGCCAAGATGCTGCAGCGCGTCTCGGTTGACGCGCCCGACGAGTTCGACGCCTGGGTCCGCGCGCAGCAGCAGCCCGCCGCCGAAGACGCCTCGGCGACGGCCGGCCGGCGCGTGTTTGAAACCACGGCGTGCATCAACTGTCACACGGTCCGCGGCACGGCGGCGACCGGGCGCTTCGGTCCCGATCTCACGCATCTGATGAGCCGCGTCACCATTGCGTCCGGCGCGGCCGAGAACACGCCGGAGAACCTGCGCGTCTGGCTGAAGAATCCGGACGCGATCAAGCCAAGCTCGCTGATGCCCGCGATGAAGCTGAACGACACCGAGCTCGACGCGCTCGTGGGCTACATGCGGTCGCTCCGATAGTCGCCGACTTTCAGGAGACCAGACGTGTCCGACAATTCCACATGGGCCGACACGCTCCACGGCTGGGTGACGACCGTCGATCACAAGCGGATCGGCGTGCTGTACATCCTGTTCGCGCTGCTGTTCCTCGGCATTGCCGGTCTCGAGGCGCTCGTCATCCGCATCCAGCTGATGTACCCGCACAACGACTTCGTCTCGCCGCAGGTATTCAACCGGATGTTCACCATGCATGGCACGACGATGATTTTCTTCGTCGCGATGCCCATCCTGTTCGGGTTCGGGAACTACCTCGTGCCGCTGATGATCGGCGCGCGCGACATGGCGTTTCCACGCCTGAATGCCTTCAGCTTCTGGTTGAGCGCCTTCGGCGGGTTCCTGTTGTATTTCAGCTTTCTCGGCGGGAGCGGCCTGTATGGGGCCGGCACCGCGCCGGATATGGGCTGGTGGGCCTATGCCCCACTGACCGCGCGCGCGTTCTCACCAGGGTCGAGCGCTGACTACTGGACGATCGCCGTTCTGGTCTCGGGGTTCGGCAGCATCGGCACGGCCGTCAATCTGCTGGCCACGATTGTGTGCATGCGCTGCCCGGGAATGACCCTCAACCGCATGCCCTTGTTCGCCTGGCTGTATCTGACGATGGCCGCGCTGGTGCTGATCGCCGTGACGCCACTATCGGCCGCGCAGATCATGCTGCTCATCGATCGCTACCTGGGCGGTCATTTCTTCGACACCCAGGCGGGCGGATCCGCCACGCTCTGGATGCACTTCTTCTGGATCTTCGGACACCCGGAGGTCTACATCCTGATCCTTCCGTGCTTTGCGTTCATGTCGGAAATCATTCCGGTCTTCTCCCGCAAGCCGATCTTCGGCTATCCCGTCATGGTCGCGGCGACGGTCTGCATCGCGTTCGTTAGCATGAGCGTGTGGGCGCACCACATGTTCACGATTGGCATGAACTCCTACGCCAACAGCTTTTTCGCGATCACCACCATGGCCGTTGGCGTGCCGACAGGAATCAAGATCTTCAACTGGCTCGGCACGATGTGGGGCGGCCGGATCCAGTTCAAGACGCCGATGTTGTTCTCCATCGGATTCCTGTTTCAGTTCCTGATTGCCGGGTTGACAGGGGTCATGATGGCGTCAGCGCCGTTCGACTGGCAGCTGAGCCTCTCGTACTTCGTCGTGGCGCACTTCCACTACATCATCGTCGGCGGCATTCTCTTCGCGCTGTTCGCCGCGTTCTATTACTGGTATCCCAAAGTCACCGGCCGCATGCTGAGCGAACGGCTGGGCATGCTCCATTTCTGGCTGTTCGCGCTCGGTTTCCATCTCACGTTCGATCCGATGCACGTCGCAGGACTGCTCGGCATGCCCCGGCGGATCTACACCTACGAGCCGGGCCGCGGCTGGGACGCCATCAACCTGGTCGTCTCCGTTGGCGCATTCATCCAGGCGGCGGGGATCCTCGTCTTCGTCGCGAACCTGATCCTGTCCTACAGGAAGGGGGCGAAGGCTGGCAAGGATCCGTGGGACGCGTGGACGCTCGAGTGGTCCGTGAGCTCGCCGCCGCCTGCGTACAACTTCGCAACCATTCCAACAGTCGCCAGCCGACGTCCGCTGTGGGATCTGAAGCATCCGGAAGACCCCGACAGCCTGTACGAGTGAAGACGCGTGATGAGAGCCCTCGCTGCAGACATTCAATCGAGAGAGGTCGTTGCCGCGGCGCCGGCCTGGCCGCTGCCCGACCGCGGCACGGTCGGCATGATGTCCTTCATCATCGCCGAGTCCGCCATCTTCACGATTTTCGTCGTGGCCTATCTGTTCTATCTCGGAAAGAGCGTGACTGGCCCGACGCCGCACGACGTGCTGGAGGTCCCGGTCTTCTACACCGTCTGCCTGCTCTCCAGCAGTCTGACGATTCATCTGGCGGCCACGCGTCTCGAACGCAACGCGCCGGGGTCCTTCATGGTGTGGTGGCTGATCACGATCGTGCTTGGCGGACTCTTCATGTACGGCACCGCGGCGGAATGGCGCCGATTGATCAGCGAGCGCGGCCTGACGATCTCGACCAATCTCTTCGGCACCACCTACTTCTCGCTCGTCGGCCTGCACGCTTTTCACGTCATTGTCGGTCTGATGATGCTGGCGATTGTCCTGGTGCTGGGCCTCGCGGGACAGGTGCGCGGTGCACAGTCAGCGCGAATCGGCGTGCTGTCGCTGTACTGGCACTTCGTCGATGTGGTGTGGGTCGTCGTCTTCACGGTCGTGTACATCATTGGCCGCTGATCAGGAACGCATGGCGAGAGAGATGAACACCATCGACGTGCCTGCGCCAACGGCGTGGCCCCTCGTCCTGGCGATAGGCTTCACGCTGATCTTCGCCGGGCTGCTTCTGAGCGCGTCGGTGACCGCGCTCGGCGCGGTGCTGGCGCTTGCCGGGTGCGTGGGCTGGTTCCGCGAGGTGTTTCCACGCGATCACGAAGAAGCAGTGACGGTCGTGCCCGATGACCGCCAGGTCGCGACCGGGCGTCACAGCATCGATCGACTTCCACTCGCGCCCCAGCAGCTGCGCGCCTGGCTTCCTGTCCGGACCTATCCGATATCGGCAGGGCTGAAGGGCGGATGGGCCGGCAGCGTCGCGATGGCCGTCCTCGC
>DASZFS010000300.1:0-1646 GCA_035939575.1 Vicinamibacterales bacterium | reverse complement strand
TCGAGCAGCAGGTATGCCTCGCGCATGTAGTAGGCCAGCATCCGATTGGCGACGAAGCCGAAACAGTTCCCGACTACCACGCCGACCTTGCTCAGGCGCTTCGCCAACCTCAGAGACGTGGCGATGGTCTCCCGGCTCGTCTCGCGCCCGCGCACGATCTCAAGCAGCTTCATCACATTAGCGGGGCTGAAGAAATGGTGGCCGATCACCTGCGCGGGCCTTCCGCTCGCGCGCGCCAGCTCGTCGATGTCGAGCGTCGAGGTGTTGGATGCCAACACGCAATCGGCCCGCGTTACGCGGCCGAGATCGGTGAATGTTGACCTCTTCAGGTCCATGGTCTCGAAGACCGCCTCGACCACGATGTCGGCGCGGTCGAAGGCGTCGTAGCTCGTCGTCGGCGTGATGAGGGCCAGCGCGCGGTGGATCTCGTCGGCCGTCATCTTCCCCTTCGCGACGGAGGCCTCGTAGTTCCTGCGGATTGTGGCGAGGCCGCGCTGCAGCGCGTCGGCGTCGACCTCCTTCAGCAGCACGGGGATTCCGGCGTTCACGTACGACATCGCGATCCCGCCGCCCATGGTACCCGCGCCGACGACGGCGGCTCGCTGGATGTCGCCCGCCTTGGTCTCTCTTGGCACGTCGGGCACCTTGGGGGCTTCTCGCTCGGCGAAGAAGAGATGCACGAGCGCGCGGGACTCGGTGGACAGGACGCAGTCAGCGAAGAGCTCCCGCTCGCGTGCGGAGCCGGCGTCGAAATCCAGCGTCAGCGCGGCCTCGATTGCGTCGACGGCGAAGAAGGGCGCCCGCGCGCCGCGCGCGGTCTTGCCGAGCGCCGTCCGGATCGCCACGCAGGTAGCGAGGCCCCCGTCGCGGTCGGCGATCTTCTCGGTCCGCTGGCGCGTCTTGCGAACCTCACCCGCGCACTCCCGCGCAAATGTGATCGCCGCTTGCCGCAGATCGCCGCTCACTACGCGGTCGAGGATCCCGTTCGACTGGGCCCACGCCGCGGAAACCGGCTTGCCGACCGTGCACATCTCCAGCGCCATCGCGGGGCCCGCGAGGCGGGGGAGGCGTTGCGTACCGCCCGCGCCCGGGATGATACCGAGTAGCACCTCGGGTTGCCCCACCTTGGCGTCCGCGGTCGCGACGCGGTAGTGGCAGGCCATGGCCAGCTCGAGCCCGCCGCCGAGGGCATTGCCGTGGAGGGCCGCCACCAGCGGCTTCCTGGCGTCCTCGCAGCGCAGGAGCCGCTCATGGGTTAGCTGGGACCTCTGGAGGGACTGGTCACGGCTCTTGATCGTCTTGAAGACGTTGATGTCGGCGCCGGCCACGAAGGTCTGTCCGGCGCCGATCAGGACCAAGGCCTCGACCTGGGGGTCGTCGAGGCCGCGAGCGATGGCATCTTCGATGGCTTCTAGCACTCCTGGGCCAAGCGCGTTGACGGGGGGGTTGTCGATAGTGAGGACCCCGACCCTGTCCGTCACGTCGTAGCGCACGAGGTTGGACATGGGGCCTCCCGGGGACAATTGAGGCCAATCAGGTTATCATTTCTGCGACTTGACCGCAGGGCAAAGTCTCTTCGCGCACTCGCAGAAGGTGCAAGACCTTGAGCGGCGACTCGCCGGATTCATGGACGAGTACGTCTATCC